>JBMOMO010000337.1:0-5117 GCA_049324135.1 Chloroflexota bacterium
CTTTTCTCCTTGCGATTTAGGTTGGTTCCAGCCATCGTTCCACCTCCGGCACTTCGGCGCGGATGCGCGTGCCGGCGCCCGGGCTGCTGGTGATTTCGAGCCGCCCGCCGATCTGCCGGGCGCGCTGTTCCATGCTGTGCAGTCCCATGCCGCCGCTGTTGCGGGCCTGCTCCAGGTCGAAGCCCACGCCGTTGTCGCAGATCTCCAGGATGATCCAGCCGCTGCGGGTGTGCAGGTCCACGCTCACTTTCCTGGCGCGCGCATAGCGCACCAGGTTGTTGAGCGCTTCCATGGCGATGCGGTACAGTTCCGGTTCGAGCGCGCGCGGCAGGCGCTTGACGCCGTCGGCGCGCAGTTCCGTCTCCAGCCCGGCGCGGCTCTCGATGGTCTCCAGGCTGGCCTGCAAGGCGGCCACCAAGCCGTCCTTTTGCAGCAGGGGCGGGTTCATTTCCAGGATGAGCAGGCGCATCTCTTGCAGGGCCTGGAGGGCGTTGTCCTTGATCTCGGCCAGGTTTTCCTGCACGTGCTGGTAGTTCTGGCCGCGGATGGAATGGCTGGTGGCCGTGCAGTACAGGCAAATGCCGTACAGCAGTTGCGTGACCGAATCGTGCAGTTCGCGCGCGATGCGCTGCCGTTCTTCGAGCGTGGCCAGGTTCTGCGCCTTTTCGTACAGGCGGGCGTTCTCGATGGCGACCGCCACCTGGTTGGTGATGGTCTCGGCCAGGCGGGCGTGCGTCTGGGTGTAATAGCCCGGTTCGCTGTGCGTCAGGCTCAGCAGGCCGGTGACATGCTCGCGCAGGACGAGCGGGATGCCGATCCACGCGCGGGCGTGACGGAAGGAAGCGCCGCTTCCTTCGCCGAGCGATTCCCGGATCGCGCGCGCGAGCGGCGGCTCCCCGTTTACATCGTCGAAGATGACGACCTTTTTCTCCGCGATGACCGGCTGGTACGGGCCGGCGTTGTCCAGGGACAGGAAAAGCGGGCGGCCTGGGTGCGGCAGGCCGGGCGCCTGGTAGGCCGCCACCCGCAATACTTCCCCGTCGCGGGTGTAGATGGCCGCGCCGCTGTAGGGCAGGATGGATTGGATCTGGTCGAGGATCAGGTTGAGTAACGGTTCCAGTTCCAGGGTGGAGGCGATGCGCTTGGAGACTTCCAGCACGGTGGACAGTTCGCGCGTCCGGTCTTTGACGGCGTTTTCGAGCGTCTGGTAGGCCTGGACGCGCTCGGTAATGTCGGATGTGACCACGAAGGTGCGTTGGATGCCGTCTTCCTGGCTGGTGGAATAGCGCTCGCGCAGGCAGCGTTTCTCGCCGTCCTTGCGTTTGATCCAGTATTCCAGTTCGGCGGGATATACACCGCTGGAGACCGCTTTGGAGGCCGCCGCCTCCAGCCGTTTGACTTCCCTGGGCAGGGCATAGACGCGCAGGCGGTTCTGCAGGTCGCCTTCGGGGCAGTCGCCGAAGATCTGGCAGGCGCGGTCGTTCAGGTAGACCAGTTTGCCGTTTTCGAGGATGGTGATGCCGTCCTGGATGTTGTCTGCCAGGTTGCGGAAGCGTTCTTCGTTGGCGCGGGCGAATTCCTCTGCCTGTTTGTACATCGCCATTTGCAGTTCCAGTTCGATGTTCAGGCGCGCGAGTTCCTTGTTGTGTTCCGAGGAACGCTGTTCCAGTTCCTGGTTCAGTTGCAGCAACTCCGCTTCGATGCGGTTCTTCCCTGCCTTGCCGCCGGAACGGACTGTATATTCGTCGAGGGCGATCCCCAGCGCGCAGGCGAGCAGCCCCGCCATGAGGAGGATGGCATTGGAAAGCGCCGCGTCGAGTTGAGGGAAAAGGAAGGCCAGGCTGGCCTTTGCCGCCAGGCTGCCGGCCAGGAGCATCCCGGCAACGATCAAGAACCGTCGCCCAACAGAGCGAGACATTAGAACAGCCTTCCCGGAGTGTGACAAGTCTTGGACAAATCTGTATGCCTTGGGTCGCGGCTTCCTCAGAAATTGCCTGAAAACTCGATTTTCGCTGGCTTGGATTGCCAAATCCAAGCCTAAACTAGAAAAAACTCTCGCCAGCTTGCCAGATTTGGCAATCTGGCAAAGCAAATCATGACTTTTCAGACAACCTGTCAAAGTATAGCACAAAAGGGAAAGGGGGCTTTTTTGCTGCCCCCGGCATTCCACTTAAGTTGTAGCATCCTTGTAACAAGTGTGGATTTCCCGCCAACAACCACCCCATCTTGTTTTAACGGAATTGCGCTAAAAAATGCGCGCCAATCCGATGACAGGAGCATGAATTTATTGTAAATAGACATTGAGGAAAATATCACTATTTTTCACCACCTGACCAAGGTTGACTATGTATCGTTTTGTGATTGCAGATAACCGTAAATGTATCGGGTGTTATGCCTGCGTGGCGGCTTGCACCGAGAGCCACCGCCAGGCAGGGTTGCAGGCTTACCCGCGCCTGCACGTCACCCATACGCCGGCCGGGACGATGCCGATCCAGTGCAGGCATTGCGAGGATGCCATGTGCGCCCTGGTTTGCCCGGTGCAGGCCATCATGCATACCGGCGATTCGATCCACATCAATGAGAGCCTGTGCATCGGCTGTAAGATGTGCGCGTTGGCCTGTCCGTATGGCAACATCCTGCCGGGCGGCACGCCGGTTCCAGGGCAGGAGTTGAACGTGGGCAACTATGCTTTTGTCAACACGCCGTTCGAGCCGGACGGGATGTTCCTGCGCGAGTTGAGTTACCGTGAGCAACTTTCCCTGCTGGCCTGGAACATCGGGCAGAAGACGGTGGCCGTGAAGTGCGACCTGTGCTATTTCCGCGAGGCCGGCCCGGCGTGCGTCGAAGCGTGCCCGCATAAGGCGCTGGTCCTCATGGATGAAACGGGAGCAGTCCCGGAGTCCGCGCGGGAACGGATGAAGGGGTTGGCCGTCGTGGCGGGTGAGTCGTCCAATCCATTCCAGGAGGCGGCGAAATGACATCCATCCAATTCCTGTCCCTGGCGGTGGGACTGTTCGGGGTGGGCGCGCTGGCGGCGCTGCTCTTTGGCGCTTCGGGGAAGGTCTCCAGGTTCGTTTCGGCTTTCTTCGGCCTGCTTGCCTCGGTGAGCGGCGTGATCGCCGTTGTGCTTGCGATGATGGAAGGCGCAACCTCCGGCCTGACGCTCTTCGCAATTGTGCCTTTTGGCGAATTCGGCTTGCAAATGGATCCGCTCTCGATATTGCTGGCGGCGATCATCTCGTTCATCGGTGTGGCAACCAGCCTGTATGCGTTCACGGAAGCGCCCGCCAGGGTCTCGGTCAGTTTCTTCACCGACCTGTTCCTGGGCGCGATGCTGGTCGTGGTGACGGTGACGAATGCGTTTTTCTTTATCGTTTTTTGGGAACTGATGACGCTGGCTTCTTACTTCCTGGTGGTGTGGGAGTTCGATAAGAAAGAGTCAGCGCGGACGGGGTTCATCTATTTCCTGGTTGCGCATGTGGGCGCGGCGTTCATCATGGTGGCTTTCTTCCTGTTCTTCGGGAGGGCGGGGTCGTTCGATTTCGCGGCCATTCGTTCCACTGCGTTTTCGCCAGTGGTGAAGAACATCGTCTTCGTGCTGGCCTTCTCAGGTTTTGGCGCCAAGGCCGGCATGGCGCCCCTGCATTTCTGGACGCCGGATACGTATGCGGCCGCGCCCAGCCACGTTTCGGCGCTGATGTCTTCGGTCATGAAGAAGACGGCCGTCTACGGCCTGCTGCGCGTCTGCGTGGACCTGGTAGGCGCTCCCGTTTTGTGGTGGGGGTTCACCGTGCTGGCGTTTGGCGCGCTCTCGGCAGTGGTTGGCGCGTTCTATGCGCTGGCGGAAAAGGATATCAAACGCCTGCTGGCGCTCTCCAGCGTGGAGAATGTGGGCATCATCCTGATGGGGGTGGGACTCGGCATGGCGGGGGTGACGCTCCGGCAGCCGGAGTTGGCGGTGTTGGGCTTCCTGGCAGCCTTGTATCACATGCTCAACCATGCCTTCTTCAAGGGATTGCTTTTCCTGGGAGCCGGTTCTGTCATCGAGCAGACCGGTACGCGCGACCTGAACCAGATGGGTGGACTGGGGCGCCGGATGCCATGGACCGCGCTGACCTTCCTCGTCGGCGCGCTGGCAGTGGCGGCCATCCCCCCCTTGAACGGCTTTGTCAGTGAGTGGTTCACCTACCAGGCTTTGTTGCATGCCAGCGGCCTGAACCTGTTTGCCTTGCGCGTCTTCGTCCCATTGTTCGCTGTCCTGCTGGCGCTGGCGGGCGCGTTGGCGGTGATGGTGTACGTCAAAGCGTATGGCGGCGCGTTTGCAGGACCCGCGCGTAGCAAGGCGGCGGCGCAGGCAGTGGACGGCTCCGCGCCTGTCCTGGTCAGCCTGGGCTACTTGGCGTTGGGGACGATCCTGCTCGGCGTGGGCGCGCCGTGGGTTGCGCCGCTCATCGGTTCATTTGCTGCCGATTTTTCAGGCCAAGCCCCAATAGTGATGGATATGACTTGGTGGTCGGTTTCTGTTTCCAATACGATGATCTCGCCGCCGTTGGTCGCCATCCTGCTGCTTGGCCTGTTGATCGTGCCGGTCCTGATCGTGGCCGCCTATGGCGGTTGGCGCGCCAGCCGCAGGTCCAATGTGGAGCCGTGGTCGTGCGGATACGGGTACGCCGCGCCCATGTCGGTGCGGGCGTCCAACTTCGACCAGCCAGTCAAGGTCTCGTTCCGCCCGCTGTACTGGATCCGCACGGTGGTGGACAAACCCTACCGGGCCATCGCCAGCGCATACACAGCGACGGTCAGCGCCATCCAGCGCGCCGAGCCGGTGGTGGAAAATACGGTCACGCGCCCGACCCTAAAACTGGTGGAGACGGCCGGGCAATGGATCCAGACCCTGCAAATGGGCGACATCCGCTTGTACTGTCTCTACATCATCATCACATTGGCGATCCTGTTGATCGTACTGTTCGGAGGGAGTGGACTATGAACCCCTTCTGGTTGGTTGGCATCGGCCTGTTGCAGGCAGTCCTGCTCCTGCTGCTTGCGCCGCTCTTTTCGGGTTTTGCGCGCGTCATGCGCGCCAAGATGCACTCCCGCAAGGGCCCGCCGCTCTTGCA
>JBMOMO010000338.1:0-5108 GCA_049324135.1 Chloroflexota bacterium
TCCCCCAACGCGCGCCGGAAATCCTCTTGCTTCAAGATGACGGCCACGCCGCGCGCGCCGGAACCGAGCGAGACCTCCTCCTCGGCGAACACGCCCGGGTCCGCTACAACCCGCAGCCTGCCTGTGCTCGAATGGGTACGCGCCGTTCCAAACGGCCCCACCGCCCCGATGGGATACCCCGTCACCCGCAAGACCTCGTCTTCTTTCGCCATCGTCAACCGCGACTGACCCAGGTAAGCGCGCAGCGCCTTCCAGGAGATTTGCGCCGCTCCCGCCACAAGCGCCATCAAGTACTCGTCCTCCCCGGTGCGGAACAGGATGCTGCGCACCACCTGCTCTGGGCGATGACCGCGCTCGCGGGCGGCCTGCTCCAACGAAGTGACCGGCCCGGCATGGACGAAGACCCGGTGCGGGATGCCCATTTCTGCCAGCGCCAGGCTGGCGGGGGGCGGGTCATTTTTCCGCATTTGCCCTCAAACGGTCACGTCGCTCAACGCGCCCAGCACCGACATCAACGCCGGGTAGTCGTCGCGCAGCAGGCTGATGATCTCGTGGATGGCGGCCTCGGCCCAGGCCTGGTCCTTGGTCACATCGCGCACCTGCTGGATATGGGCGCTGAGCACTTCACTGACTGGGATGTCTTTGGCGTTCAAGATGTGCCGGAAATAGCCAAAACGCCCTGCCTTCACGAAGCGTTCCAACTCATTTTCGCTGCACGAATAAATCACGTCCAGGCTCAATGGCGGGCGGGGCGGCAGGAGGTGGAAAACCTTGCCGTCCTGTTCGTATCCCACCGCCAGCACGGACATCTCTACCGGCACGATGCGGCGCTCGCGGTTGTCGCGCATCACCTCATTGCTGATGGCCTCGGCGGTGACCAGTTGGCGCACCAGCCCGTCATCGTCGATGTGGATGTCGTGGATCAGGCCGTAGACCTGGTAGCCGTCTTCCAGCGGGGCGCGCACCAACGCGCCAAAGGCTGGCACGGTCAATTGCGAGACGCGGCAACCGGCCACAAAGCCGGTCGTGCCAGCCCGCAGTAAGCGTCCGATTTCGATTGGGGTCATGTTGCCTCCTGCCCCCTCCCCGCATCGTCCCCGCGAAGTACCCGAAGGGTGAAGGGGGAAGGACGGTGGGGGTGGTGGGGGCTATCTCCTTGTTCTGCCCGGCAAAGCCTTTGCCGATTGCTTGTACGAGCCTTCGTCGAGTTCTTCGTCCTGGCGGCGGAGTTCCTGCGCCAGCATCTGCTCGACCTGGTATTTCTCCTCCTGCCTGACCACGGCTACCTCATGCGCGCGGTGCAACAGGTAGGGGTAGGGTTTGCTGCCCATCATGCGACATTGCTCCACCAGTACGGCGTGCAGGAGATCGAGTTTTTCCCGGTCGTCTGCCACCCACTTGGGGATTTCCACACGGACAGGCCAGGGATGCCCGTCTGCGCCGACGTTGAGGTAGAAAAAGCGCAGGGACAGCGCGCCCTGGTAGTCTTTTTCGGATTTGGATTGGATGCCGAAAACTGCCGAGCGATGACCGGGCGGCAGCAGCGGAGCGCTTTTTTCGCCGAACAGCCAGCGGTCGCTGACGCCGCGCAGGGGATGGTAATCGCGCAGGTTGGACAAGATAGCATCTTGTCCTACACTGGCCGACGCAATTTCGAGCAGGCGCACCACCAGGCTGGCAGCAGGCTTGTCCACATACCCGGCGGTGATGACGCCTCGTTCCTGTAAACGGGATAGGACCGATTTGTAGTTGTTCAAGGCATCCACATAGGCTTTGGCGTCTTCCCCATCCCTGGCGCCCCACAGTTCGATGGGACCATCGGTGAAGGTGACGACCGCACCATCCATGCCCCTGGACAGTTCTTCGAGTTGGGAGCGTTCCTCCAGGTCGCGGCGCAGGGCCACCATGCCCTCGGTCATGACGCCGGTCTGGGTATCCAGTTCGTCACCGTAGAGCAATTCGCTGTGGGTGCGGATTTCGGGCGCTGCGCCGGAGCCTGTGTGCATGACGATGACGCCTACATTGATGAGGCAGAACTGGGTTGCAGCGTGCCGGTCGGGGTTGACTTGGGACCCGTCAGCGGCGATGAGGATGGCTTGGGGTGCGGGATCAAGCCGAGGGTAGGATGAAGCGAGCGCCTCATCCAGCGGCAAGGCGCAGCGCAGGTTGGGATCGGCTCGTTTGGCGGCGTCCACCATAGCGCGCAGCGCGTCCAACTCGGAAGCGTAAGCGGACAGCAAGTCGCGCGCCCGGCTGCGTCTCTCTTCGAGCGTCTTCTTGCGTTCGCGCGCGCCTGCGCCGATCTCCTTGGTCTTGGTGTAGATTTGCTGGAAGTCAATTGCCATAGCAGCCTGGAACAAATGTGCGGTTATTTTACCTACAAACCGGGTACACTTCAAGCCGTTTTGGGAACTTTCCCGGCCTGGGCGCGTCTATACCATGTTTATATCACATCAAGGAGATGATCGTATGCGTAACAAAACTTTATTACTATCAGCGGTTCTCATTGCGGCGTTTGCGTTGGGCGCCTGCGGGCCGGCCACCATCAACCAGGCCGCGCCGCCGCCCGCCCGCTCGTTGAATGTCAACGGAACGGGGCAGGTCTACCTGACGCCCGACATTGCGTATATCTACGTTGGCGTGCACACTGAAAGGGCGACCGCTTCTGAGGCGGTGGCGGCCAACACCGCTGAAACCCAGCAGGTGATCGCGGCGCTGAAAGAGGCTGGTATCGAGGACAAGGATATCAAGACCACCAACTTCAGCATCTGGCCCAACACTCAATACAACCCCGAAGGCCTGCAGACCGGCGTCACCTATGTGGTGGATAACTCTGTCTTCGTGACGGTGCGCGACCTGGATGCGCTGGGCGACCTGCTGGATGCGACCGTTGCGGCGGGCGCGAACAACATCAACAGCATCCAGTTCGACGTGGCCGACAAGACCGAGGCGCTCAAACAGGCGCGCGACGCGGCTGTGGAGAACGCCCAGTCCCAGGCGCAGGAACTGGCCGAAACGGCCGGCGTGCAACTGGGCGAGATCCAAAATATTGGTTTCTACGACTCATCTGCTGCGCCATACATCGATACCTTCGGCGGCAAGGGCGGCGGTGCAGTGGAAACGGCTGCCGTACCGATCCAGCCCGGCCAGTTGACGTTGACGGTCACGGTCAGTATGACGTATGAGATCAAGTAAACGCTTCATCCTGGGATTTAGACCTGCTTCCGTTATGGAGGCAGGTTCTTTGTTTGGAAAGCGCGGGTATAATTCCATCCAAAACCTCCCAAAGGAGCAGGTATGCTAAAAGTTGGTTACATTGGTCTCGGTTTGATGGGCAAGTCCATCGCGCGCAATATCTTGAGGGCGGGTTTCCCATTGGTAGTTCACAACCGTTCCCGCGCCCCGGTGGACGAATTGGCGGCCGAGGGCGCGACCCCGGCCTTCTCGCCAGCCGAGGTGGCCGCGCAAGTGGACGTGGTCTTCACCAACCTGCCCGACACCCCGGACGTGGAACTGGTTGCGCTGGGCGAGGAGGGCGTCATCACAGGCGCACATGCGGGGCTGGTCTTCGTGGACAATTCCACCATCAAGCCGGCTGCGGCGCGCGCAATCGCGGCCAGACTGGCGGCGAAGGGCGTGCAGGCGTTGGACGCGCCCGTTTCCGGCGGCGACATCGGCGCAAAGAACGGCACGCTGACGGTCATGGTCGGCGGCGAGGTTGCCGTGTTGGAGAAGGTCATGCCGGTCTTCCAGGCAATGGGCAAGACCATCACCCACGTGGGCGCGGCGGGGGCGGGGCAGGTCGCCAAGGCCGCCAACCAGATCATGGTCGCAGCGCAGATGGTGGCCATGGGCGAACTGCTGGTCTTCTCCAAGAAGGCAGGCGTGGACCCGCAAAAGGTGGTGGAAGCCATCAGGGCGGGCGCTGCCCAGTGCTGGACGCTGGACGTCAAGCCGCCGCGCCTGTTCGACGGCAACCGCCAGCCCGGCTTCAAGGCCCACATGCAGGCCAAAGACCTGAACATCGTGATGGAATCGGCGCGCGAATACGGCATCCCATTGCCTGCGGCAGCCGAGCATACCCAGTTGTTCAACGCCATGCTGCAAATGGGCATGGCCGAACTGGACAACTCGGCGGTCATCGGTGTGATCGAAAAACTGGCAGGAGTGCAGTTGCTGGATGATTAAGTCTTCCTGGCCTCCCTTCCGCGATTATGGACTGATCGTGATCGGTTCCCTGGCGCAGGCAATTGGCCTGCGTCTCTTTCTCATCCCGGCGCAACTGGCGTCGGGCGGCGTGAGCGGCATCGCGCAACTGGTCAACCATTTCACCGGCTGGCCGATCGGTTTGATGGTCTTCGTTGGCAATATCCCCCTCTTCCTGCTCGGCTGGCGCTTCCTGGGCGGGCGGCGTTTTGCAGCGCGCACGGCAATCGCCATCCTGGTTTACTCGTTGGCATTAGACGCCCTGCTCTGGCTGCCGTTTTTTCCTGAAAATGGCCTGACCGACGACATCTTCCTCAATTCGTTGTACGGCGCGGTGGTCAGCGGTTTTGGGTATGGCCTGGTCTACCGTGGACGCGGCACCAGCGGCGGTTCGGACGTGCTGGCGCGTATCCTCAACCACTGGCGGAATGTGTCCATGTCGCAGAGTTACCTGATAGTAGATTCGGCAGTCATCCTGGCGGCAGGCTTCGTCTTTGGCTGGAAGCGGGCGTTGTACGCGATTGTCACCCTGTACGTCAGCGGGATCGTGGCAGAGACCGTACTGGAAGGCGCGGAGACTGTCCGCACCGCCATGATCGTCACCTCGCAGCCGCAGGCTATCGCCGACCAGATCCTGGTCGAGTTGGAACGCGGCGTGACGGTACTGTCCGGCACGGGCGCGTATACCGGCGCCGAGCGCCCGGTCCTGTATTGCGTGGTCTCGCGTTCCGAGATCGCCCAGATCAAGGCCATCGTCCAGGAAGCCGACCCGCAGGCCTTCATGGTCATCGGGATCGCGCACGAGGCGCTGGGGGAGGGCTTCCGGGCATTGACGGCTCGTTGATTCTTGCGGCGCTCCTATCCCTGGCGCATCATCAAGGATTCCAGGTCTTCGTCCAGGG
>JBMOMO010000339.1:0-5091 GCA_049324135.1 Chloroflexota bacterium
TCTCCCAAAGGGAGAGGGAAACGGATAAGAAAAACGGATTTTTTTGCCGAAAACGACAATATCACCCCAGATTGCTCCCCTCTCCCCGTGGGAGAGGGGTTGGGGGTGAGGGAGGGTAGGCAGTTACTCGGTTTGTCAGTCATAGAATGCGGGCGGCATGAAGGCGCACCAGAAGGCTTCGTGCCCGTCTTTGAAATGGGCGGCAACCTCGTTGGCGATGACGCCGGGGAACCACAATTCGATCTCGTATCTGCCCTTATCGACAAAGTGACAGCGGAGTTTGGCGGGGAAATCCCTGTTTTCCCAGGACAACCGGAAATCGTAATCGAAATTCATCACGTCCTGGCCGGATTTGTAGATTTTGCGCACCTCATCGAAGTAAGGTGCATGCTCCATGTCCGGCATGCCGTATGGCTTCAACAAGGAAAGCCATTGGATGCACTTCGAGAAGGCGTCCGACGAGTCGAGCAGGAAAAAGGCAGAGACATCCGAGGCGCTCTTTTTCATCTTCGCGGCGTGCGCGACCGGGTCCCATCCGCCGGTTGTCGCCTGGCGTCCAGTTGTTCGGGAGGGCGTTGGGTCTGCCGGGAAATATTGAGGCGTCCTGTCTGGCGAGATGAAGGTGGAAGGCGCGTCTGACAACTGGTATTCTTCGAACAGTTCCGCTTCCTTGCGCGACCACCTGAATTCGAGGTGCTTCAATTCAGAGAATCGCGCGAACAATTCCCCCAGGCGATTGACGGCCGCGGCCTCGGCGCTGATCGAGAACCGGCAGGCGCCTTCGTCCGGCCCGTCTTTGTTCAGGTTGATGATGAACTGAATGGCGCAATGCCCCAGGGCGTCGGTCGTATAGGCGCGCAATACGAAATACCGGTAGAATAGATTCTCGCGTTCCTCTGAACCATGCACATAGCGATATTCGTCGCCGGCTCTGGCGGGGAATTCCTGGAGCGCGCCGCCGATCTCTTTCAGTTCCTGGACGCCGCAATAGATGTCTGTACTCCCGCCGAAGACGCCGTTCGATACCACGATTTCCAGGCGGGTGTGATAGGGTTCTTCATAGGGGATGCGGCGCACGATGATGAGCGGTTCCATGTTCCTCACGTTTTGGAGGGAGTCGTAATATTCGAGGGAGTTCACAGGCTTTCCTTTCTGTGCAATCTCGTCAGGGATATAGGGCTGTTTGCCTGCGTCTACGCTCGCGCCCACGATGACATCGCTTCTCACAGAGACCATCAGCCAAAAGTCGCGTTGGCAGCGCGGGCAGACGACATAAGCCTCATCGTCGTAGTTCCCGCCTGCGGGGCGGGTTTCCGGCGTCTTGACGCCCATGCCCTCCCAGCGCAGTTGATCCCCGATGCGATAAGGGGTCAATTCCATCAAGCCGAATCGAAAATCAGCCTCCATCTCTGCTTCGACGCCGCAGCGGGGACACGTGATCGTCAACGAGAGGGTGTTGTACATGCTCATTTTGTCTCTCTATCCGGCAGGCTGCTCAACGGCTTGCGCCGTTAGAACAACAAGTTCTAATGGTGTAACTTCGAAGTTGGTTGACAGGATGGCTTTTCGGGTAGCGATGGGTAAGTACAGCGAATAGCCCGCTTCAGGGTAACATATGCCAGCGTGATAATGCCAATACTCAGAAATGTAGTCATTGCCCTCAAAATAGAGGGTTTTGGAAAGTTGCGTGTAGGCTTCCGGATGTTTCGCTTGCAGGATGTTCAATAATTCGGGCAAACTGATTTTGTCGCTTCCACGAAACGCGGCAGGGACCGTTGATTGACCGCCGATAAAATGTTTCAGCGTGTAGGTTTTGGACTGCAAGCACAGGTAATGGTCATAAGTGAGTTTGACAATGCTGTCGTATTCCAACCCGGAGACGAGTCTATTGAATACCCCATCGATCAAACCATATTTACCATCGGCATAGACGATCGGGAAATTCCATTCATCCACAAAACAGTACCGATCTACAACGAATTTTCTGATCCAAAGGTCGGACAATGGGACATTCTGGTTCGTGATTTCCACGCAAGAATACCTGGGTTCCAGGAGTACGGAATTCTCGAAGTTCAATCCTAATTTACCGTCCTGCTCGGTAATCTGGTATTTCTGACCCTTCAAGTACTCGTTCCAAAGAGCATCTTCTTCAGTCATAATCACCATCGTTTTGTATCGAAGCGTCCAACGGCCCGACGTCCTTCGGGAGGCGCAGGTGGGAAGATTTTGTAGCTTGGTGTCACTGCGAGCGCAGCGCCTGCCCCGAGCGAAGCGTGGGGGAAGCAGACTCCTGGCCTGCGAGGGGATTGCTTCGCTCGAAGGACGCTTGCTCGCAATGACAGGCAGATTCGGTTGCGGCTTTCCGCGCTATGTACTTGTGGTTATTTTCAAAGCGCTCCCTCAAACAGGCGACACGCTGAAATCGCTGTTGAGGATGACTTCCACCGTAGCAATATGGAAATCGTGGAACATGCTGCTGCTGATGGCCTGCGTGCCGTCATAGCGGCGATATTCTGAAACGTAACGGTCGCCTTGCCGGCGCAGCCTTTTTCCCAATTCGGCATACGCCGCCGGGTACCCATTTTCAAGGGTTTTCAGCAACTTCTCCAGGGTCAGTTCTCCCGAAATCGCAAACGCGGCAAGCGGCTGCATAAGGTTATCGACATCGTACAGCACGAAAGCGCCGTCGCGGGTCTGAAAAAGGTAGTGGCAGAACGTCAACTTGATGATGCGAGTGTAGTCGAGTCCCAGCCTGAGTTCGCTCCCTAACAGCAGCCCATATTTACCATCTGCGATCACGATCGGGAAATTGTACTCGCCCACCTCGATCACAGCCGGGTCATCCTTGTAATTCTCGAGGCTGTACTCTTTGGAATCATCATTGATGACTTCCACGCAAGAGTAGACCGGCGCCAGCACGGGAATGCGATGATAGGACAGGCCATACTTCCCGTTTTGCTCCTCGACCTGGTAGCCGCGTTCTTCATACTGTTTGCGGAATTCTTTGGCCCGTTCTTCCGCCAACTCGGCCAGGCGTCTCTCCAGGAAGCCCCATTCGCTAAAATCCCCCGCCAACATCTTCCGGCAATATTTCTTCACGTATTCCGCCTGCCTCGACAGGGGGATTTGCGGGATCGTCCCTTGCCACCATTCCGGGGCCAGGTCAGACTCGTAACAGCGGGCGATCCCGGCAACCGTCAAGGCTCTCCCCCGAACTCCTTTTTCGACCAGCGCCTGCCGGGCAGCGCCCGAGGCCTGGATGGTCACCAGGCCGCTATCACTCGAATCGCGCTTGATGCCGATTCTCAGGGTGCAGACATCCGATTCGGCAACATACAGGTCGCCAAACTGGTCCGCAGTATGTCGAATCTGGAAGTCATAGTCCGACTCGAGAAATCCAAAATAACGGGAAAACGGCTCTGGGTCTGGTTGATTTGACATCATTGCTCGCGTTCGATGCTGCGCCGGTAGGATTGGTCGTGGGCGGGCGCTTCGTCCTGCCAGGCATGTGGATATGGATGTGGGCCATCCAACTGACCGTTTTCCAGGATGCGATACCAGTTTGGCGCGATCTTGCCATAGGGGAAATCCGCCGCCGGCCCTTTGACCAAGCGCGTTACGTTCCCCGGGTCCATCCAGGACAACCGGCCTGCCCTCGCCCATTTGAGCACGTCGTTGTCCCGCCACACTCCCCGGCTCGCCGGCCCGCCCAGGTCGTTCGGCGCCCACATTTCATCGGTAAACAGGTTGGTGCCTTCTTCGGCAAAATAGACGGCGACATACATCGTATAACGGTGCGTCCATTCAGGCTCGTCGAGCCGCCCGATGGGGATGGCGCGCAGGACGGCGCGGGTATAGCGGGCGATCAACGGCCAGACCATGACCTGGGGGGACGAATCGAGGCGTTGGATATCGCTCCCCATCCACCACGCCGCCAGGTCATCCGGGGTATGTCCATTCAAGTTGACCGAAGCGGTGGCGCACAGGGCGTGTGGGCAGGTTTGCCTGAACGGGGTTGGCTGCTGCCAGCCTCCCAGGTCGAAAAAGGCGCGAGCGCCCCTGAAATCGCCGTGGAATCCCATCAGGCTGAAAGCGTCAACCGGCTGCAGGATGTCGGTTTCACAATACGGGCATTGCGCCAGGCGTTGGACGGGCAGCCTGCGGTGATAATCCTCCACCAGGGAGCGAACCTGGTTCGATATTACGTCATACTGGGCCCATTCCCGGGTTTTCGGGCGTTCCTTTTGCGGGTAGGCCTGGATGGCGGCGTGGATTCGTCTCTTTTGTTCGTCGAGGGCCCGCGCCTGGCTCAGGAACTCTTTGTACGAGCCGAAATCGAACACCTGCGCGGGTTGCCGGATGGTGGGGTCCAATTCGATGCGTTCCCCCAGGCGGGGTACCCGCAGCGGCTTTCCGGGCGCTTCCGGCTTTTGTTTGGGGAGCCTCAAGCGCCCCGAAAGCCAGAATGAGCCTGTGACGATGTTGCCCGGATTTATTTTGGTCTGGAGAATGCCGGGGTCTATGAGGACGTCGAATTCGCCGCCCAGGGCATGCACCAGCGCCCATTCATATTTCGAACCGGTGACCCAGTTCGTGAACGTCGAACATTGGATGACCCTGCCTGTGATCATCGCGTTTGCGTTGGGCGGTTCGATGTTTTCCATGCTTGGGGTAAACAGCCCGGATGGGATGAACGCTTCAGCGGCAAGCGACGCGCCCGCCTCTTCATAAGCCTTTTCATCAGCGTAGACCTGGATTTCGTGCGCAAAGGCGGCGATCTGGGCGTCGAGGACAGCGGGCAGGTTCGGGCGGTGGGCCAAAAAGTCGGGCGAGTCGAACACCAGGGGATATTCCCCGTCACGGGATTTCTCGTCTGTGGGATTGACCCAGCCATAAAAGCCGCCATCCAGGGGTGAGAATCCCTGCTGGAATACCTCCCTTGTCAGGCCAACTCGTATCGCCGACCTGCCTGCAAAATGCGGGTTGACGCCGATGACTGCGCCATCCCGGTCGAGTTGGACCCAGACCTCTGCCCCGTTTCTCTCCCGCCACTGAACATAAGCGCCCGAAGCGGTTTCGATGCGCCTGCCG
>JBMOMO010000340.1:0-5379 GCA_049324135.1 Chloroflexota bacterium
CAGTTGGCGGCCAAGCAGGCCAAACTGGAGGCGCTGGAGAGCCGCATCCGCGCCATGTTGAAGGGCAAGTATGGGGCCAAGAGCGAGGCGCTGGAGAGTTTCGGCGTCAAGCCGGCCAGGTCGCCGGCGCGCAAGAAGGCGGGCTAAGTGTTGAAGGACGGGAAACCGGCGCTATAACGGAGGCAGCCTGAGGGTTGGGGAAGATGCGAGGAAATCCCGCCTGGATGCGTGAGACCTTTGGCCGTCATTTCCGTATATCAGAGAGAAATCAAGGAAAAGGAGAATGCTATGTCACGCATCCAAAAAATGTTTTCGGTCCTGGCGCTGGCGGGTTTGCTGGCGCTGGGATTTGCCGCGCCGGTCAGTGCCTTCGATAGCCGCAGCGGCGAGAATGTCGTCATCGCCGCTGACCAGGTGATCGAGGACGACCTGTATGTGGGCGCCAATGAGTTCACCCTGGACGGCACGGTCAAGGGCGACCTGATCGTGGGCGGCTCCGTCATCACCATCAACGGCGTGGTGGAAGGCGACCTGTGGGCCGCCGGGCAGGTGATCGTCATCAACGGCGTCGTCGCGGACGATGCCCGCATTGCGGGCGCCGGTTTGCAGTTGGGCGGCGAGGCGCAGGTCGGCGACGACTTGCTGGCCGCGGGCGCCAGCCTGGAGACCAAGCCCGGCAGCGCCGTGGAAGGCGACCTGCTGGTGGGCGCGGGACAGTCCCTGCTGGCCGGGGAGGTGAAAGGCGATGTGATGGCCGGGGCCGGCGCGCTGGAACTGGCCGGGACCTTCGGCGGCGACGTGAAAGCCTACGTGGACCAGACCGAGGCCACCGCCGATGAACCCTCACCCAACGTTTACATGCAGCAGAACATCCCGCTGGCGCTGCCCAGCGTTGCGCCGGGCCTGACGGTGGCGGAAGGCGCGAAGGTGGCCGGGAACCTGGAATACAGCAGCACCTACGACCTGGATTTCCCCGGCGGCGCGGTGGGCGGTCAGGTGAAGCGCGTGGAACCGAAAGTGGACGAGAATGTCTACGCGCCGCCCACGCCCGCGCAAAAAGTGGGCGCCTGGGCGCTCGACCTGCTGCGTTCTATCGTGACCCTGGTCTTGTTCAGCCTGCTGCTGGCCTGGCTGACGCCCCTGTTCCTGCGCACGAGCGCCGGGAAAATGCAGTCGCAACCCTGGCCCAGTTTGGGATGGGGCGCGGTGGCCTGGGCGGCCTTCTTCTTTACCGTGCTGGTCATCGTCATTGTGATGGTCCTGGGCGGCGTGGTCTTCGGTATGCTCACGCTGGGCGGCGTTAGCGGCGTCATCATCTGGCTGGGACTCCTGGCAATCTTCGCCCTGGGCGTAGCCTTTGCGCTGGCGACCGCCTACGTGGCCAAGATCGTGGTCGGCGCGGCGCTGGGCAAGTGGGTGCTGGGCAAGTTCAACCTCGACCTGGCCGAGCATAAGTTCTGGCCGGTGGTGACGGGCGTGAGCATCATTGTCCTGGTGATCGGGCTGTTCAAGTTCCCGCTCCTGCCGCTGGGCTTCTTCGGCTGGCTGATTAACTTCGCGGTGGTGCTGTTCGGCCTGGGCGCGCTGTGGCTGTGGGGACGCGAGCGCCTCCGCATGCAACCGGCTGGATAATCCAACCATCTGCCGATACGAACGAAAACGGACAGGCGCGCGCCTGTCCGTTTCTAATCAACGTGACGGTCACTTCGGAAGCGACCGTCACGTTGGTATTACGGGCAGTCGATGGTGTACGATACCAGGTCCACGATCTTCTCGGTGCGGCCAACCACTTGTCCCAGTTTGTTCATGCCCACGAATTGCAGGTCGAACCAGCCGAAGTCCTTGCGGTTATCGGCCTTCACCGATTCGCCGGAATACGTCAGCCAGAAATGGTTGCCGCCGTCCGTTTCCAACGAACCGCCTAGCGACCACTCGGGGATGTAGTTCGAATGTTTGTCGCGGATGCGGTAATAGAAGTCTACGCGCGTGATGTAGATGTCGGTGGCGGTCACGTCGAAGGTGATCTCCTTCGGCGCGCAGCGCAGGGAAAAGGTGTCGGTCGAGACGGTCATGTTCGCAAACGCCTGGCCGTTGAATTCCGGCGGGATGCTGATCGGGCCGCTGGCAGCCGGCTGCGCGGAAGTCGGCGCGGCGGCGGCCGGCTGGGTAGGCTCGGCTGCCTGGGTGGGGACTTCGGTGGGCGGCGGCAGCGGCGTCACAGACGGCACCGGCGAGGGCGGCGCCTGCGTGGGGAGCACCGGCACTTCCACGGTGACGATGATGACCTCCGCTGTCGGCGGGATGGGCGTAGGCTGCGGGGCAGGCGCTTGGGTGGGGACGGCGCTGCAGGCCGACAATCCTAATACAAGAAAAATGAACAATAGTTTCTTCATGGCGTTTCTCCTTCTTGAATATCTACATACATTCTAAGCCAGTTGCGCAATTTCCTTGTAACCCATTTGGGCTAGAACGACTTAACAAATTTGTAAGGCCGCCCCCGGGTAATCTCCCGTTTGGCGCGCCTCTTCCCCAATCAGACAAATCGTATCAGGTATAATCGCACCCATGCTTACTCCCGAACAGATCGAGTCCCGTCTCGACCGTATCCTTTTGAAAGTGGAAAAACCGGGCCGCTATGTGGGCGGCGAACTGAACATCACCCTTAAAGACTGGGACAGCGTCCAGGCCAGGCTGGCGCTGGTCTTTCCCGATATTTACGACATCGGCGTCTCCAACGTAGGCTTGAAGATCCTCTACGACCAGGTCAACCAGCGGGAGGATGCGCTGGCCGAACGCGCCTATGCGCCCTGGGTGGACATGGAAGCCGCCATGCGCGCCGAGGGGATTCCGCTCTACGCGCTCGAATCGAAACGACCCCTGGCCTGCTTCGACCTTATCGGCTTTTCCCTGCCCTACGAGACGCTCTACACCAATGCCCTCAACCTGCTCGACCTCTCCGGCCTCCCCGTCCGCGCGGACGAGCGGGACGACTCGCACCCTATCGTCATTGCGGGCGGGCACGCCTGCCTCAACCCCGAACCGATGCACGCCTTCATAGACGCCTTTGTCATCGGCGAGGGCGAGGAAGTGATCCACGAGATTATTGATGTCATCATGTCATTGCGAGGAGCGCAGCGACGAAGCAATCCCCTGGTAAGCGCTGAGATTGCTTCGCTCCCTCAGTCTCGATATGGCGGACAAACACCGCCTACTCGACCATCGGTCGCTCGCAATGACATCTTGCTCACCCTCGCAAAGCTCCCCGGCGTCTACGTCCCGCGCTTCTACCAACCGCATTACCTCGACGACGGCGCGCTCTCCCACATCGAATCCCTGGCAGACGGCGTCGCCAACCCGGTCGTCAAACGCATCGTGGGCAAAATGCCGCCCCCGCCGACCCGCTTCATCGTGCCGAACATCAACGTCGTCCACAACCGCGCCTCGGTAGAGATCATGCGCGGCTGCACGCGCGGCTGCCGCTTCTGCCACGCCGGCATGATCACCCGTCCCGTGCGCGAGCGCGGCGTGGACGAAGTCGTCGAGGCGGCTGCGGCTGCGGTCGAATCCACCGGCTTCGAGGAACTGGCGCTCATGTCCCTGTCCTCGTCCGACTACACCCACATTATCGAACTGACCAACGCCATCAGTGAGCGCTTCAAGGGCCAAAAGTTGACCATCTCCCTGCCCTCGCTGCGCATCGAGTCCGTTTCGATAGACCTGATGGACAAATTACGCGAACACTTCTCCGGCGGGTTCACGCTGGCCCCAGAGGCCGCCACCGAGCGCATGCGCCGCATCATCAACAAACCCATTGCCGATGAAGATATTATCGACACCACGCGTGAGATCTACCGCCGCGGCTGGACCACCATCAAACTGTATTTCATGATTGGCCATCCCAGCGAAACGCTCGAAGACGTGCAGGCCATTGCCGACCTGGCGAAACGGGTCATTGCCGAGGGCCGCAAGGTCATCGGCATGAAGGCCAAACTGAACGTAGGCGTGAGCACCTTCGTTCCCAAGCCGCACACGCCCTTCCAATGGGTGGCCTGCGACACGCGCGAAAGCGTGCTCGAAAAACAGGAACTGCTGCGCCGCAACCTGCGCGACCGCAACATCAAACTCTCGTGGACCAACCCCAACGACACGCTGCTCGAATCCTTCCTTTCGCGCGGCGACCGCAGGATAGCCGAAGTGGTCTACACGGCCTGGAAGAACGGCGCGAAATTCGACGCCTGGGGCGAGCAGATGAAATTCGATGTCTGGATGCAAGCCTTCGAGGGGCATGGCCTCGACCCGGCCTTCTACGCCTACCGCCAGCGCCGCTTGGACGAAGTCTTCCCCTGGGAGCATATCTCGACGGCGGTGCGCAAGAACTACCTCTTCCAGGATTTCCGCATGTCGCTCGAAGGCCAGGTGCGCGTGGATTGCCGCCAGGATTGCTACGCCTGCGGCATCCTGCCGACGTTTTCTAACCTGCGCCGCGAACATCCCGGCGACACCTGGAAATGCCCGGAAGTGAAATGAGACTTCGCATTACCTTCTCCAAACAAGGCGCGTTGCGCTATACCGGTCACCTCGACCTGCACAAGATCTGGGAGCGCAGCCTGCGCCGCGCCCGCCTGCCGCTGGCCTACAGCCAGGGCTTCCACCCGCAGCCCCGCATCCAACTGGCGGCGGCCCTGCCGTTGGGGTTCGCCTCGCGCGCCGAAGTGATGGACATCTGGCTTACCGGCGACCTGGCCCCCGCTTCCCTGCCGGCCGCGCTGGAAGGTCATATGCCCCCCGGCCTGGCCGTCCTGGACGTCGAGCAGGTGGATGAGCGCGCGCCCGCGCTGCAAACGGAAGTGGTCGGGGCCGAGTACCGGGTCGAGATAACGGGAGCAGGTTCCGCCTCGGGCCTGACCGAGCGGCTTGCTTCCGTTTTAGAGGCCGAATCCATCCTCCGTGAACGTCGCGGCAAACCGTACGACCTGCGTCCGCTGATCGAGGAATTGGCCCTCACGGGATCGTCTATCTTCATGCACCTGTCTGCCCGCGAGGGCGCCACTGGCCGCCCGGAGGAAGTGCTGGCCGCGTTGGGCGTCCCGCTGGAGGCTACCCGCATCGAGCGGACGCGCTTGCTGTTCAGGCTCCCGGGTGCCGGGAAATAAAAAGTTCGCAGTTTGCTTGACGCATCGCGCTCACGGTGGTATGCTTGCGCGAATTATGAAATCCTCCTCCCGGCGCAGCGCAACGAATAATACCAATGACACTACCCGTATCGGTTCGATGACGGGACGTTGGCGCATGGAACAGGTCGAGCAAGAACAGCACAAACCACAAGGATAACCCACAGCAACCCAACGCCCCGAGGAAATCGGGGTGTTTTTTTGCTGT
>JBMOMO010000340.1:5479-38207 GCA_049324135.1 Chloroflexota bacterium
CTCCCGCTGGAGCGCACCACGCGCCCGATCAGGCAGACCATCGAGGCAACGGCGGTGGGGAACCTGGAGGTGCGGATTAAGTTGGTAGGCTCGGTGGCGCCTTCGCTGGAGCATGTCCAGTCGCTGATCCGCATTGGGGGCTGGAACCAGGACGCCACCGCGCACGCCGCCGATGAAGTGCAACTGATGCTCCAGGGGCTGGTCAAAGCGTACGTGGAGAAATGCGAAATCCACGCGCTTTCGTCAACCGACCTGGTGAGCCATTTGAACAAACAGTCGGTTCTTTTCCAGGAAAAATTTGGCGTCGAGTTGGTTTCGTTGGCGGTCGATTCGCTGGAACCAACCGACCCGGAGATCAGCGGGGCCCTTCGCCAGCAAGAGCAGGCGCGATTGCTGGAGCAGACGGAGCGGTTGAACAACCAGGCGCGGTCGGCTGCGGCGAAGGCAAAATTCCAGGCAGATGAAGAGATCGCGCAGTTGGAACACGAACTCGAAATGAAGAAACTCCAATTGAAAGGGACTTTGCTTGGAAAAGAGTCAACGCTGGCCGAGAAGGGACTCGAAGATGAGTTGACGCGCAACCGGATGCGCCTGGCTTTCGAAAAGGAAGAACTCGAAATGCTCAAGAGCAGTCCCGAACTGCTGATGCTCACGCCGCAAGCCGCTCGCCTGGCCGAGGCCAGCCAGAACCTGAGGAATGCGCGTACCATTGTTTCTTTTACGCCGCAAGAACTTGCCCAGGGCTCTGAATTGTTGGGCATTTTCCAGACCCTGATGCAAAGGGCTTTGGAAGAGAAGAAGGGGAAGAAGGATGATCAGGCAGGCATGCCGGCTCCCAGTGGTTTATCGTAAATGAATGCGCCGTGTGAGTGAGAATGCCATGACATCTTATCCATCCGATCCCCGGAGCGCCTTTCGCCTGAAGCCGATCCGCGTGGCGCGCGTGTCAGAGATCAGCGAGAGTACGGCTGCGGCGGCGATCCCGGACGAGGAGCGCGTCAATTTTCACATCGGGAACCCGGTTCAGGATGTAAGCCTTTCGTCGGCCTATTTGCGCATGGCGCTCGGCATCGACATTCATCGGGAGGAGTTGGGCGATACCGATCCTGGCATGATCCTGGAATACCTGGGATGGGAGGCCGCGGAAAAGCCGAAATTGGATTTCCTGATCCGGGTGATCCAAAAAAGCGCCCCTTATATGCCCAGGGGAGGTTACTCCCGTAAGAGACCGCACGCGCTCGTGGATGCGTTCCGGGCCTGGTTGGAAGGCCAGCAGGAACCGCTGCACTATGATACCGGGGAGCGCTCGGGCAAACGTGAGATCATCCTGGGGTCGGGCGGCGTCCATGAAATGCTGCGCATTATTTTGTTCGCCCTGTCTTCGTACCTGGAGTTCACCCCCGCGCATATTCTGGGTTATCGATGTGAACTCCAGCCCCAGTTGAAGGCCATCCCCAACCTTTTGTTCGATGAATTGGCTTCCGATGAAAGCGAAGCCTGTCAGCAGGTAGAGCGATATTTAGATCAGCAGCCGAATGCGCCCACTTTCCTGCTGATCGGGGAGGCGCTGGACGAGGCGACGCGGCGCAAGTTGCGCTCGATGAGCATCGAGAAACCGTTGTTCTTCATCGAGGCCAATAATGCGCCCAATCATCTTTCCCTGGCGCGCGAATCCAAACTGGTGCAGCGCGTGATCCGTTTGTTGACCCCGGCCATCTTTGCCAGGCGATTGCATCATCTTTCCATTGTGTTCATCGTTGGGAACGCCGATTTCCTGGGCGTTATCGAGAATGTGCATTTCAATCTCAAAGGCACCCCCTCTGCCTCGGAAGCCGAATTCCTGGATTTCCTGCTGGGGCAAGGCCTTGCCGAACTCCCGCGCGATATGCCGGCGCAAGTTCCACAGGCAAAACCATCCTTCGAAGGCCTGGCATTCCCCAAAGGGGGCGCTGTGGGAGGCGGCGCGGAGACCGTCCTGCCGGAATTGGCCGAGCGCGTCGAGCGTCATCTTGGGAAATTGGTAGAACAGCGCGCCCAGGCGTTGGACCATTCCCTGGCGGCGTTGGAAGAAAAAAGCGTCGTCTTTGCGAACAGGGTCAGGGGTGCGTGGAAAGGGCATATTTTCGACGAGTTTGCCGAATTAGAAACGGACGAAATTCTCGACAGGCTCATCCAGAACGTGCACCAACCTGAGTGGCTCCAGGCGCTCCAGCGTAGTTTCCTGAGCGCTTTCACGAAACAACAACCGCAGTATCGCCCCGAAGCCTGTATGGCGGTCAGCGGCTCGTCCCGCACGGCGTTGGGCATCTTGGGATTTCACTGTGGGGTGTCTGAGGTTGTCATCCCAGATTTGAGTTGGTCCTACGAGCAATGCTTTACAAAAACGTATCCCGTGCCTTTGTCTACGGCATTGGGGTTGGATGTGGATGCCCTTATCGAGAAGATAAGGCAAATCAGCCAGCATGACCCTTCCTGGCCGCGGCGCGGCGCGGTGGCTCTCAATAATCCGCATAATGCAACCGGACGGGTATTCGATGAAGCGGATATCCGCCGCCTGGTCAGGTACTGCCTGCAAAATAATCTCTATGTGATTGATGATCTTTCGTACCAAAATGTGGCCCCGGTGCGCGATTATCCCGAAATCAAGACCGTCCGGCAGGTTGCCTCGGAGTTGAACCGCCAGGGCGTCATCACGGAAGCGCAGGCTGACCGGGTGATCACGGTGCATTCCATGTCCAAAATCGATAGTTTTGCCGGCGCCAGGTTGACCGTGGTCGAGATCCGCGAGCCGCAGTTGCGCCGGCGTTTCGAGGCGTTGAATTCCCAAATCCAGCCCAATATTGTTGCGATTTTCCTGAGTTATTTGTTCTACCGGAACACGCCCCAGGCTACCCGGGCCTATTGGCATTTGCGCAACTCGATTTTATATGAAAGAACGCAATCGCTTTTACAGGCGGTCAAGAACCTGCCATCAGACCGGAATCCGTTTGGCCTGGAAATCATCCCGCCAACGGGGAGTCTGTACCCGCTCTTGCGCGTCGAGCGCCTGCCGGCTGGCCTGTCGCTGGATTGGCTGGCGTCATCGCTGGCGCGCGGTGGGATAGGCATGTTGCCCCTGGCTACGTTTGCGCGCACGGAGAAGGGCTTCGAGACGGGAAGGAAAACCTTCCGCCTGACGTTGGGCGGCGCGGATCACGCGGATGTGTTGGTGAGGAAGACCCGCCGTCTCCTCATTGACCTGAACCGCCTCATCGCGGAGGAGGATGCGCGTTACAACCGCAAGCAGGTATCTTTCGATGTCCCCGAAAGGAGTCGCAGCCGTTCCGCTGATCTCCTGCGGGCATGGGATACCCTGCAGGGGCAGATCGTCCAACATTGCGAAACGAGCCGGGCATACCGTCATTTGTCGGTCATGCAACCGTTGGACAGTGAACGCTTGATCCGGGAATTTACCCGGTCACATCTTCCTGAGCGCCTGGACGTCTTCCGGAATCGTTTGCTCGACCGACTGGCGATCCATGATGAGTTGATGTGGCGGGCGCAGAATGATAACGGGCATTGGCTTACGGAGCGATTGGAACGAGAGTTCATGAAAGATTCGCTCCAACGACGGCAGGAGCAATTCAGGCTGCGCCTCTATGATCGCACCGTGCATCCAACCCAGGCCTATTCCCTGGGCGCCGAGATGGCGTTGGATGCAATCATCGTAACCTTGATCGCCCGGCAACCGGTTACACCTACGATGGTCGAAAAAGCGGCGCAGGAATTGGTCAAGGAATACATCGGGCTTAATGTAACCATCAACTCACAGCAAGAGGCCGATGAGATATTGTTGGACCTCGATACCTTGATCGCGGGCGAAGAGTTTGCAGGGTTATTTTCAACGACTATGATGACTCCATTCCTGTCATTTTGGAGCGACTGGGATGGCAGCAGCCGTCCGTCAGGGCAGGGACATCGCCTGGTGGCGGCCGTCGTAATGGAGAATGTGCGGCGTATGAACCGCATCTTGGGCATTTTGCAACAGGTAAATCCGGCGATCTCTATCAAACCGGAACTCAAATCTGAACTCGATATCTTGCCCCAGCATAACCAGCGCTTTACCAGCCTCTTGAATGAAATTACGACCCTGACGCATCAGTTGGAACAACGCTATCGGGGCATCCTGCCGTTTTCTGTCGAGACGACTTCGGTGCAGCGCCTGGCGACCCGGCTGCATCTTCGCCGCGACCCGGCGCGCGTACTCTGGCAGCATAACGACCGCTATGAGCGGAAAATGCTCGAACTCCGGCAGCAAAGACGTGAAACGTTGGAATTTTACTTTTCGCTGAACAAAGCCCTGCGGAAACAATTGCACGCCCTGATTCCTACCATCTTGAATAACCGCGCCTCGGAACCGCTGCTCCGGGAAGTGCTCGGTTATCGAGATATTTTACAGCGTATGGCGCTCACCCCGCGCATCAACCAGGGGTTGATTACGGCGCGCGATCCGTTTGCCATCGATACGACCGCATACAATATGCAAGAGATCAACACGATTGCCGGGAAATATGGCAATCCAGGCATGGCCCTGGGATTGCAGATCAGTTTGTCGTCCAGGCCTGAAGCGCTGATCGCCCTCGACCGCAAGATGCGCATCCAGGCCGAACAGATGCGCAGGGATTTTGCGCCCGCTGAACTCCCCCCCATCTGGTTGATTCCCTTGTTCGAAGATCTGGATACGGTCAGCAACGTCCGCGCCTACCTCGACCGGGTATGGGACTATGCCACCCAGAGCCGTCATACCCTGCAATCCCCCCAGGACCGGTTCAAAGAAATCATCGCCGAGGTTTTCATCGCCGGTTCCGACTTGAGCCAGCAGGTCAGCCAGGCGAACGCCGCCCACCTTTACCGGAAAGCAAAGTACGACATCCATTCGTGGTTGGCGGAGCACGGCGTGGTGGATGCTGTCCGTATCAAGTTGGGCAGCGGGGAGTCGATGCAGCGCCAGGGAGGCTATTATTCGCGCGTTGCAGGCCAGCCCGCGTTTGGGAGGAGCGAAGAGGATAAACGCCGGTTTTCCGCGAATCTCCCGGCGGCAGCCCGCAAAAGCACCTCGTACGCTGTCACGCCTTTGCAGGGCGTTTTCCTGGGCGGCGATTTGCGCACCTTCCAGAGCAACCTGTCGGAACATCTCCGTTTTTTGCGGATGCGCGACTTTGTAGGTTTGCAAAACCATGTGTATGAGTCGCAGCGCAGCCATCGCGAAGGGTTGATCCGCGCCTCTGAGACCATTGCAGAAAGCCGCTTGGGGGCGCAAAGCAGGAGCCTGCAAGAATTGGAACGCCTGACGGTTGGGAACAACGAAGCCCTGATGGAGGGTTTCCTGGCAGAGTTGACGGATAATTTCCGCCATATCCTGTATGGACGCGAAGAGGATGTGGTTGGTATTCACATTATTTCTTATTTCATCGGGCGTTCTATGCCTCAACTGCGCGACCGGCCCTCCTCCAGGCGCACGCCTGGATCGGGCGTCGAGCGCGGCCAACAGATCCTGGCCAATATTGCCGAGATCATCCCCTTCTCGAAACACGGTGGTTTTTTGCGGGCCATTGCTCACAACCAGTCGCAGACGATGGTCCTTGGCATCAACCAACTCACCACCGGGTTGTTCCGCGCCCTGGAGCGTTTCTCACAGAAGAATTTTGCCGAGGCGGAAAGCGGCCGGATGGTTGCAGAGCGCCTGTTGCCAGGTTTGCCTGTTTATGAAATCCTGAACACTTTGCGCATCTACCAAGATTGGAACGGCGAATACCTGAAACGGATCGAGACCGCTTTCCCGGCTGGCAATTCGGTCTTTGTGGCGCTGCGTGAAGATAGCGACGCGATGCAGCGTTTCCTGCCTTTGTTCCAACAGGAACTCCTGCGGCGGCACGGCGTCGATGTCAACGACTTCTTCGCAGATGGGGCGCTTATCCCCGATCTCTTGCCAACGCTGCGCCCTGACCTGGCGGTGTTGCTACAAAAAAACCTGTTCAACACAGACTTGGATGAGTTCATGTCGCCTGTCTCCGGGCGGGTTTCGGAGGCATGGCGTATCGAGATCGAAAAGTTGCTTCACTTGCCTGTACACATCGGCCATTGGCGCTCCATCATCTGGGAGGTGCTGGGCAATTCCATTTACCAACGGGTGCAGAGTTTTACGGAACTGGCTACCGCTTTGTACGCTTTCTCTACATCGCGGTCGTTCGAAACTATGCCAGCCATTGGACGCGGCGCAAAACTTTCCCCCGCACTGGCTGGATTTTTCCGCACCGCGCGCGCGGACGATGAAATGCGCAATTTCCTGATGGGCGCAATCGAATACTTGAGTTCGTTCACCCAGGGAGATATCGAAGTGCCTGTCAGCATCATCCGCGCGATGAACGATGTCGAGCGCATTGCACAGATCGAGGAAAGCGCCCTGCCGTTAGAGAAACAAGACGTGATCCGTTATTGCACGCTGCAAATTGCCCGCCTGGCCGGCGAGAATGGCTGATCGGTCTCAGGTGATGTGCAGGTTACAAACCTGGCGGAAGTGGTAGCCATAGATGGAGAAGGTGATCGCTAACGGGAACAGTTTGGGGCGGCGGAAGAGCGTCCAGAAGAAAAGTTTCCAGTAGTGCAGGCGCGCCTCGTCGATAATCCCCAGGTGGATGATCGAACGGAAGAAGGCCAGGATATATTCGAAATCGAATCCGAACCTGATCCCTGGGGCTTTGTATTCCTTCAAGAAGGTCTTGACGCGCGCGTAGTAATTTGTGGGCGCATACAGATAATTGACGACTGTTTTGTAGCCTTTTTGAAGCATGTCCAGGTTCATTTTGGGGATGATGTTGGTCATGCCGTCTACGTTGTCGCCTGAAAACTTGCCCAGCAGACGCCCTTCGAGTTTGAGTCTTTCATAAAGCCTGGTGCCGGTTGGCGCTTGCAGCAAGCCGACCATGGCGGTCACAATGCCGCTCTTTTGGATGAATTCGATCTGCCTCTGGAAGATCGAAGGGGTGTCGCTGTCGAAGCCGATGATGAAACCGCCTTGCACCTGCATCCCGCTGTGCTGGATGCGCTGGATGTCGTCGAGCATATCCCGGCGGCGGTTTTGCTTCTTGTTGCATTCGGCCAGGCTCTCTTCGTCGGGCGTCTCGACGCCGATGAAGACCATGTTGAATCCCGCTTGGGACATCAGGTCCATTAACTCCTGGTCATCGGCCAGGTTGATGGATACCTCGGTGTGGAAGGTCACCCCGGCTTTGTCCCTGCGCCATTCGATCAAGGCGGGTAACAGGCTTTCCTTGAGATGCCTCTTGTTTCCGATGAAGTTATCGTCGACGAAGAAGACGCCCGACCGCCAGCCGAGTCGATACAGCGCATCCAACTCACGAATGATCTGCCCGGCGGCCTTGACGCGCGGTCTGTGCCCGAACAACGCGGTGATGTTGCAGAATTCGCAATCGAATGGGCAGCCGCGCGAATATTGAATCGCCATGGTGGCATACCGCTTGATTTCGAGCAGTTCCCATAGAGGGGCGGGTGTCTTTCGAATATCTGGGAACTCATGGGTGGTATACACCCGTTTGGGGCAGCCATGTTCCAGGTCGCCCAGGAAGGGCGGCAGGGTCAGTTCCGCCTCGTTCAGGACAAAATGATCTACTTCCTCGAACTGTTCGTATTCTGCGGTGAAGAGCGGCCCGCCGGCTACGACTTGAAGGCCTGCGGTTTTGCAGCGCGCAATGACCTGTTGCGCCGAAGCGCGCTGAACGACCATGGCGCTGACGAAGGCCATATCTGCCCAGGCCAGGTCTCCTTCGGCAAGTTTCCTGACGTTCAGGTCGACCAGGCGTTTTTCCCAGTGCGCGGGCAGCATGGCCGCTACGGTCAACAAGCCCAGCGGCGGCAGGGAGGCCTGCTTGCGGATGAATTTCAAGGCGTGTTTGAAACTCCAGAACGTTTCGGGGAATTCAGGATAAACGAGCAGCACTTTCATCTTTTTTCTCCAGTCGTCTTTTGTGTGACGGTTGCCAATCCTTTTCCCTGCCCTGGCGCGTGGAAAGATTTCCCGGTCGAGAACAGGGACGATCCGTTTGCGATGGTGTTCGTGGTCTATCGTATTTTCTGCACTGTTCTATTCCCCTCTCGACCAGTTACATAGAAGCGGGCAGGCGCTCTCTTGGTCAACGTTGATGGCAATCAGTTACTCGAGCGTGAAGGCATTATATTCCAAACCCGGGAGAATTCCCCGCTTTGATAGCGATTTCATAGCGAATTGATAGGTTTCCAGCCCATGTGTAATGGTTGGATGCCTGTATTCCTATCCTGTTTTTTTGCCTCTCCGCTCACGCACCATCATCTGCGGCTGGCGCTCGCCAAGCGGATAGGCCACAGGCGCAGGGGCGCTGGCGCGTCCTACTGCCATCCCCAGCGCCACGTTGACGAACTGGTTCAGGCTGACTCCCTCGCGCTCGGCGGCCTCTGCCAGTTGTCGGTGCAGGGAACGCGGCACGCGCACCACGAATTTGCCGCTGTAATCTTCGTCCGGTTGCGGTTCAGGGATGGGAATCCCATCTTCGAGCGCCACGCCGATCCAGCCGCGCATGGCGTCGCGGATCATTTCGATGGCGTCATCAGGATCATTCCCCTGCGACATACAGCCGGGCAATTCTTTGACGCGGATGAACCAGGCATGGTCTGGATCCCAGATCATCTCGAAGGTGTAAGGCAAGTTCAGGTAATAGTCAAGGTCTTTTTCCATAGGGATACCTATTCTTCGTCAAAGTCAAGTTGTCGAATCGCTTTCAACACATCCTTGACAGCATTCACATGAATGAAAGGCCTGTGCCGCATTTGTGACAAAGCCTGCGTTACGGACTCACCTCTTCAAGTAATCTCACTGTGCTATTACCAATGCAATCACCCAGAAGATTCCTACCGCAAGATAGAGCGCTCCAATTCCAAACGAGTGAGACACTATAAATCGGATGAACCGGCCTTTGCCAAGTCGGTGACGCAGGATTAAGAGCCGAGGCTCTATTGGCTGAGTCCGCATGAGAGCAAAGAATCCGTGTTGCTCTGCAATATGTAATTCTGCCTCAAGTTCCAAACCGCGAGTACCCAGATTGCTTAAGAGTTGATAGGTTCGAAGCTCCAGTAACCAACAGATTATAGTTAGCACTAAACCTAGAGTGGGCAGCGTATACTTTGGAAATGTGTTTTGGTCTCTTTGAAAAAAGCCGCTGGCAAGAAAGGCATTGGCAGCAAGAAAGAGGCCAGCCACATTGAACCGCGTCTGAACAAGATTATTGTGATAATCAACGATCGCCGAGTAACTTGCTCTGAGGTCATCAAGACTCGATGTATCATTTACAGTCATCATACATACCTCCTGACTTGGCATCTCAATATCGTGGTAATCAGCGCGCCAATGAGCAACCTTATCTCTTGATACGATAACCACATTATACAAGCTTTTACTCAACCCACGATCCCTTCGAGTCCCAAAAAGGCAAACGATGACATCCGCCTTTTCCGCTCGCTGATAACCGCTTACTTCAACTGCTCCGCCACAATCTCCGCCACATCCTTGACCGCCACTTCCCCGCCATCGGCCTTGGAGGCGTCGTTCAGCATCGTCATGCAAAACGGACAACCAACCGCCAGCGTCTTCACGTCGGTGGACTTGGCTTCCGCAAAGCGCGTGCGGTTGACGTTGGCCGTTCCATGCTCTTCTTCCTTCCACATCTGCGCGCCGCCCGCGCCGCAGCAGAACGACTTCTCGCCGTGACGCGGCATCTCGACCGTGACCAGGCCGGCGCTCTTCAAAGCCGTGCGCGGCGCATCCACGATCTTGTTGTGACGGCCCAGGTAGCATGGGTCATGGAACGTCACTTTCAAGTCATCATCCGTGACTTCCAAGTGGAGTTTCCCCGCGCCGACCAATTCGTTGATTAATTGCGTATGATGAACGACCTCATACTGCCCGCCAAAAGCCGGGTATTCATTTTTCAGGGTATGCAGGCAATGCGGACAGGTGGTCACGATGCGCGGCGGCTTGACCTCGTTCAGCATTTCTACATTCGCCGAGGCCAGTTCGAAGAACAGGTACTCATTCCCGGCGCGGCGCGCGGAATCGCCCGTGCATTGTTCGTTCTGTCCCAGCACGGCGTAGTTCACCCCGGCCGCGTTCAGGATTTTGGCAAACGCCTGCGCGGTCTTTTGCGCGCGCGCGTCGGTGGCCGGGGCGCAGCCCACCCACCACAGGATGTCCGGTTCGGGGTTCTGCTCGACCGTCGGCACGCCCAGCCCCTCGGCCCATTTCATGCGCTCGGCCTGCGACACGTTCCACGGGTTGGCGTTGCGCTCCATGCCCTTGAAGGCGTTCTCCCATTGCTTGGGGAAATTGTTCTCCATCAGCACCAGCGAACGGCGGATGTCCAGGATGTCGCGCATCGGCTCGTTGCCCACCGGGCAGATGTCCACGCACGCGCCGCAGGAAGTACACGCCCACACCGCCTCCTCGTTGATGGCAAATTCCAACAGCGGCTTGCCCTCGCCGCCAGCGGCAAACTTCGCCCCCTCGGCGTTGAAATAGTAACGCTTGTTGATCTCCAGCGCAGCCGGGGAAAGTACCTTGCCCGTGTTATAGGCCGGGCAGACCTCCTGGCAGCGGAAGCACATGATACAGGCGTAAGCGTCCATCAACTGCTCCCAGCCCAGGTGCTCCGGGTTGGTCGCGCCAAACTGTTCGATGCCCTCATCGTTGAAGTTGATGGCGTTCAGTTGGCCGATGGATTTGCGCCCCGGCTTGAGCGCGAAATTGAGCGGCGCAAAGAAAAAGTGGATGTGTTTTGAATACGGGAAATATGGCAGGAAGGCGACGATGGAGCCGAGCGACAGCCAGAAACCGACGTGTTCCAGGACGGTCCTCGTCCCCGCGTTCATCCCGGACCACAGGCCTGCTACCGTTGAAGAGAGCGGTTGCCACGCCTCCGGGCCGTGTCCCGCCAAAAATGCGGACTCGGCCAACAAGCGGGCGCTGACATGCACGAAAATGAACGACGCCACGATGGCCGAATCGCGCCGGATGCCGCTGCGGGCTGCCGGGCTGAGGAAAGTTGTCTCGCGCGTGGACAGGTTCGAGGGTCGCAGCAGGAAGCGGCGTATCCCCATCGCCAGGACGCCAGTCAACACCGCCAGGGACGAGATGTCGGCCAGCAAGCCGTAAACGTCGCGCAACCGGCCGGTACCTTGCAGGAAACGATACCCCGGCAGGAAGCCTTGCGAGAGTTCGGCTACATTGACGAGCAAGAAGAAGAGGAAGCCCCAACCGATCAGCCCATGAACCAGGCTGGGGCCGGGTCTAAAGCGGAAGACCGGACGGAACGTCCCCACTTTGAGCGCCACCTCCCAGGCGCGTTTCCATAGCAGCGTCCAGTCCGGGCGTCCCTGCCCGCGCCCGATGATGCGAACGATGCGCCGGACGCCCATCCAGGTGAGGGCAAGGGAAGCAAACGTAAAGGCGACGAAAAGGATTTTCTCGACAAGGGTAAGCATGGGCGCTCCTTAGCGCGTTCTTGTGATATGGCCTGGCAGGCAGTTTATCAAGTCTAACGTAGTGCGGAATTCATCCCCATACTGGGGACTTTCCCCATACTGGGGACTTTCCCCATACTGGGGACTTTCCCCATACTGGGGACTTTCCCCATACTGGGGACTTTCCCGCCTGTCTGCCGACAGGCAGGCAACCAAAAGCGAAATAAATGTCGCGCTACAAATCTTTGTGGTTGGCATAGTTTTCACAGGGCAATATTCTATACTCAGGCGGGAGTTTTGAAATTGACCAGGCTTTCCCAAATATCGGTTGACAGTTGGTGGTATTGCGTCTGGGCAAAATTCCAGAACAGCGTTTGGGCGCGGGTGTTGGGGCGGTTGGTGTTGCGCGCCATGTAGACGGTGCGCCGCAAGTCGAGGCCGTCCAGGGTCACTTTTTGGATGCGTCCCAGCGCCAGGCCGCGCGCGGCAACCATTTCCGAGATGAAGGCGATGCCGACGCCGTTTTCCACTGCCATTTCGATGGCCTCTGCGCTGCTGAGTTCCATGGCCACGTTGAGCATGTCCGGCGTGACCCCCAGGTTTTTCAGCCCTTCCAGCACGACCTCGCAGGTCCCGGAGGTCTCTTCACGGATGATGATGGGTTGGTCTATCAGGTCGGCTGGCAAGGCGCGGCCGTAATTCGTCCACGGGTGGTTGGCCGGGACGATCAGGATGACGCGGTCCTCGAACAACGGCATGGATTCGAGGTTGCGATGTTCCAACTGCTTGCTGGACATGCCGACAGGAAGGCTCTCATTCAGCAGGCGTTCGTATACGCTTTCCCGGCTCATCACTTTGACGCGCGGCAACACCGCCGGGTATTCGCGTTGGAAGGCGGACAGCAGGGTGGGCATGAGATACTTCCCGGCCGAGGTGGAACAGCCGATGATGAGTTCGCCGCCCACCTCATGGTTGACGTTCTGCAGGTTGTCCTCCAACAGGCGGGCGGCGTTGATCACCTCCCGCGCGGTGGGCAGGACCGCCGCGCCCGCTTCGCTGAGTTCTACCGAGCGCCCCCGGCGGATGAACAATTCCACCCCGTAGTTTTTTTCGAGCGCCTGGATGTTCTGGCTGACGGCCGATTGCGACATGCGCAGCCGCCGCGCCGCCTGGCTGAAATTCTTCTCTTCCGCAGCGGTGAGGAAGATTTTGAGTTGTGTGAGTTCGATGGATGGCATGGGATTCCTGGCTTCGATGCGACCTGTTTATCGCCTGATAAGGAAAGATGATACCTGATTTGGTTATCATAAGTGAGCGTTCTGGTTTTTGCCAGTGATTTTCGTCCTTTCCGGGTCGTAGGTTTTATCACCCCTTGCAAATCAAAACGCCCCGAAAGCGCTCGCACGATTTTGGTTAGCGCGCCAAAGTGCTGGGACGGAATCCACTCATCATCGCGAATTCTCGCTAATCTCCCGAAAAATTCGCGGAGATTGGCGTAGATGAGCGGATTCTTTTCCAGGCTGGTAAAAGCGCCCCATCAGTCTGGCGCGCTAACAGATTTTGCAAACCTTCGGGGAGGCGCAGAATGCCAGTTACTGACTGATGTCTTCTACGTAGTCAATTGCCAATGCGCAGACCCCATACAGGTTGGGAGCAACATTGTCCCATTCAAAATCCTTGCCCTGGTCGTGGGTGGCTGACAGGGCGTCGCCCAGGCAGCCGGGGCCGGCGTTGTAGTTGACCAGGGTGAATTTCCACATGTCTTCATACAAAACGCTCTCGCCGGGGGCCTCCCCGCTGATGTTACGGACGAGGCGCCCGGCCTGCTCGCAGTTGGCTTGCAGCGCGTGACCGAAAACGCGTACGCTGAAGTCGGCGCGCGACAGGTCTATGCCTAGCGGGCAGTCGGCGCAGGCGGCATTGACCGTATGTACCAACCCCAGTCGCAACGCAGAGCGTTCTTCTTCGTCCAAGTGCAGGTAACCCTCATTGCAACGCTCGGAATCCAGCACCAGCGGGCAGAACTGGCCGTAGAAGGATGGATTCCACAGTAGCGTAGTATCCGCGCCGTCTTCTGTCAGTTGCCCCAGTCCGATGTCGCTGCCTTCGTAGATGGCCGGCCAGAACTGGCTTTCGCGGGCGAACAGCCTCTTCAACAATTGCGCCGGGATGCTGGTCTCTTCGGCCACTTCCAGGATCAGGCCATTGAATTGATTTTGCCATGCAGTGACCGCCTCATGGGCTACTTCCAGTCCGCAGGTGTTGGCGCCATAGCCGTAACTCTCTTCCAGCAGGCCGCCATCGGAACAGGTGGAAGCGTCCACGACGCCGGCCTGGATCAGGTTGGCTGCCAGGTAGTTGTATGGGACTTCGGTGAGCAGATCTTCGGCGCGTTTGGGGGTGGTCAGCCAGGCGGGCGGGCCTCCCACCGGCGGGAAGGACTCCCAGGCTTCGGCGCAACTGGCGAGCGGTACGCCCGTCCATTGTGCGCTGAGCACGTCCACGTACCAATAGGTCTGGTCGGGATCGCCCAGGTCGGTTTCGACCACGCGCACCTGGGCGTCGAAGGTTTCGCTGCTGTCGCCGTAACTGGAGAAAGCCCAGAATTCCACGGCGGCCCCGTCCTCGTCGGTGGGGGCCAGGCGGATCTGGCAGGGCGAGTCGCAGGTGAAAGGTTCGCCGTCGATCGTTCCGCCGATCCCGATGATCCCTTCATTCGGCAGCGGTTCTTCCCCTGTAATGACCAGCGTGGGCAGGTATTCGCACAAGGTTGTAGAGGCGGTGGAAACGGCCTGGCAATCTTCCAGTGAAACCCAGGCATGCGCCGAGGGTAACTCCACCGTGATCTCGCGCTCTGCCACCTCGGTATCAACCAGGTATATGTAATATCCCTTGCAATCTTTTGGTTGGGTTTTGATGCACACGTCCTGCGCCCACCACATATCTGCCACGTCCTCAGGGCAGTTGGCGTAGACCTCCTCGTAGGTGGGGTAGCCCTCGTGGTCTATCACAAATTTACAAACAATGGCGTCGTTCTTCCAGCGCGCCATCCACCAGGTATATTTGGTGTACTCGACGAAGATGGAGGCAAAGCGGTCGGGGCCGGGAGGCGACTCGTCAGCCAGGTGGATGCCGAGGGGGGCAGGCAGGCCAAGTCGCGGCAAAGATGCGAATGCGCTTCCTGCCAGGACGATGAGCAGGCTCACCGTCGAAAGAGCGAGTCTGGGCTGCCAGGTTTTCCCGTCCATAAAAAAACAAAGTCCGCTTTTATTATAGCGGACTTTGGGGAAATTTCAATTACGCTTTTGTCCCATCCAGGTCTTCGAGCGTGGACAGGTCTTGTTGCAGGCCTCGGAAGCGTACGACCAGGCTGACGGCGTAGAGCAGCATGACGCCAAAGGCAATGGCGTACCCGGCTACCATATAGCCGGATGTGTCGGGAGGGGTTTCGAGAAAGAACATGCTTACCTCATAATTTTGAGTTTGAGTTGTTCCACCTGGTCGGCCAGTTCGCCCATGCGGATGCGGTTCCAGAACAGGTCTATGAAGATGACGGTGAAGGCGAACAGGGCGAAGAAGAAGGCGGTTTTCATGTCGCCGGTCATGTTGAAGCCGCCCTGGGCTTCGGCGCTCTGGCTGCCGATGACGACCGGGTGGATGGTGCGGAACAGGCGGATGGCCATGAAGGTGATCGGCACGCTGACCGCGCCGATCAGGGTGTAGACGGCGCCGAAGCGGGCGCGGCGGTCGGGGTCTTCGATGCCCTGGCGCAGCATGAAATAGGCGATGTAGATGAGTTCGGTGATGGCGGCGGTGGTCAGGCGCGGGTCCCAGGTCCACCAGGTATTCCAGACCGGGCGCGCCCAGATGGCGCCCAGCACGATGGCGATGAAGAAGAAGACCAGGCTGATCTCGACGGCGGCGATCTCGATGCGGTCCCATTTGGGGTTCCCGGTGCGCAGGTAGGCGATGCCGGAAACGCCAGCGGCCATGAAGCCTAACATGCCCACCCAGGCGGTGGCAACATGGAAGTAGAACACGCGCTGCACCTGTCCCATCACGGCTTCGGTGGGGGCAAAGACCAGGGCCAGGTAGGTCGAAACAGCCAGTAAAATGAGAGCGACAATATCGAGGGCTTTGAGAGTAAGAGGTTTAGGTTGCATAAGACTCCTTGTGGATAAGAGAGTAGAGGATTAGAGATCAGAGAGTAGTTGATCCGTGGTGTGCAAAGACTATTCTCTATTCCCTGCTCTCTATTCTCAAAAACTACTCCTCTACAATGTAGTCGAAAACCATGAAAGCAATGGCCGTGAAGATGACATCGTAGGCGATCAACAGGTTGAGCCAGGGCAAGATGTCCTTCATGCCAGCCCCGGTCAGGTAGCCTCCGCTGGCTTTGACGGCCGCGATCAGGACGGGAACGACCACCGGGAACAGCAGGATCGGCAGCATGACGTCGCGCGTGCGCGTCTGTACCGCCATGCTGGACAGCAGTGTGCCGACAGCGGTATAGCCGATCGAGCCGAGCAGGATGACGAGCAATAAGCCGGGATGGAACAGGTTGGCGCTGTAGAGCAGGCTGTAGACCGGCAGGACGATGGCCTCCACGATCAGCATGAAGGCCAGGTTGCTGATGACCTTGCCAAAGTAGATGGCGGAGCGGTCCACCGGCGCAAGCAGCAGGCCGTCCAGGCAGCCGCGGTCCTTTTCCACCGCCATCGAGCGGTTCAGGCCAAGCGTCCCGGCAAAGGCGAAGGTCGCCCACAGCACGCCCGCCGTGACCGAGCGGCGCGTGGCGATGTCCAGTTCGAGGGCGAAGTTGAAGATCAGGATGACGAGCAGCGAGAAGACCAGCATGGCCGAAACCAGTTCGCGGGAGCGCAGTTCGGCGGCCAGGTCTTTCCAGGCGACGGCGGCGACAGCCCGGAGGAAGGAGGAGCGGGAGGGGGGGGGCATCAGTTATCAGTGTTCAGTATTCAGTGGTCAGTGATTGGTTGTCAACGTGGTTACCTGTGTACCCGCCGCCAGCGCCTGTTTGTAGAAGGAAAGCAGGTTGTCCTTTCCCAAACTGCTGCGCGTAGCAGAAGCCGCGATGACGCCGCGCGAGAGGATGTCGAAGCGGGTAGCCAGGTCTTCGGCGCGCGCCAGGTCGTGCGAGGTCATCACCACCGTGCGGCCCTGCGCAGCGACCGTTTTCAGCACCTCGTCCAGCATGGCGGAAGCGTCCTGGTCGAGGCCGGTGTACGGTTCGTCGAAGAGCATCACCTCCGGGTCGTGCAGGACGGCGCGCCCGATGGCCAGCCGCTGCTGCATCCCGCGCGAGAAGGTGCGCACCAGGTCATGGCGGCGCGCCTCCAGCCCGATCATTTCGAGGACTTGGGTGATACGCAAGGGGGGATTCGGAATGCCGTACATGCGCGCGTAGAACTCCAGGTTTTCCTGGGCGGTCAGGTCGGGGTAGAGCAGCGGCAGGTGCGAGACCACGCCCAGCCGCGCGCGGACGGCCGCAGCCTGGCCCGGCAACATATAACCGGCGATCTTCACCTTCCCCATACTGGGGCGCGAGAGCGAAGCCAGGATGCGCAGGAAGGTAGTCTTGCCCGCGCCGTTGGGTCCCAGCAGCGCCACGAACTCGCCCGGCTGCACTTCGAAATCCAGCCCGCGCAGCACGGTTTTCAACCCAAAACGTTTGGTAAGTTTGCGAACCTCGATCATTTTACGTTTTACGCATTTGCCGCTGCCGCTCACGACAATTCCTTCAAGCGCTCTTTCAATTCTTCGCGCCGCGCCTGGTAGGCCTCGTCCGGGATTTTGCCAGCGCGGTGCAGGTCGTCGAGGGCAATGATGGCGTCCATCACTTCCTCGTCGGTCTCGAACTCATCGCCGTCGCTTTCTTCCGTGAATTCATCCTCGCCCTTGTTCCGGTCGCGCACGTAGAGCCACACGCCCGCCAGGATGAGCACCACGCCAAATGCGCCGATCCCGATCAGCAAGGATTGGTTGTTGGTCACACCGCTAGTAGCCGAGGCCGATTTGACCTTGCCCGACAGGGTCATCTCCAGGGATTCGCCGCTTTGCAAGGCGCTGGCCGAATAGACCTGGAAGCGCGCGCCCGGCTGCATTTCCTTGACGCCGTCGTCGGTCAATTGCTCGCTTTCGGCTTCGATGCCTTCCGGCACGACAACGCTTGCAGAGGAAACTGGCAGCGCAAACGGCAGCGCCAGTTCCAACTTCTTTTCGTAGGGGAGAGTATAGAAGGCAATGATCCCGTACCGTTCGCTGCTGGGCGGCATGGCAAAGCCCTTTTCGAAGGACAACAGCGGCGCGCTATCCTGGCTCACCTGGAAGGCCAACCCTACCACCCCCTCCGGCATGGGCAGGAAGGGAATGGACGAGCCATCCGTTTCCACAGCGACGGCCTGGCTGCCCTGGTTGGTCAGGTAGAACTGCTCGAACACGCGCACAGTCCCGTCGGAGTTGAACTCGGTAAAGACGAAGAGTTCGTCGATCACCAGCCCGCCGGTCTCTGCGGTGTTTTCGTACACGGCCACGTCCGGCAACACGACCTCCGCCGCGCCCGCGTCGGTGAAGGCCAATCCAGATTGGAAGGGGATGCCCTGGTACTCCACCTCGACGAAAAAGATGCGCCCTTCCGGCATTTCCACGTTTTCGAAGCGGAAGGCGTTGTCCTGGTCCGTTTCCGCGCTTAGGTTGACGACCTCCTCCGGCTCGACGCTGCTATCCATGGCATGGTCGAAGCCGCGCAGGGTGACGGACAGCCCGGCCGGCAGGTCGCCGCCGCTGCCGTTGACGACCTTCCCGCTCACCGCGCCAAAGCCCGCTGGCTGGACGGTCGCTTCGGGACTCGCCTCGGCCTGCTCCTCGCTTTCTAGGGGCGTCCCCTCCGCTGACGGGGTCCCGCTCGCGTCCGCAGGGGAGGGGGTAACGCTTGCGGCGGCCTCGGCAGTTACGGTAACGGGAGAAAGTACGGGCGTCGGGGAAGAAGCGCCCAGGGTCAGGCTCCGCAGGTAGGCCGCCACTGCATTCAATTCGTCCTGGGACAAGGTTTCACCCAGCGCCGGAATCCCTTCCCCGCCTGCAACCAACATGCCGACCAGGTCTTCTGTCGAGATGGCGGCCATCTTTTCCTGGTCGCTGAAGGCGTCGGTCGGGCAGCCGGCGCAATTCTCGTCGAAGAGTTGCGCGCCCAGGCTGATTTGCCCCGCAGGTACGCCCAGGGACTGGGCATAGGCCACCACGTCCCAGCGCTGCTGGTCATCCAGGCTTTCGAAGGCGGGCATGAATTTATCTATATTGCCCAGGGTGACGACCAGGAACCAGTCGGCGGGCGAGGCCTTGCGGGCGATCTCAGGCGAGCCGAGCGCGGGGACAGCCACGCCCTGGCTGGCGAGTTGCGCGCTCATCACGCCGTCGGCCAGGCCGGTTTCGCCGTGACAGGCGGCGCAATTTTCAGCATAGATGGCCGCGCCGTTCTGCAGGTCTGGCGTTGCCGCCGGGTAGACCGGGCCGTGCGTAGGCTGCGCCTGCGCTGGCGCCTGTTGCGCCGCGCCCGGCGGCGGGGTAACGTCCTGCGCCAGCGTCATGTTGCAGGCGGCCAGCAGGAGGGCCGTGAGTGAGAAAAAGAACAGACGAAATTTCATGATGAGTCCTTGAAGGATGGTAAAACGTAATTACGTATTACGTTTTACGAATCAGTTTACCGCCTTGCCGCAGGCCGGGCAGAAACGGTCGGAGACCAGGATGGGCTTGCCGCATTTCGGGCAGAAGCCGCCCGCTTTTTCCTTGTGCCGCTGCGTGGCGCTGCGCGCCTTGCGGCGGGCGGCAATGCGGGCTTCCAGGTCTTCGTCGCTGAAGGCGGGGGTTGGCCCTGTTGCAGAGGCGTCCGCGCGGCGGGCAGCCACAGCCGCTTCGAGGCGTTCTTGGGCGTCCTTGCCGGCCTGGTTGTCGGCAGAAAACTCGTCCAGGCGGCGCAACAGGTCGGCGCCCCTGCCCAACAGCGCGGCGCGCTGGCGGGGGTAGTCTTCCAGCGGGATTTTTCCCAGCAGGTTGTCGAATTCCAATTCCTGCAAGGCGTTGACGGTCTGTTCGTACTCTGCCATCAGGCTGGAGTATTCGTGGTCTTCCTGCATAGCGCGGCGGCTGCGGCGTTGCATGAAAGGCTGGCCGACGTACATGCCCACCAGCGTCAATACGGCCAGCACAAAAAAGACTGCGCCAATCCCCGAAGGGGATGCTATATCCATCTGTTCCTCGTTCTATTCTGCCAGCAGCGGTTCGATGACAGCGCGGATCTCCTGCGCCGATGTGAAAGGGCCGATTTTGGTGTAGCGCAGCACGCCGGTCTTGTCGATGAAGTAAGTTTCCGGCACGCCCAGGTTGCGGTTGAAGATGGCCGAGATGCGCGCTCCCAGGTCGGGGCCGTTAGGGTAGGTGATGTCGAAGCGTTCCAGGTAGGCCTGGGCGTTGTCGGGCGTATCCGTCCAGGCAATGCCCAGGAAGACGATCTCGCCGTCCGCTTCGTACGAGCGCCAGGCTTCTTCCAGTTCCGCGGCTTCTTCTTCGCAGGGGCCGCACCACGAAGCCCAGAAATTGATCACCACCACCTTGCCTTGCAGGTCCGAAAGATGCACTTCCGATGCAGATTGGTAGGTGTACCCGTCGAACAGCGTCAACGTGAAATCCGGGACGGTTGAGCCGGCGCTGATGATCGGGTTTTGGGCTTTGCGCAGGCCGAGTCCTACCAGCGCGAGCAGGGCCACCAGCGCGGCCCAGATGGCGACCTGCGCCCATAGCGGGACGCCGCGCCTGGGGGTTGGGATAGGGGAATCGCTCATGTTATTTTCTTTTCTTCAACTCTTCTTCCAGGCGGGCGACGTACTCATCCTGGGACGGGAGGGCCGCTTCAGCCTCCCCCGCGCCTGCCCCGCCCTCGAGGGGCGCCCCTGCGACGGAGGCCTGGCTCCAGCCCCGGAGAGCCCGGAACAGTACGAAGACGCCGGCCACAATGGCAATCGGCGGCACCACGTATACCAGCCAGTTGAAGCCGCTGCGCGGCGGTTCGGCCAGCACGCGCGCGCCGTAGTAGTCCACGAAATGTTGTTTGATCTCGGCTTCGCTCTTGCCCTCCGCCAGCAGTTTGCGGATCTCTTCGCGCCATTCGCGGCAGGCTTGGGTGGGGCAGACATCGAGCGGCGTATTCTCGCATACCGGGCAGTACAGTTGTTTGGCGATGGCGTTGACTTCGTCATCGGTGGGGGTGGATGCCTGCGCGGAAACGGTAGCAACCCCGAGCGTGGACAGAACGAGGGCGTAAAACGTAATTCGTAAAACGTAATTCGTAATGCGTAAGTTCATGCGTGCAATCCTGTCTGCCTGGCCGTTAATCGGCTGCGCCGGGTTGGTAAGTCCGCCGGTCTTCCCGCCCCGAAGCGCCCTGTAAGGGCTGCGAGGCGGGGGCGGGATCGCGCTCGGGCCAGGCGGCGAACAACATCCCGGCAATGAAGACCAGGCAGCCGATCCATAGCCAGTTGACCAGCGGGTTGTGATAGATCTTGAAGGTCGCGCCCACCGAGGAGACCGGCTGCCAGTCTACCAGCAGGATGTACAGATCGTCTTCCAGGGTGCTGCGCTGGCCGGGGATGGTCATGGTTTGTTGTGAATCGAAGTAGAAGTCAATGCGCGGGTAGAGGGAACCGAGCAAATTTCCATCTTTGTAGATGTCTACCACGGCGCGGGTATAGTTTACCCCGGCAGGCCGGTCGTCCCAGGAGGCTACTTCCTGGTATTCGACCGTGTAGCCAGCCAGTTGCAGGGATTGACCCTGGGCAATTGTGCCTTGCGTCTCGGTCTGGAAGAGTTCGATGCCCATGATGCCGATAGCCATCAGCATCATGCTGATGTGGATCAGGTAGCCGCCGTAGCGCCTTCGGTTACGCCCGGCCAGGCGGCCCAGCGCGACGAAGAAGTTTTCCTTTTGGGCGCGCTGGCGGGCGCGCGCGCCGCGATAGGTATCGTACAGGGTGACGAAAATGACGAAGGCGACCAGGAAGAAACCAACCAGGGCGACCCAGTTCGTGAACCCGGCCAGGTGCGCCAGCAGGGGGACGAGCAACGCCGGGATGGTCGGCTTCCACAACGCGCGCCCAAGCGTCAGCGCCGTGGATTTGCCCCAGGCCGAGAGCGGGGCGATACCCATCAAGGCCATCATGGCGCCGAAGATGGGCGCGTTGGCGCGCTCGTAGAAGGGCGGGCCGACGGTCACTCTCTGGCCTGTGACCAGTTCCGAGATGAGCGGGAAGATCACGCCCCAGAAACAGACCACCAGGACGCTCATGAACAGCAGGTTGTTGAGCAGGAAGAGCGCCTCGCGCGAGAGCATGGACTTCATCTCGGTCTCGGATTTCAATTCCGGCCAGCGCCAGATCAGCAGCGAAATAGATGTAATGAAGGTCAGGCCGATGAAGGCAAAGAACATCGGGCCGATGGCGCTCTTGGCAAAGGCGTGTACCGAAGACAGTACGCCGGAGCGGGTCAGGAAAGTGCCGAAGATGACTAGCGCGTAGGTCAGCATGATCAGGATCATGTTCCAGTGCTTCAACAGGCCGCGCTTTTCCTGGATCATGACCGAATGCAGGAAGGCCGTGCCGGTCAGCCAGGGCATGAAAGCCGCGATCTCGACCGGGTCCCAGCCCCAGTAGCCGCCCCAGCCCAGCACATCGTAGGCCCAGCGCCCGCCCAGCACCAGGCCGAGCGAGAGGAACAGCCAGGCCCACAGCGTCCAGCGGCGCGTGATGCGCGTCCAGCGGTCGTCGGTGCGCCCGGTCGCCAGCGCCGCGATGGCAAAGGCAAACGGGATGACGAATGAAACGAAGCCCAGGTACAGCATGGGCGGGTGGATGATCATGCCGGGGTGGCGCAGGAGGGGGTTGAGTCCCTGGCCGTCTTGCGGGGTGAAAGCAATACCGCCTTCGGGTTTGAAGGTGTAGGCATCCACACCTTCGACCGTTTGGAAGAAGCGGGCAAACGGGTTCTCGAAGAAGATGTTCATCGAGAGGAAGAAAGCCAACGTAATCGAGGAGACTACGATCACCCACGGCAGGAACTCGCGGTCGCGATCCCACTTGCGCAGGGTCACAGCCGAAGTGAAGGCTGAGAGCAGCCAGGCCCAAAAGAGCAGCGAACCCGACTGCCCGCCCCACCAGGCGGTGACTTTCAAATAGGCGGGCATGGATCGGCTGGTCACTTCATATACAAAGGACACATCGAACCGGTTCGTGACCAGCAGGGAGATCAAGACGCCTGCGGAAAGGGTGAGCAGGGGGAAGGTGAGCAGTTGCGCGCGCCGGGCGCTTTCCACCAGCAACGTCCCCTTTGGGGATTGCGCCGACTGTCGCCTCTCGCCAACGACCGCAGCAATGACGCTGTACAGCGCCAGGACGAATGTCACCACTAAAATACCATAACCAAAATCGGCTAACATCTCTTCTCCTGTCGGGAAAAGACCCTGAAGATTTTCCTGCAAACCTTCAGGGTCTGTCAAGTTAGGGTTGGTCTACCCTTCTACCTGCTCCGGCACGGCCTCTTCGTACTTGGTCGGGCACTTGAGCAGGAGTTCATCGGCGTAGAAAACGCCGTCTTCCCCCAGGTGGCCGGTCATGATGGCCTGGGCCTCGTCGCGCAGCAGGTCCGGTTTGGGACCCTCGTAGACGACGGTCATGCGCGCGCGGTCCGGGTCGACCACCGCCCGGTGCAAGACCTCGGCCAGCCCGCCCTGGGCTTCGATGTCCGCATTGTCGCCGGGGACGTGCGCAACGGTAAAGGTCAGGGTCAGGGTCTGCGGGTCGTACTGGATCGAATCGCCAACCACCGCGCCGGAAGCGCGCAGGTTCTTGCCCACTACCGCCTGGCCTTCGGTGTTGAGTTCGTCAATGGTCATGAAATACTCTGCGCTGGCCTGCGTGGACGAGACGATCAAGTAGACGACCGCCGCCAGGATCAAGAAACCGCCCAGCAAGAATTTGGTTCGCTGCATCAGGATACCTCCAAAAGATAGTTCGCACCGGATCGAGAAATGGTGTGCTTATTCATTTTACACATTTAGATTAATTCAGCCTGAGAAGACGTTGATTCATCCTCGAATGCTATATGTCACTTTTGAATTGTGATTAATTACATATACCTATCCGCCCAAATTTAACTTGATTTTAATGTGATTTGGAATTATAAATCAGTGTAATTCGTCCTGTTATGGTCGAATTACACACTATTGAAAGGAGATTGATGAATTGACATAAATATCTTAATAAGGGCACCTCAAATTTTATAAGGAGAATGTAGTATGTCAATCAAGAAAACGCTCGTTCTGGTTGGAACCTTGGTTGCGCTTGCCGTTTTGCTGGCAGCATGCGCCCAGGCGACGCCGACTGAGGCGCCTGAGACGCCTGCCCCGGTCGAGCCAACCCCCATTCCGCCAACGCCTACCGTTGACCCTGCCGAGGAGATCAAACCGATCTTTGCCGAATCGGGCCATGCGGACGGCGCAGGGGAAGCCTTTGTCCATTGGGATGGAGAAGCCGAAGTGCCTGCCAGTTGCGCAAAATGCCATTCCGATGCAGGTTTCCAGGATTTCCTGGCTGACGGCAAAGTGGACGCTGGCGTAAAGACGCCCAACACTCCCTTCACTTGCGAACAATGCCATAGCGACGCAGCCAAAGCGCAGGCGGAAGTCACTTTCCCGTCCGGCGCTGTTGTCGGCGCTGAAAAAGCCGGGCCATCCCTGGTTTGCCTGAACTGTCACCAGGGTCGCCAATCGAAGGTGAATGTGGACGCCACCCTGTCTGAATTTGGCGAAGATCTGGATCCTGATGTTGTCCCAGCGCCTTATAAAGACGACCAGGGCAACGATGTCAAGTTGGGTTTCCTGAACATCCACTATTTTGCCGCCGCTGCTACGCTTTACGGAGCGGAAGTGCAGGGTGGATACCAGTATGACGGCAAATCCTACGACGCCAAAAGCGCTCACGTAGACCTGGCCAATTCCTGTATTGGTTGTCATGACCAGCACAGCCTGGAATTGAGGCTCGATACCTGCGCGACCTGTCACGGGGAAGATGCCAGCGACGTCGAAAGCCTGAAAAATATTCGCGAACCATCCTCGGCAATGGATTACGACGGTGACGGCGACAAAGAAGAAGGCGTGTACTATGAAATCGTAGGCTTGCAGGAAACCCTGTATGCTTCGATCCAGGTTTACGCCGAGGAAGTGGTGGGCGTCGGCGTCGTCTATGATCCGGCAGCATTCCCTTACTGGTTCGCCGACGCAGATGGCGACGGCGCGATCGACCAGGTGGATGGCAAGAATGTCGGTTTCAGCCAATGGACGCCGCGCCTGCTCAAGGCTGCTTATAACTACCAGACCTCCACAAAGGACCCGGGCGCATTTGCCCATGGTGGCAAGTACATCATCGAACTGCTTTATGACTCCATCGAGGATGTCAACGCCAGTTCCAAGTTAGCCACAGTCTTTGACGTTGCCGCGCTGACGCGCAACGATGCCGGTCACTTCGATGGTTCCGCCGAAGCCTGGCGGCACTGGGATGCGGAGGAAGAAGCGCCTTTTGTCGTGCCGGCCGCTTGCGCCAAGTGCCACAGCGCGAATGGATTGCCTTTGCTCATCGCTGGCGAGGAAATCCCGGCAGAGGGCTTGCCCGCTGGCAATGGCCTGATGTGCGTCACCTGCCACGACGAAGCCAACTGGCCTGCCCTTTATGCCTTGAATGAAGTGACGATGCCCAGCGGCAAGGCCGTTACCTTTGGCGAAGGCGACAGTTCCAACCTGTGCTTGAATTGCCACCAAGGCCGCGAGTCCAAAGCCAGTGTTGACAAGGCAATTGCCGACTTTGGGGCAACGGATGTGGATGCCGTAGTAGCCCCAATCGAAAAAGACGGCAAGAAACTGAACTTTGGCTTCAAGAACATCCATTACTTTGTGGCCGGTGTTACGATCTTTGGCAGTGAAGCCCAGGGCGCGTATGAGTATGATGGTCAAACCTACGCGGGCATGACCACGCACCCCGTCAGTAAATGCGCTGACTGCCACGATGTCCACGCCCTCGAAATTGACGTAGTTGCCAAATGCGCTACCTGCCATCAAGACGCAACTGACCTGGAATCTGTACGAATGGGTTCCCCTGATTATGATGGAGACGCCGCAACCGAAGGCGTAGCAGGCGAGATCGAAACCCTGCGCGATGCGCTGTACGCCGAATTGATGAAGTACGCCAAAGCCAATAGCGATCCTTTGGTTTACAATGGCGCTGCCTATCCATACTTCTTTGTGGATAAGGATGGGAACGGGAAAGCCGACACAGGCGACGATGGCCGTTCCATATCCTACACCAATTGGACTCCGCGCTTGCTCAAAGCGGCTTTCAATTACCAATATGCCCTCAAAGACCCGGGTGGATTTGTCCACAATTCCAAGTATGTCGTGCAGATCCTGATCGACTCGATTGCCGACCTGGGCGGCGACGTGAGCAAATACACCCGTCCAGAGTAAGCCCTGTTTGTAGACCAGGCCTGGCAGGCGCAAAACACTTGCCAGGCCTGGTCGTTTTTGCCATACCCCCATTCTATCGAACAAGGTTTGGCAAAAAACAACCCGGCATCCAACGCATGGATGCCGGGCTTTGTCTTTCTGTTCAGGTTGCCGACCGGTTATTTGGCCGTGTGATTCTCATGGGAACGGGAGACGAACGGCAGGTAGCGCGCCGCCAGGCTGAAGCCGAGCAGCCAGTACGAAATGACCAGCGAGGCCACTGCCCATTCCTGCCAGGTGGGGTGGTAGGCGTTCAATATCACCGTCGGCGTGAAGGGATCGTACGTGATAGAAGCGATCAGGCCGGAGAAGTTATAGTTCCAGCGCATCAGCACGGTGCAAACGGCGGGCAGGATGGCAAATCCCATCAGGATGCGGAAGTTGCGGATACGCTTCGACAGCAACAGGATAGTGCCGGGGATGAGCGCAAACAGTACCTGCCCTACCCAAAACGAGGTCGAATACGGGGCAATCGAGTTCAACATTTCCGTTTGCAGGGAAACCTCGATGTCGAAACTATAGTAGTTCGTCACGGCCCAGTCCCAAATGCGGATGTAGATGCACAGCAGGATGATGCCGCCGGCAATGCGGGCAATGTCATACAACACATCGTCTGGAACCAGCCCCGGGCGCATGATGCGGAATACCACCACGCTCAAGAAGAACAACAATGCCGTCCCGCCGCCCATGGCCGAGAGCACGAACTGCACCGGCGCGCTTTGGTTGAACCACAGGCCGCGCCCGGAAAGCACCGAATAGGTGGCGCCCAGGGAGGCCTGGTGCAGCAGCGACAAGGTCAGGCCAATGACCGCCAGCGCCGGGGCATAACTGTGTAAGCGGTGCGCCAGCCAGTCCAGCCCGTTGGACGCCTTGCGCAAGAAGGGATAACGGTCGAGCCAGGGATGCCCTGTCAAGGCGGGATGCTCCATGACGATGGGCAGCAATTCGGCTACCAGCACCGTCAGGTACAGCACCACGCACATGGTAATTTCCCACAGCAGCGAGTGCGGCTGCCAGAAAATGACCGGGTGCCAGAAGCGCAGCGGTTGTCCCAGGTCGAAGAGCAATACCAGGCCGGCGGCAGAATATCCCAGGAAGCCCAACAAGACAGCCAGTTTGCCAACGATCTCCAGGCGCTTGATGCGCAGCAGGTACACGATCACGCCAAAGGTGAAGGCGCTGCCGCCCAGCGCAATCGCCGACAGGTCTATGGTGATCCACAACCCCCAAGGCACCTGGTTGGACAACCCGGTCACTTGCAAGCCCTTGGAGAAGACCTCGAAGGCGCCAACCAGTCCAAACAGCAGCCCAACGGCCAGGACAGCCACCCAGTAGGGGAAGATGTCCACCTCTTTCTTGCCCATGCGCATGGTCAAAGGTTTGATGATGTATTCCATGCTAACCTTCCTCTCCCGTCAGGCCAGACGGCTGCTCTTGCGGCGGGATGTAATACACTTTCGGCGCAGTGCTCAACTCTTCGCGCAGGCGAATGGTCACTTTGGTCTCGCTCAACACTTTCGAGATCGGACTTTCCGGGTCGTGGATATCGCCAAAGACGCGCGCCCCGGTCGGGCAGGCGATCACGCAGGCCGGGGTGGCTTGCGGGTCTACGCCCGGCGTCAGGCCGCGCTCTACGCCGTTGTCGATGCGATGTTCGCAGAACGTACACTTTTCCATCACACCGCGCGGGCGGGGCGGCACTTCCGGCACGCCGTATTCCGGCACGCGCGGGCTGGTCTCGGTATGCTTCTTCCAGTTGAACACACGCACATCGTAGGGGCAGGCGATCTCGCAATAGCGACAACCGATGCACAGGTCGTAATCCATCGTGACAATACCGTCTGGCCGGATGTAGGTGGCATTTACCGGGCAAACGTGTACGCAGGGCGCGTCGTCGCAGTGCATACACGGGCGGGAAAGGAAAAACTCTGTCCCGGTTTGGGTCGTCTCGGTGGTCACGGTGTTGTAGATCATCTCGTCCTGCAGGTTGTTGACCGCCTGGCAGGCATAAGTACAATATTTACAGCCAATGCACTTGTTGATATCGATCAGCATCCCCCAGCGCGGGCCTTCCCCTTCGCCGTGGCCGCCCTCGGCCCTGCCGGAGGACATGCCCAGGTTGACGACCTGGGTCAAGGCCGCAGCCCCCGCCATTGCCCCGGCAACTTTCAGGAAATCCCGGCGCGAGGCGTTTTTCTCAGTCTGTGATTCTTGACTCATCTCAGGTACCTCCAAACGGTGACGTTCAGAGGGGCAGCGCCGGTTCGACGCTGCCCGCTCGCACGATTACTCTTCGGACTTCCCGCTTGCTTCGGATCCCGGCGGCTCGTTGCTGTCCGCCAGCCTGCGCGTCGAAAGCAGCCAATACGCGCCGCCGCCGATCAACAGGCCCAACAAGACCAGGAACCAGGCCGGCAGCCCAACCCCGGTGGGGGACTCTTCGCCCGCTTCAGCCTCGGGCATGGGGGTTGCTTCCGTTTCGACAGCCGCCTCGCCGCCCAGGGGGACTCCCGCGCTGGCCAGCAAGTTGGCCTCGTGGATATCCTCGCCGTGACACTTCATGCAGGTATCCAGGGCGATCACAAAAGTATGACCGGTGTTCAGGTCGGTGTTCTTGTGGCAGGAGAGGCAGTCCAAGCCAGCCGCCAGGTGGGTCGAATGCTGCATGGCAGTCACCTGGTCGCGGTGGCAGGATTCGCAGGCCGTCTTGTTGTCGCCGGTGACGCGCTGGTACTGGGCGTGCGGTTCGTGGCAGGTGGCGCAGGTCAGGCCGGTTTCGCCATGCACGCTATTTTGCCAGTCGCGATATTCATCCAAATGGCAGGCGCCGCACACATCCGCCGAACGGGATGACGTATACGGAGACAGCGGGTGTTCCAGGTCGCCTTCTAATGTATGGCAGGAGACGCAGCCAACGCTCTTGGCGCTGTGCTTACTGACCGACCAGACCTCGTGTTGCTTGGCGTGACATTCCTTGCAAGACTCCGGCGAGTTCTGGGGTGAACCCTGCGACTCGATGGTCAGCACGGGCGGGAAGTTGGTCAGGCGGGTCACATCCGCTTCGCTGTAGCCCAGGGCGGCAAAATCGAGCCGTCCGTCGCTTGTGGTATGGCAGTCGCGGCATTGCAGCGCGTCCGAAGCGGGCGCAACCATGTGGGTGGTCGGCCAATACATCACCGAATTGACCCAGGCATACTGCCCGCTGTAAGGCAGGCCAGCGTACTGCATCCCGGCGGGAATGGCTGTGTTCCAGTCGAAGCCCTTCCAATAAGCGGCAGTGTCCTCCGCATTGCTCGGGAAGAGATGCGGCACGACCAGCGTGTTGAAACCGCTGTCATACGGTTGGGAGGCCTCGAAACGTTTCACCGGCCAGATGCGCGCATTGGGGTCGTCCTTGCCGCCCTGGAATTGGTTGATCACCAAAGTCGCAGACGGGTCGAACTTGTCGCCCGCCAGGACGTATTGCACGACGCCGTTGAACCACAGGTATTGCGGGACGACGTTCTCTTCCCAGGTGAAGGCGCCTTTCTGACCGTCATAGGTCACGTAGCCCTTTTCGTCCTTTTCGACGACCGGCTTCCCGTCCGCCAGCCGTCCGGCCTGCGACCAGTCCCAGGTCATCTTGGTGGCGATGCCGCCGCGCGCGTATTCAGGGATGTGGCAGGTCTGGCAGGCGACGCGCTGCGAATGCTGGTTCAAGAGCGCCAGGGGATGGGGCGCGGCAGTATGGCAGGATTCGCAGCCCTTCCATTGCTCGGCGTCCATGCTGTAGCGGCTGCCCGCAATGTCATGTTCTGTGGTGACGTGGCAGGTGGTACAGGTGAAATTGCCTCCCTGCGGCGACATGTGTACATCCAGTTCGTACGGAGCGTCCACCAGGGAACTGTCCAGGTCGCCGTGTTTCACTTCATCGCCGCCGCCGCCGTAGAAGTGGCAGGAACCGCAGGTCGCGATGGATGTCTTTCCAATGTTCTGCGCTACTTTGGCAAGGTCAACCGGCTGGAAGGTCTTGCCGCCGAAATCTTTGGCCTCGCCCAACACCGGCATCCCGGCGGCGGTGGGGAACTTCTTGTAACTGCCGGTGGTATCGTGGCAGACCAGGCAGTCGATGTTCTCCTGGGCCGAGAAATCGAAAGACTTGTCCTTCCAACCATACCCAATGTGGCAACTGGTGCAGCGCGGTTCGTTGGATTGGACGCTGATGCAGTAGTTGTTGATCAGCGTTTTCTTGCCCAGCACCTGGCCGGTGGTCTGGTTGACGAATTCCCAGGTCCAGTGCGTGGTGTGGACGATCTGGTTGCCCGCCTCGGTGTGGCAGGACAGGCAGGCCTTGGTCACTTCCTGTGGGGTTGCAAAGGGCCCTTGCAACGTCCCAAAGGAAGTATGATCGATGCTTGCGCCAGGCGTGGGCGTGGCCGCATCTTGCGCGAGTTGTGCGGCTTGTGCGTCCTGCCCGGGCATGGCAAAGGCAAGGCCAAAGCCCAGGAAAGCCAGCATCACGCCCAAAATGATGGCAGTTTTCCGCATCGTGACAAAAAGTTTTTGTGACATTTTGCGCATTCTCCCGGAAATAGATTCATAGATTTCTTATACAGGTTAACGGATAATTGGAAACATGCCAAGTGCAACCTGTCATCCATGCAAAGACTAAATGTCATCACGAATATTAGTACTTACGATGGTACGCTAAAAGCATTACTTATGAGTAGCCGTAAAAATCTCCCTGGAATTGCGGACGACAAAGACGAGCGCCAGGAGCGCCAGGGCGTCTATGCTGAGGCGAAAGCGATTGTTTTCCCCCAGGTCCATGGTAACGCTGATGATGGATACGAACAGCAGGTTCCAAAGCAGGAACAGCAGCAGGGTGGGACGCGGTTCGGACAGGCGGGCGCGCGCTTGCCACAGGTGGGCGGATAAGCCCACAACGGCAAGCAAAAAGCCGATGGTCAGGAACCAGGCCAAATGTCCGGGGGAGAAGCGTGCGGCGCGCTCCTGCAAGGACTCGTCCTTTTGCCATTGTCCATAGAAGAGGCGGTTCCAGAGCGTGTCCAGGCGGTCTATCGGCTGGCGGATGTCCATGACCTGTTTGTAGTCGCTGGCGGAGTGGAAATAGATGTAGGCAGCCCGCAACACCGACCGCAGGTAATCTTGCGGCGCCAGCGCGATCATGCGCAGGGAATCGTTCCAGTAGCGCTCCCCGGCCGGGACGTAGACGCGGTGATGCTGGTTGCGGTAGTCGGTGGAGGTGTAGTGGTCGTCCAGCAGGGGGACGCCGGTGAGCGGGGTATCCGGGAAATGTTCGAGGTACACCTCGGGGCTGCGGAACGGCGGGACGAGCGCCAGTTCGGAGACCTTGCCCTCCTTGACCCAGCCTTTTCTCACTTCGCCGGGGATTTCGTACGTGACGATCTTGAACAGGTTCAGGCCGCCCCAGGTGCTGGCGCTGAAGGTATCGTACAGGAGGGCGTTCTTGGCGTACCAGGCCGTCACCAAGAGGAGCGCCGGGAGCAGCCAGGCGGCCTGTGTACGCGCGCCCTTCAGCGCAAACCAGGCGATTGCCAGGCAGCCCGCCAGCCAGGCCAGATGGAACAGGCTCCAGGTGAGCGCCATGCCGGCCAGCAGGAAGGAGAACAACAGTCCATCTACGGGGCGTCTGTTTTCGAGGAAGCGCGCCAGGAAGACGGCCGCCATCGTCAACGCGGCCGGCAGGGGATAGGCATACGACAGGATGTTCTCGTAGATGATGGTCGCCGGGCTGACGCAAAACCAGGCCCCCAGCAGCAGGGACAGCCCTTTGGGGAAGCCGAGCCTGTTTCCCAGGAAGTAGATCGAAAGGGCAAAGGCCAGGCCGGTCAGCAGGAAGGAGGCGTGGAAAACGGCGGGGTAGTTGGCCGGGAAGAGTTGCAGCCCAAGCCCGGTCAGCAGGTTGAGCAGGGGCGGCTGGGTGTGCAGGTAGAAGACGCTGCGCCACAGGTCGGTCTCCAGCAGGTGGATGTCGATGAAGTGCCAACTGCTGGTGATGGCGCCCGCTTCGAACCGGATACCGGCGCGCGCATACAGCAGGCGGGAAAGGATGAAGACGGCAACCAGGATTACCGGGGGGACAGACTTTCTCAACACAATGCTATTCTAACGCGATTTTTGACCAAACCGCAGTTAGCCCGCTGTTGGCGTTTCGGCCTCTATCTCTCGCCAGAAATCCTCGTGCTTTACTCCCTTCCCCTCACGGATTTGCTGTTCGGCAATGTCAAGGATATGTTGGAATTTCGGCGAATGGGCCAGTACCATGCGCTCGATCTCATCCTCGTCTTTGATGGATAGAAGCATGGCTACAGGTTTGCCATTCTTCGTGACCACAATCGGTCCTTGTTCGCTGGCTTTCAGGAAATTGCTAAACCTTGCCTTCACATCCGCAACCGAAGCGATTCTCATATTTCTAACTCCTCGCCGCCAATAAAAAGACGATGACCGATCTTTTCACCAATGGCTAACAATACGACTTGCAGAGTATCATAATCTACGCGATAAAATGCCCGGAAGCGATTTCCTGGCCCGAATCGAATTTCC
>JBMOMO010000341.1:0-5041 GCA_049324135.1 Chloroflexota bacterium
GCCCACCGATACCCCCATCCCCTCACCGACCGCCGTCCGCACCCCGCCTGCCCTGCCGGCGCCCTTCACCACCGCCCGCCTCAACCCCCTCGACACCCCGCACACCTACGAAGCCGACACTTGCCGCTACCTCTACAACAAATGGAAATCGGATAACGCCGCCCCCGGCACCGTTGTCATGGTCGTCATGCTTCACGGCATCAAAAGAGACGCGGCGGATGTGACCGCCAACGACATCACCGTCGAAGACTTCCAGCACATGATGAACGACCTGCACGAGCAGGGCTTTCAAGCCATCAGCGCCGCACAACTGGCAGACTTCCTCGACCACAATGCCTACATTCCTCCGCGTTCCGTCCTCCTCATTCAGGACGACCGCCGCACCGGCGAAAACTTCAACACCCACTTCCGCCCCTATTACGAACAATGGGGCTGGGTGGTCGTCAACTCCTGGATCAGCGCCGAAGACGGACCCCGCGCCATCGCCCTGCAGGACAACATCGCCCTCGAAGCCGAAGGCTGGGTGGACCATCAATCGCACGGCTACATCCACAACATCAACATGACCGACGCCTCCACCGACGAATTCATCCGCACCGAATTCGAAAAGTCCATCGCCGACCTTCAGCAGAACTTCCACAAAACCCCGGTTGCCATCATCTGGCCCGGCGGCGGTTTCGGCATCCGTCCCGTGCAAATCGCCCGCGAATACGGCTACCGCCTCGGCTTCACCGTCAATCCGCGCGGACCGGTCATGTACAACTGGATTCCCCTCGCCGACCAGCCCGACCCCGCCCGTCCCTCCTATCTCCCCGAAGGCTACGTCAACGACCCACGTATGGTCATTCCCCGCTACTGGCCCTACCAGGTACGCGCCGAACTCGACAACGTCCGCAACATCGGCAAGGAAGCCGCTGCCTACGCCGAACAAAACAAAGCCGTCGAACTCGAATACTATGACATCGTCTGCGCGCCGCTCTTGGGCGCCATTCCATAGTGCAGTTTGTTTATGCCGCTGGCACATTATCCCCGCATGGGAATTTAGGTCGCCCGAAAATACGAGATACAGCTCGTGCTAACACGTAAGGCGAGATAATTTATAGGCAACTTTTGAGAGCAACAATACAACAGGTTCGCATATGCAACTCCAAATGATAGATAATGTCGAACACAACACTGCCGCTGAGCTTGTCTCTTCTATTAAAGCAGCGAATGATGTTCGCATTGCCGTGGCATTTGTGTCAAGCGACGGTTTATTGCAAATCATGCCTTCAGTACAGACAGCGCTGGCTGCAGGCGCCTATGTTGAATTTCTTGTGGGTATGGATGTGCGCGCTACCGATCCCTCTGCTATAAAAAAATTATATGACTTGACCCATGAAACTTCACAAGTCTCTCTACTGTGTTTTGCATCTCGAAGCGCTTCGGCGATATACCACCCCAAAATGTATTTGATGAGAGATGACCATACCGCTACAGCAATTATTGGCTCGTCAAATTTGACACGGCGCGGGCTAACATCAAACATTGAAGCGAATGTAGTTATCAGAGACAATGTTCAAGCAGAAATCGTATCGGAGATATACAGCACATACAACAGGCTAAAGTACCATCCCGACAGAGTCGTACCTGATGATGAGTTTATTGCCCTGTTTGCGGAGCTGTGCCAACATGAAAAATTGCGCGAGCGTAGGCTGGCAAAGGATTCTGAACTCAAAAAACTGAAAGAAACATTTTTGGGAAAAGCGAACAAACTTCAGCGTCCAAAGCCAACAAAAGCAGACTTGGTTGGCTGGCTTGAACTGGTTTACAGCGCGCTCCCAGAAGACAGGTTTACCAACCGGGAAATTTACGGATACGAGAATAAGTTCAAGCAACACTACCCGCAGAATTTGAATATCAGGGCAAAGATCAGACAGCAATTGCAGATTTTGCATAAACTTGGATTTATCGAACATATAGGCACAGGAATTTGGAGAAAGGTTAGGTGATGTTTTGCCGATGCAGCCTCAACCCTACCTCCCCGGAACGAAGCCGGCGGACCCCGGTCCGCTCTCGCGCTTCACGCCTCCGCTGGAAGAGGGAGTGGTCTCGCGCTGGCTCCCGCTTCACGCCGGACCCGGCGCTTGGGTGCTCGACCCTTTCGGCTTTTCCCCCCGCCTGACCCTCGAAGCCGCCCGCGCCGGTTACCGCGTCCTCGTCACCGTCAACAACCCCATCACCCGCTTCCTGCTGGAGACCGCCGCCCAGCCTCCCGCCGAAGCGGATTTCAAAGCCGCCCTCTCCGAACTGGAGACCTCCAAAAAAGGCGAGGAACGCCTCGGCGTGCATCTCCAATCCCTCTACCTCACCCCCTGTGAAAAATGCGAACGTGAAATTCAGGCGGAAGCCTTCCTCTGGCGCAAAGGCGAAGACACGCCCTACGCCCGCATCTACACCTGTCCGCATTGCGGCGATGCGGGCGAACGCCTCGCCGCTCCACAGGATGTCGATCGCGCCAAGAAGATTGCCGCCACCGACAGCCTGCACCGCTCGCGTGCCTTCGAACGGGTGGCGGCGCTCGACGACGAAGACCGCATCTACGCGGAAGAAGCGATTTCCCATTACCTGCCGCGTCCCCTGTATTTCCTGACCACCGTCATCAACCGCCTCGACTCGCTGCGGTTATCGCCCGAACGAAAACGCGCCTTGAGTGCCCTGCTGCTGGTCGTCTGTGACGCGGGCAACACCCTCTGGGGGCATCCCTCCGAAAGACCGCGCCCCAAACAACTCAACATTCCCGCTCAGTTTCGCGAACACAATCTGTGGATGATGCTCGAGCGTGGACAAAGCCTGTGGGCAGAGACAGGTTCCGGCGTCCCGCTGGAGGCGTGGCCTGGCAGGCTTCCAGAGAGCGGGGGGATTTGTCTCTATGAGGGTCGTCTCAAAGAGTTGGCGCGCGAGGTCAAAAAGGAAATTCCTATTGCGGCGGTCATCGGTGCGGTGCCGCGTCCGAACCAGGCGTTTTGGACGCTTTCGGCGTTGTGGGCGGGGTGGCTGTGGGGGCGCGAGGCGGTGGAGCCGTTCAAGGTGGCGCTGCGCCGCCGCCGTTACGACTGGGCATGGAACGCTACCGCCCTTCATGCGGCGTTTTCACATCTCCTCGAATTACTGCCGCTGGGGACGCCGTTTTTGGGGTTGCTGCCCGAACCCGAACCGTCGTTTCTGACCTCTGCGCTGACTGCCGCGAGCGCCGCCGGCTTCGACCTGACCTCGCTTGCCCTGCGCACCGAACACGACGCCGTGCAGGTGGTCTGGCGGCGCGGCGAGACTCTGAAACGTGAGGCGAATGAAGCGGATACCGCTCTGGTGCGCGAAGCGATGGTTGCATATTTGACCGAACGCGGCGAGCCGGTGGGGTATCTGCACCTTCATGCAGCAGGATTGATTGCGCTGGCAGAGGCGCACGCTCTGAAGAAAAAGGAGCGCGAATTCGATGAGGCGCTGCGCCTGACGCAGTCGGTCATTCAAAAGGCGCTGCTGGAGGATGAACGGTTCGTCCATTATTCGAGCGGGGAGGGCGTCGAGACGGGGTTGTGGGGGCTGACGGCGGCAAGCGGCGAATCGCTTGCGGACCGTGTGGAGGTTGCCGTTGTCACTTTTCTGCAAAAGAATCCCAACAGCATTTACATCGAAATCGAAGACGATGTGTATCCCCGTTTTCCCGGTCTGCTTACGCCCTCCAAAGGGATGATCTACGCCGTGCTGGACTCGTATGCCCTGCGGCAGGGAGCGGCGTTCGTCTTGCGCCCGGAAGATGTCGCTGCCGTGCGGCGCAGGGAGTTGCACACGGTCACGGCTCTGCTCGAGGCAATCGGCAAGCGGCTGAATTACGTCACCCGTCCGGCAGGGAGAAATTATCTCTGGGAGGATGAAAACGGCGGCGTGGTGCGTGCGTTCTATGTTCTTGCTTCCGCTTTGATTGGGCGGGCATTGGAGGAGACGCCTTATCCGCCGGAGCGCACCATCATCGTCATCCCCGGCGGACGGGCGGGGCTGATCGAATACAAAGCCGAACGCGACCCTGCTCTGGCGGCGCGCCTGAAGAAGTATCGCCTTGTCAAATATCGTTTGTTGCGAACCCTGATTGAATTGCCCGTGCTGACGCGCGAGACCTTCGAGGAACAAATCGCCAGCGACCCGCTGGAAAAGTCCGGCGCGCAAAGAATGATGTTTTGAACGTCTGCTGTTGCTTGGCGCGGCATGCTTTTTGATTTGTGACTTTCGTCCATTCTCAAGTGTGCCGAGGGGATGTATCATCATTTTATGTCAGAGAAACGAAATAAAACCGACCTGTTGAAGGACCGCGCTTCGCTGACCCGCTTTGCCTGGCTTTCGGTGGGTGCGGCTGTGGCGACCATCACGCTCAAAACCGCCGCCTACTTTTTGACGGGTTCCGTGGGCTTGCTCTCCGATGCCATCGAGTCGCTGGTCAACCTGGCGGGTGCGCTCATGGCGTTGACCATGCTCTCCATCGCGGCGCGCCCCGCTGATGAAGACCACGTGTACGGTCACAGCAAGGCGGAGTATTTCGCCAGCGTCACGGAAGGGATACTCATCTTCGGCGCGGCGATTGCCATTTTGGTTACGGCTGTGCAAAGATTGATCGAGCCGCGCCCAATCGAACAATTGGGCGTCGGTCTGGGGGTTTCGGTCGTCGCGTCGCTGGTCAATTTCAGCGTTGCGCGCATTCTGCTCGAGGCGGGCAGGAAACGGAACTCCATCACGCTCGAAGCGGATGCGCGTCACCTGATGACCGATGTGTGGACTTCGGTGGGGGTGATTGTCGGCGTTGCGCTGGCAGGCGTTACGGGCTGGGATGCGCTCGATCCGCTCGTTGCCATTCTGGTTGCGCTCAACATTCTCTGGACGGGATTTCAACTCATCCGCCGCTCGGTGATGGGTCTCATGGACGCGGCACTGCCTGAGAACGAACAAAGGCTCATTCAGGATGTCATGGCAAAGTATCAGGAAAAAGGCGTGGGATTCCATGCCCTGCGCA
>JBMOMO010000342.1:0-4957 GCA_049324135.1 Chloroflexota bacterium
CGCTATCCCCGCTAGCAAAGCCAGGACGACCAACGCGATCAGGACGCTGGCAAGAACACGACCGAATTTTTTCATTTTCTCCTCCGTTGGCGAATGTGGTTACTTCACGGGTAGAGCGATATTCATATCGAACGTGGTTGCCTGCCTGTCGGCAGGCGGGCGGAATAAATTCCGCGCTACGTTTTACTTTATCACACCCAATAAACGCGGATACCAATACCACAATACATTTGCCGCCGGTTTGCCATGCACAGAGACCGATTTGTCTTGCAGGATGGTCGGCGGGTAGTAGCCGCGGCTGACGACGCCGCCCACCCATTGCCGCGCATTGATGGCCGACAGGACGGCCTCGTAGATGTCGGCCTGGAGTCCCAGGTTCAACGCCAGGGCTGGGTTGTCGGCGTTGGGCTGGCTGAGCGTCCTCCAATCCAGGCAGTCTGCGCCGCCGCCCGGCAGGCAGCCGCTGGCCGCGCCGTTGACGGAGGGGTAGGTGATGACGACGATGACCGGTTTGCCCGTCACCGAGGCCAGCGGGGAAATGCCCGTGTCCAGCAGGCGCCCGGCCTCCTCGATCATGTCCGCTTTGGATGGGACGGTCGCGTCGCCCAGTTTGATATTCCACAGCAGGTAGATGCCGTCCACGCTTTCCAGGATTCCGAGGGGCGTATCGAGCGTCTCCTGTTCGTACGGCAGCGCCCACAGGATGTTGCCCCGGAAGTGCGTGCGTACTTCTGCGATGAGGGCCTTCCAGCGCGCTTCCGCATCCGCCGGGACGCCGGACGGCGTGACCCCGTCTGCCAGGAGGCCGCCGGGCAGGGCCGGGTCGAGCCAGTCTCCGCCCAGGATCAGCGCCTGCGAGCCAGACTGGGTGGCCAGGTCGGCGTAGTTGAGCAGGAAGGCGCGATAGTGTTCGAACCAGGCCTGCCACCAGTCCGCGTTGCGGGGCGCAGAAGCAAAGAAATCGTCCGCGTCCGAAGCGAAGCGCGGCATAGGGAACACGGCAACGCTCATGTTCAGCGCGCGCGCCTGGGTCACCATCCGGTAGGTGTCATTCCAGAAAGAATCCCTGCCGGGGACGGGCGCAAGCACCAGCGGGTCGGCGTCCGCAAAGGACCAGGTTGGGGTCAGGATCACCCAGTTCGCGCCCAGCGCCTGGATGTTTTGCATGGCCTGTGGGATCGAAGTGACCCAGTTGGGGTGTTGGGTGGGCTGCAGTTCCACCCCGGCCGCAAAGGACTCCTGGCGCGGGGCAACGGTCACGCCAACCAGGTTGCCCGGCTGCGAATCTTCGAGCCACACCCAGCGGCTGACGGTATCTTTGATATCCTGCGGGGCCAGGCTGGTGGAAACTTCCCGGCCGCGCGCGGCGTCGCCGGCTGTGGCGGTGTCGTCTGCGCTGCCGCATTGCCCGGCGCGGCAGTAGCGATAGCCAAACGAGCCCAGGATGCTGAGCGGGCTGTAGAGTTTGTAAACCCAGCGGTTGTTGCCGACCGGCCACATGGGCACCGGTTCTGTCCAGCCGTAGGGATTGAACTGGATATAGACCAGGTCGCCGACCGGGGTGTTGGGCGGGGTGTCCACTTCGAACAGGATCGGGGAAGAACTGCCCGCCCCCCAGGTCTCGATTACATCGTTGATGGTGGTATCTGTGGGCGGGACGATCAATTGCCGCACGAGGAACGCGCCGTTGGATTTGTGTTCGGCGTTCCAGAAGCCGTCGCCCAGCGTGTATTTGTAGCGGATGTCTGCCCCGGCCGGCAGGCGCATGGAGATGGTGTAGCGTCCGTCCGGCAGCATGGTCATCACCGGCATGCGGTCGGCAACGGCGCTCAACCCGCCGCGCAGGTCCGCGAAGGTGTTGCCGAGTTGGAACAGGTTGCCTCCCAGCCGCACGGGCGCTCCCGGCACGGTGTTGGCCGGTACGCTGGCGTTGAAGGTGATGTCGACCAGGGAGGCGGGTTTCAGGAAGAGTTTCCCCGGCGTGTTCAGCCCATCCACCACGTTGGCGCCCTGTTGGAAGGTCTGGTACGTTCCGTCCAGCGCATAGGCGACCAGGTTGTGCGTGCCGGCCGGCAGGCCTTTCAAGGAATAGCGCCCGGCGGAATCTGTGATGGTCTGCACGCCGCCGGCCGTCACCATGATATTCGGCAGGGGGACGCCATTCTCGGCGTAGACTTCGCCTTCGATATTGCCGGTCTTGCCGGTGAAGGTCTTGTCGATCCAACCGGCAACGATGTCGCGCGTCTCGCCCGGCCCGCTGACGTGATACAGCCGGTAGCGTATGGCTACATCCGTGCCGCTGTCTTCCTGGATCTGCGTATTGGTGCGGCGCACGTAACGGTACTTGACCACCGCGTTGAGCGGCATCGGCAGCGCCGTCGCGTAGGTCTGCGCGTCGCGCGGCTGCATTGGGTACAGCACGCTGTTCAGGGCCAGGCCGGTGACTTCATCCAATACAGCAATTGCCAGGCTCTCGCCGGCTCCCAGCGGCTCGGGGATGGTCGCAATGAAAATGACCTGCGCCATCGGCATGGGGGTGAGCGTTGGCCCGACCGCGATGACTGGGGAAGGGGTGGCCTGTTCGCCGCCCGGGCCGGAGAAGGACGGTAATTTGATCAGCGACAACTGGCAGCCGGAACTGCCCAGGACAAAGAAGATGAGCAGCGCAGTGAGACCCAGCCTGCGCCAGGCGCCACGAAGTGGTATGCTTCTGGACCAGGGACTCATTCTCCCTCCCCTGCGGACTCGCGCGCCTGCATCTGGCGCATCCGGCCGCGATAGGCGATACGGCTCAAGACGATGCTGATGAAATACAACAGCGACATGGGCGCCATGACCAGCGCCATGTTGATCGGGTCTACAGTGGGGGTGATGGCCGCTGCCAGGATGGCGATCAGCACGATGGCCAGCCGCCATTGTTCTGCCAGGATTTGGGGCTTGACGAACCCGACCGCCGTCAGCACGTAGATGAGCAGCGGGAACTCGAAGGCTACCCCGATCCAGAACATCACCCCGGTGATGAAATTGAAATAAGACATCGGGCGCAGTTCCGCTTGGATGCCCATGAAGTTGAGCAGGAAGGGCAGGGCGGCCGGCATCATAATGTAATATGAAAAAGCCATGCCGGAGACGAACAACAGCGTCGCCAGCGGGATGGCCAGCAGCCCGAACCTGCGCGAGGCCGATCTCAGGCCGGGGGCGGCAAACAGCCAGAATTCGAAGGCGATATACGGCAGCGAGAGCACGATACCGGAGAGCAGGGCGACTTTCATGAACACGCCCACGGATTCAGTGACTTCGATGGCTTTGAGTTCTACCAGTCCGCCCACAGGCTGGGCCAGGTATTCGATGAGCGGTTGTGTGAAGGCGAACGAAATGACGACCGCCAGCGCCAACGCCAATAGGGAGCGCAGCAGGTGTTTGCGCAGGTCTTCGACCTGGTTCCACAACGACTCGCGTATCTCTTTGTCGCTGACGACGCCGCTGAATACGTCCACCAGGGCGTGCTCGTCCGGCTCCTCGGTCATGAACGTCTGCGCCTGGCGGTAGGCGCGGAAAGGGAAGGAAACGATCTTCCACAGCAGGCGGAAGGGAGCGGCGACCAGCCGCCGCAGGCCGAGAAAGAACCTACGCATGGGATTCGGATTCCTTCCCCGCCGGGGATGACGCCTCCGCTTTGTCATCGGGTTGCGCAGTGGGCGGCGCCGGGGAGGCGATGGTGTCCTTCGCGGCCTCAGCAGGCGCAGGCTTGGACGGAGGCGGGGCGGCGGAACTGCCCCAGGTCCCAAAGCGATCCTGGCGGGGCGGCTTGCCGGCTGTTTCTTTTCCTAAAGGGGAGGTCATAACTTCCTGGCCGATCTTCCCGATTTCCTTGTCTACCTGGTCGAGTTCTTCCAGGTTGGCTTCCCGCATCAGGCGGTTGGGCAGGTTGCGCAGTTCGCGCGAAGTGTCGCGGAAGACGCGCCAGCCATCGGACGTGACCATGTTGCGCAGCCAGCGGCCAATGGTGCGGCCTGCTTTTTGCATGTCTTTGGGGCCGAGAATAATGAGGGCAATCAGTATGATGAAAACCAGTTCGGTGGGGCCGATGCCGAGGATGTCCATGCTTATGAATTGTGCTCCTGTGGTAAGGTATCCTGCGGGGGTGGCATCCCCTTTTGGGACAGGCTTTGATGAATTTCGTGTTGGTGATCGGCCAGGCTGCCCAGCACGCCGTTGACGAAACGCGGCGCGCTGTCGGAGCCGTAGGTTTTTGCCAGTTCGACCGCCTCGTTGATGGCGACTTTGACAGGCGTCCCTCCCTGACCGGCAAATTCCCAGCAGGCCATACGCAGGATGTTGCGGTCGATGGCTGCGATCTGGTCCAGCGGCCATTCGGGGGCGTATTTTGCGATCACCCGGTCGATGAGTTCGAGGAGGGGAAGGGCGCCAAAGATGATCTGGCGGGCAAATTCGGCCAGGTCATCCGTTAATGGCGTTTCTTCCAGCCGGGCTTTGAGGACTTCGGCTGGAGGGTGGTTGGTAAGGTCTACTTCGTAAAGTACTTGCAGTGCCAGGCTGCGCGCCCTGGTGCGGGACTTCATACGGGTTTCAGGCCTCGCTGCTTTCCTCGTAATCTATGTCTTCGATATGGATGTTGACGTGGCCGACGTCCATGCCGACCATTTCCTGGATGGCGCGGGCGACTTGCTGCTGCACGTTGCGGCTGACTTCACGGATATTGACGCTTTCCTTCAACACAAGGTACAAGTCTGCAAAGACGGTGTCTTCCTGCACATCGATGCGCACGCCATCCCCCGCGCCGCGGCGGAACAGGCGGTTGACCCCGCCCGAAACCGGGGCCATCTGGCTGACGCCCGGCACGCCCAACGCCGAGAGTTTGGCGATGCTGATGAGCACATCGGGGGAAACGGTGGTCTTGCCGGGGGGTCTGGTTGAGCCTGACATGGGTTCTCCT
>JBMOMO010000342.1:5057-37859 GCA_049324135.1 Chloroflexota bacterium
CGAAACCGGGGCCATCTGGCTGACGCCCGGCACGCCCAACGCCGAGAGTTTGGCGATGCTGATGAGCACATCGGGGGAAACGGTGGTCTTGCCGGGGGGTCTGGTTGAGCCTGACATGGGTTCTCCTATGACCCTCACCCCAACCCATCTCCCACTGGAAGAGGGGCAAGGGGTGAGGGAAGAATTTACATCATCGCCATGCCGCCGTCTATGCCAAGCGCCTGGCCGGTAATATAGGCGGCCTGGTCCGAAGCGAGGAAGGCGACAGCGTAGGCGATTTCCTGGGGCTGCCCGGTGCGCGCCAGCGGCACCAACTTGAGCGCGGTTTCGAGCGTTCCTTTGGGCATGGCGTCTAGGATTTCTGTGTCAACGAACCCGGGCGCAACCGCGTTGACCGTGATATTGCGCGCCGCCACTTCGCGCGCCAGCGCCTTGGTGAAGCCGATCTGCCCGGCCTTGGAGGCCGAGTAATTGGTCTGGCCGGGGTTGCCCATCTGCCCGGCTACCGAGGCAATGTTGACGATGCGCCCGTAGCGTTTGCGCAGCATGTGTTTGACGGCGGCCTTCGAGCAGTTGAAGGTGCTTTTCAGGTTGGCAGCGATGACCGCGTCCCAATCCGCTTCGGGCATCATCATGATGATCATGTCGCGGGTGATGCCGGCGTTGTTGACCAGGATGTGCAGGTCGCCGTAGGTCTCAAGCGCAAATTTCACCAGGTCTTGCGCGGATTCGAACTTCGACACATCCGCCTGGAAAGCGACCGCCCGGCCTCCGCCTGCCTCGATCTCTTTCACGACTTCCCCGGCGCGCTCGGGGGAATTGTTGTAGTTCACCACCACAGCCGCGCCGCGCGCGGCCAGTTCCAGGGCTACGGCGCGCCCGATCCCGCGCGAACTGCCGGTCACAATGGCGACGCGGTCTTCCAACGATAAAAATCCTGGCATCCTGTTCTCCTTCGGGTTGAATTATACAACAAGTGAAACCCGTTAGCCCGTTTTGGGTTTCAGTCCCAGCGCCAGGGCCAGCGCCCCGCCGACAGAAATGACGCCCGCCCACAGGAAGGCGTCCTGCCAGAACTGCATGGGGAACAGGCGGATGAGCGTATCCGTGTACAGGAACAGCCACGAATCGCCCTCGAAGAACAGCGCGTGGAACAGGGAAAAGAACTGCCAGAAGGCGACAGCGGCAAACAGGCCGACGCCCGCGACCAGCCCGAGCATCAACCAGCCGCCGCGCCTCAACCCCTGACGAAAGGCCTGCTCCCATTTCCCTTGCCTGGCCCAAATCCCGAGCAGGACCAGCAGCAGCACGGAGGCGTACCAGGCTTTCAGTCCCGCCTGCGTGACGATCTTGACGTCCTGCATGTGGCTCAATTCGCGTTCGTTGAACAGCGGGCTGCTGTCCGGGAAGGTCAATTGACCGAGATAGGAGATGTCTTCGTCGTTCACCAGGTAGCCCAGGGCAAATGGGGCGTAGTAGAGCCGCTCGGCGGTCGTGAACCCGTATTGGTCCGGCGGGAAGGATGGCAGGTTGTATTCGATTTGCAGGAAAGCGGGCGTGAGCAGCAGTCGCAGCGCCAGTCCAAGCAGGAAGATGGGGGTGAGAATCGTGATCAGCCAGGAGAGCAGGGAGGACAAGTGTTTGGGCATAAGATTTTGATAACGCGATGTTATTGCAGCGTTTGTACGTCGCCGCGCAGGAAGAAGTTGATCACCAGGGTATCCGTCAGCCACTCGATGGGGGCTTTGTCATCCGTAAAAACTTGTGTGGACTCATAACCCGGTTGCAGGTTGACGATGGTGGAGCCCATGGCGGTCAGCAGCAGCGGATGTACGTCACCGCGCGCCGTAAGTATTTCGTAGTTGCGCATCAGGTCGTCGGCGCGGGTGGGCTGTTTGCTGGCGTAGACGATGGAGTTGAGCGTGTTGGGAATATCCATGATGTGGATGGAGGGGAAGACGGCGGCGATGGTGGTCGAGAGTCCGTTGATCAGGCTGCGGTCGCCGGGCGCGCGCCCCACGTTGATGGCCAGCGCGCCGTCGTCTGCCAGGTGGTCGTAGGCGACCTGGAAGAATTCCCGCGTGGTCATGTGCGGCGGGATGTAGGGCGGGCGGTAGGCGTCCACGGCGATCAGGTCGTAGGTGTGCGGACTGTGCTCCAGGCCCCAGCGCCCGTCTTCGACGTAGACCGTCAGGTTGGGCATGGTCATGCCGAAGTATTCGCGCCCGACGGCGACGATCTGTCTGTCGATTTCGAAACCATCTATTTTAACGGAAGCAAATATTTCGGTCGCCTGACGCGCGGAGGTGCCGGCCGCCAGCCCGATGATGGCGTAGCGTTCCACCTGTTCGGGGGCGTAGTCCGCGTTGAAGAAGGGACCGACCAGGAATTGCTCCCACGGGCCGCTGTAGTAGAGTTGGTCGGGGTGGTAGATGGAGTGGACGCCCTGGCCGTCGTTCAGGCGCAGCAGGGTGAAGCCGTTGACCTGTTGCACCTCGATATAGTTGTACTGCGATTCGGTTTCGAAGACCTGGCCGGGGGAGTCCTTGACGTGGAAGTCGCCCAGGAACAGGAAGCCCGCCAGCGCCAGCGCCCACAGCCCGAAGAGCGCAACTTTCCGCCAGTGTTTTTCCAGCCCCAGGCCGCCCAGGGCCGCCAGCAGGATGAGCAGGCCGAACAGCAGGATGGTGCGGCTGGTTCCGATCAGCGGGAAGAGCAGCAGGGTGGGCAGGAAGGCGCCCAGCACCGAGCCGACCGTGGAGAGCGCGTACAGGTTCCCGGAGACGTTGCCGGCCTGTTGCGCATCTTGCAGGGTGATGCGGATGGCGAAAGGCGAGGTCATCGCCAGCAATGTGACCGGGACGCTGAACAGCAGCAGGGTGGCCAGGAATGAAGCCGCGATCACGCCCAGCGCCAGGGCGTCCATGGCGGAAGCGGCCGCCAGCAGGATGGGCTGGGCGATGACCGGGATCAGGCCGAGCGTCGCGCCGCCCCAGGCCAGGAAGGTGAACATCGTTTCAGGGCGCGGGGATTTGTCGGCCTGCCGCCCGCCGATGGCGTAGCCGGCCGCGAAGTAGACCAGGATCAGGCCGATGATGACGGCCCACACCAGGTTGACGCTGCCGAAGCGCATCTGCAACAGGCGCGAGGCGCCGAACTCAGCGGCCAGCGTGGTCATGCCGGAGAGGAAGACCGTGAAGGAGATGTAGCGTCGCATGGGGTTAATTTTGCACCAACAATTCCTTCAATCTGGGATGCCCCGCATAGACCCCATGATATTTATCCGGCAGCAGCGCCGCGATGCGGCACATGATCTCGTCGGTGTATTGTTTCAGGGCAAGGTCGCGGTCCGTTTTGGGCAGCGGCGGCAGGAAGAAGGTTGGCCCGGCCGTCACCGTGATGCGGCTGCGGCGTAATCGCTTGAGGTTTCCAAACACGACCTTGTCCTCCGTTCCGGCCAGCGCAACGGGGATGATGGGTTGCCCCAGGCGGCTTGCCAGGTAACTGACGCCGGGCTTGCCCTCGATCATCGAGCCGACCCGGCTGCGCGTCCCTTCGGGGGCGATGACCAGGTTGTTGCCCTCGTCCATCAATTTCAGGATCTTGCGCATGGCTTTGATATCCGGGTTGAAGCGGTCGATGAAGATGAAGTTGAAGTATTTCCCCAGCCAGCGCAGGAAGGGATTCAGTTCCCATTTTTCGGCGACCGGGATGAACAGGTCCCAGCGGTCGAGGGCGTAGAAGGCCATGGCGGCGTCTACGATGCCGAGGTGGTTGGTGGCAATGACGAAATTGCCTTCCTGGGGGATGTTCTCGTAGCCACGTACTTCCACATGGGCGATCAGGTTCAGGACGAAGCGGACCAGCCAACGGAGAAAAATTCGCATGGGGCAATTGTATGCCAATTGCGGCAATGCTGCAACGGATTAAAAACAAACCCCCGCTTTTCGGCGGGAGTTCGCGCGTCTAAGGAATTGGCCTGGCTTACCAGATGTTGCTTTTACGCAGGTCTATGCGTTTGTTGGCGATCTGCGTGCCGTATTTCTCCACGATCCGGTTGAAGATCTCCATATCTGTGGGGGTAATTTCGGTGATTTGAAAACCGACGTTATACACAAAGGGGTCCAGCGGGTCAGAATGGCACCACTTACTGCGCGCCCTGAAGACCATGAATGGTTTGCCGGCCACTTCGCTGGTCAGGTCGAGGTGCAGCCGGTAATCTTTTTCGAGCGGCAGGGGTTTGGGGCTGTCCAGTTTGAATCCGCCCGTGCTGACATCTACCAGGTGCCCAACCAGTTCATCAGTTTGGGTATCGATCAGCCGCATGTAGTAGGAGAAATCTTTTCGTTCGATTTGTCTACGTTCCGACATGGTTGTCTCCTTTCCTGTATACCAATCTTACACCTAAGTATAGGACATTTTGCGCCTGGAATCAATCCCTGTGAAGTTGCGGGTACGTTTCAGTTTTTGGGATTGGGAACCAATTTGCGCCTATCGCTTGACAGCATTTGCCCTTCGCTTGCATAATACGGCTATGACAATCATCTCCCTCACCACCGATTTTGGCCTGGCCAATGGCTTCGTAGGCGTTATGAAGGGCGTGATCTACGGGATCGCGCCGGACGCGAAGATCGTGGACGTCAGTCACCTGATCTCACCGCAGGACGTACTGGAAGGCGCGTATGCGATCTGGCGGGCGGCGCCGTTCTTCCCGCCCGGCTCGGTGCATGTGGGCGTGGTCGATCCGGGCGTTGGGACGCATCGTCGCCCGCTTGGCGCGCAATTGGGCGACCAATTCTACATCGCGCCGGACAACGGCCTGCTGACGCCTCTGATCCTGGATGCCGAGCGCAGGGGCGAGACCGTGGAGTTCGTCCACCTGGATAATCCCGCCTACTGGCTGCCGAAGGTCAGCAACACCTTCCACGGGCGGGACATTTTCGCCCCGACCGCCGCGCACCTGGCAGCGGGCGTACCCCTGGGCGCGCTGGGGTCGCCGATTTCTGACCCGCTGCGACTGGACCTGCCCCGCCCGGAAAAGACGGAGAACGGCTGGCGGGCGCACATCACAATTATTGATATCTTCGGGAATCTGACCACCGACCTGCCGGCTGAGGCGCTTAAGGAGCGCGGTGATGTGCTGGTGCGGATTCTCGGCCGCGAGATCGATGGGATCATCCCTTCGTACGGGCATCGCCAGGTCGGGGACCTGGTGGCTGTTGTGGATAGCGAGGATTACATCGAAGTCTCGATCGTCAATGGGAACGCAGCCGCCAGCCTGGATGCGAAACGAGGCGACCTGGTTGAATTTGTCTTTCGGTAAATTGCAGAGGGTGGGATGAATCCCTGGGCAACCTCAAGACAAATATCCAGTTTAGGCTATAATAAGCGCATGAATTTTTGGAACGCTGTTGCCCTGAAAAGTTATTATGCAACCGCACAGCGGTTCGAACAAAATATCTTCGAAGACCCTGAAGGCGCTCAAGACTTTTGGGGTCTTTGTTTTTCGGTGGCGCCATGACTGAATCTCCCCTGGTTGTTGAGAACCTGTCCTTTCAATACCGTTCACGCCCAGAGTTGGCAATCGAGAATATCTCGTTCGAACTCAAGCCGGGCGAGATGCTGCTGATCGCCGGCTCCAGCGGCTGCGGCAAGACCACGCTGGCGCGCTGTATCAATGGCCTCATTCCGCGCAGTTATGGCGGGAAGCGTGAAGGGGAGGCCCGTCTGCATGGCAAGGACGTGGCCGGCATGCCGTTGACCGATGTGGCGCAGGTGGTAGGGACGCTTCTCCAGGACCCGGAGCGCCAGATCGTCGCCAGCAATGTCTACAATGAGATCGCTTTTGGCCCGGAAAACCTGGGGATGCCGCGCGAGGAAATCCTGGAGCGCGTGGAAACCGCCATGAAGAGACTGGGGATCGGGTACCTGCATGGGCGCGAGACCTTCAACCTTTCTGGCGGGGAGAAACAAAAAGTGGCCCTGGCGGGCTTGCTGGCGATGAACCCGTCCATCCTGCTGTTGGACGAGCCTCTGGCTTCCCTCGACCCGGCTTCGGCGTACGAGGCGCTGGAGATTTTCCGCGGGCTGGCCGATGAGGGCAAGACGGTTTTGTTGATCGAGCATCGCGTGGAAGACGCTATTGCTGCGCGTCCCGACCGGCTGCTCTACATGGAAGACGGGAAGGTCAAATATTTGGGGCCGATCAAGCGTTTGCCGGAAGAAATCAATTACCACGAAGTCAAACTCCCGGCGGCCTGGGTGGTGGAACGGGTCAAAGGGCAAGGAGCGCCTGTCGAACCGGTCAGCGGGCCGGTCGTCCAGGAAGAAGCGCAGGAGTCTGAGACGCTGGTCGTTTTCGAAGAGGTCAGTTTCCGTTATAACGAGGACAGGCCGTTCGTCCTCCAGGATGTCAGCCTCGAGATCCGGCGCGGCGACCTGGTAGCGGTGCTGGGGCCGAACGGGGCGGGCAAGTCTACGCTGGTGAAGCATTCCATCGGCCTGCTCAAGCCGACCAATGGGCGCGTGCTGGTGAAGGGGCAGGATACCCGCAAAATGAGCGTGGCGCAGATCGCGCGCGAGATCGGGTACGTGTTCCAAAGCCCCACGCACATGTTGTACGCGCCGACCGTCCGCGAGGAACTGGAATTTGGCCCCAAGAATCTCGACTTCAAGAAGGATGAACTTGCAAAGACCGTGGCGGACAGCGTTGCCACGGTCAACTTGAGCGGTCTGGAAGAGTACCCGCCGCTGGGGTTGTCTTTCGGCCAGCAGAAACGCACCACCATTGCGGCCGTGCTGGCCATGCGCTCGCGCATCATGATCATGGACGAGCCGACCGCCGGGCAGGATTATGCCAACTACACCCATTTCATGGACGCCATGTGCAGCCCGCAGGAAGGAGCGCTCTCGCTGCTTTCGTCTAATTTTGCGGCCACGTTATTCATCACGCACGACCTGGACCTGGCGGTGACGTACGCCAACCGCGTGCTGTTGTTGGGCGAAGGCCGGCTGGTGGCGGACGGGCGACCGGAAGATGTGTTGCAGGATTTCGATTTGCTGACGCGCTGCCGGGTGCGCCCCACCTCGCTTCTGCGCCTGAACCTGGACCTGCTGCCAAAGACCGGAGGTTTCTTGCCGGCCGAGAGGTTAGCGGCCTATGCGTGAATCTCACGGGTATGATGAAAATAATTGCGATCAGTTTGGCGATTACCCTGTAACGCCTGCGGCTGAACAGGGTTATCAAATATAGGGTCAGCATCGTTATTTCCACCTAATCATATATAAGGAGAGAAGTCATGGACGAAAAGAAAAACATCTGGGCGTTCGGCACCCGCGAAGTGGTGTACGGCGCGATCGGCGCTGCGTTGTATGGCGCTTTTTCCCTGCTGACGAACCTGGTTCCCTTGCCTGCGGCTGGCAACATCACCTTCCGCCCGGCTGTGGCCGTGTTGATCTTCTTTGGCGTGGCCTACGGCCCGTGGGTTGGCCTGCTGGCTGGCTTCATCGGCAATACCCTGGGCGACGCCCTGGCCGGTTGGGGCTTCTACTGGAACTGGAGCCTGGGCAACGGCCTGATGGGCATGATCCCCGGCCTGGTGGCTGCCTCGATCACGAACTACCGCGCGCAGAAAGACATCGTCAAGGCCGTCATCTGGGGCACGATCGGCATTGCGGTCGGTATGCTGTTTTCGTCGTTGACCGAAATGTTCGTTGGCGGTATCGATCTGAACACCGCGCTCTTCGGCTATTTCGTCCCCGCTTTTGCCGGTAACTTCGTTGTTACGCTGGTGCTGCTGCCCATCCTGATGGTCGCTTTTGCGGCGGTTGCGGCGCGGCGCGGACGGTAAAGTCCCATGCTGGTCACCTGGAAGTATCGCCCGCGCGATACATTCATTCAGAGGTTGGACCCGCGCACCAGGCTGATCTTCCTGTTCTGCGTGATCTTTGCGCTCACCATCCCTGAGATCTGGGACTATCGCATCATCCTGCCACTCTTCCTGCTTTCGCTGACCCTGTATTTCCTGGCCCGTATCGAGTGGAAGGATATCAAGCGTACCTGGATCTTCATCATCATCTTGGTGGTGTTTATTGTTGGCCTGAACGGCTTGCTTTCGGGGCGCGGCGGCCCATCCTCGGTTGTCCAGGTGGAATCACCGACGGTTTTTGAAGTCCCGTTCTTCGTCCCCGGCACGGATTGGGGCTTTACCGTGCCGGTGACGGTGAACAAAATCTGGTTTGCCATCACCCAGATGACGCGTATGCTGGCGATGGCTATCCTGGCTATCCCAATCCCTTATACGATGGATCCCAACATCTACGGCGTCACCTTCCGGCGTATGGGCGTATCGGACAAGGTTTCATTCACCATGGATCTGGCGTTTCGCTTCCTGCCCACGCTGGCGCGCGATCTGAGCATCACCATCGATGCGCAACGGGCGCGCGGCTACGAGATGGAAACGTTGAAAGGCGGCATCGTGGCGCGCTTGCAGCGCCTGGCGCCGCTCATCATTCCCGTGACGATGCAATCCACTGTCACGGGCGAAGAAGTGATTGACGCCATGGACCTGCGCGCCTTTGGCACCAAACCGCGCACCTGGTTGAAGGAATTGCACTATGCCAATCGCGATCACTTCATGATCGGCTTGGGTGTTGCCATCTTCATCGCTTGTTGTGTGTCGAAATGGGTCTTTGGATTTGGCGAATTCTGGGTGCCGGATTTCATGTACACGCTGTTCGGGTAGGAAGCCCGAAAAACATCGAAGAAGCCGTCTGGAACATGGGCGGCTTCTTTCTTTTGGGGAATTTGAAAGCGTTACTTTGCGGTGATGTGGTCTATTGTGACGGTCCCGACGCCCGGCTCGTCGTTCCCTTTGCAGGAGATGGCAAAGTCAATCTTGTATATTTGCGACGGCGAGATGATCTCGTCCTTGCGGCAGCCAGTGGACTCCCAGCACTTGAACTTTGCATAGGGAACGCGCAAAGCGACCCAGCCCTGCGTGTTGCTGAAGTGTGGGATTTCGTAACTGAATACGGCGTTTTTCCCTTCCGCGTTGGGCGTGGTCAGGAGTTTGACCTCGAAGGTGTTGGCTGCGCCATTCCCGCGATAGGAGAGTTGTAACTCTTTCGTGTTGTCGAACAGGGTCGTATCAATCGGTTTCGATATGCCCACATAACCGCCTTGCCGGACGTAGAAGATCACCAGCACAGCCTGTTTTTTCATGCCGTCAGTTGTTTCGACGGAGAGCATATTGTCTGCGCTTGCATACGGGATCCAGCCCTTTGTGGCATCCATGCTGTCTATGATGGTTGCTGGTTTGACCAGGAACAGCCTGGCGAGGAAAAAGCCAACCAGCGCGCCCGCGATAAGCCCGGCCGCGATCCCTGCCCAGGGCAATTTGCGTTCCGGTTGCGCAGCGGATTCGGCGGACTGTTTACCGATTTTTGCTACCATAATGGATGCATACGCCCCGATCAGCGCCGCTAACACTGTTGCAATTGCAGTTACGATCGTCTCAGACATCTTCCCTCCCGGCAATCTGGTTTTTTCGCATCTTACCATATCTCGTGGTTTTGTTTAACACAAAAACGACCCCGCAAACGCATTGTCTGTGGGGTCGTCAAATTGCAGGCCGGTTATTATTCTTCGAGGGTCGAAATATCGCCTTCGGGTAATCCCTGCGCCCGGGCTTTCAACACCCGCCGCATGATCTTGCCGGAGCGCGTCTTGGGCAGTTTGTCCACGAACTGTACGTCTTCCGGCTTGGCAATGGGACTCATATGCGTGGATACGTGTTGCCGCAGTTCCTCGGCCAGTTCGGGTGAACCCGAGAACCCGGCGCGCAGCAGGACGAAGCAGTGGATGGCCTGGCCTTTGACCTCGTGCGAGAGGCCGATGGCGGCCGCCTCAGCCACCGCCGGGTGGCTGACCAGCGCCGATTCGATCTCGGCCGTGCCTAAGCGGTGCCCGGAGACCTTGATCACGTCATCCACGCGGCCAATGATCCAGAAGTAGCCGTCTTTGTCGCGCTTGGCCGAGTCGCCGGTCATGTACTTGCCGGGATACTTGCTCCAATACTGGTTGACGTAGCGCTCGTCGTCGCCGTAAATGGTGCGCAGCATGGCCGGCCAGGGATTCTTGAGCACCAGGTAGCCTTCCTCGCCGTCCGGGACGGGGGCGCCGTCGTCGCCCAGGATTTCCGCTTCCTGCCCAAAGAAGGGACGGGTGCCGGAGCCGGGCTTGAGCGGCACCACCGGCGTGGGCGTGATCATGAACATCCCGGTCTCGGTCTGCCACCAGGTATCCATGATGGGGCATTTTTCCTTGCCGATGACGCGGTAGTACCAACGCCAGGCTTCGGGGTTGATCGGCTCGCCGACAGAGCCGAGCAGCCTCAGGGAAGAAAGATCGTGTTTGTTCGGCCAGGCCTCCCCGAAGCGCATCAGTCCGCGGATGGCGGTCGGCGCGGTGTAGAAGACGGTGATCCCGTAGCGTTCGATCAATTGCCACCAGCGGTTCGGGTACGGGTAGACCGGGCCGCCTTCGAACATGAACGAGGTCGCGCCCAGAATCAGCGGCCCGTAGACGATGTACGAGTGCCCGGTTACCCAGCCGGGGTCGGCGGCGCACCACCAGCGGTCGTCGTCTTTCAGGTCGAAGACGTATTTGAGCGTGGTGTACGTGCCGACCATGTAGCCGCCGTGCGTGTGCAGGATGGCCTTGGGTTTGCCGGTGGAGCCGGACGTGTACAGGATGTAGAGCGGGTCTTCGGCGTCCAGTTGCTCGGTGGCGCACTTGCCGTTGGCGATGGGCAGCGCGCACATGTCGTGATACCAGTGATCGCGGCTTGCCTCCATCGGGACCTCGTGGCCGGTGCGCTTGACGACGATCACGTTCTCCACCGACGGGCAGGACTTGATGGCCTCGTCCACGGTGCGCTTCAACTCGAAGATCTTGCCGTTGATCCAACTGCCGTCGGCAGTAATGACCAGTTTCGATTCGCTGTCGTCGATGCGGCCTTTCAGCGCGTCCACCGAGAAGCCGGCGAACACCACCGAATGGATGGCGCCGATCTTGGCGCAGGCCAGCATAGCAAACACGATCTCCGGGATGCGCGGCAGGTAGATCGTAACCCGGTCGCCCTTGCCGACGCCCATGGCTTTGATGATGTTGGCGAAGCGGTTGACCTCGCGGCTGAGGGAATAGTACGAGAAGGTGCGCTCTTCCTTGCCGTCTTCGCTGACCCAGATGAGCGCCAGTTTGTTCTTGCGCCAGGTGTTCATGTGGCGGTCCACGGCGTTGTGGACGATATTGACCTTGCCGCCCGCGAACCATTTGAAGAACGGCGTGTTCGAATCGTCCAGCACCTTGTCCCATTTCTGGAACCACTCCAATTCCGCGGCGCGTTCTCCCCAGAAGCCTTGCAGGTCTTTCGTTGCATAGGCCGCCAACGCATCCCAATCCGGGACGTTGGCCTGGGCAATGACTTCATCCGAGGGGAAGTACACTTCCCCTTCCATTTGCGGTTTCGATTTGGGCATTTGTCTCCTCCAGCGGCGATAGGTTTTGCCAAATATACAACAGATTGTCCGTAGACACAATAAATTTTGTATTAAAACCCCAAACCGGGTGCAAGTTACCCGGTTTGAGGTGAGTCAGGCCGACCATACCACTTCGCGCCATTTCATACCATGTCATGGCGCAAGCAGCGCAGGCAGGTTGGGGGCGCAGGACGGCAAAACTACTCGATCACGTCCAGGAACCTGTGCCAGGCGCCCACCAGTGGCAGGAACCAGGCTTTGTCCCGGTACAGACCGAGCGGCGCGCCGGGGAAGGGGAAGGTTGCAAACAGATGCTCCTTGATGGTCCCATCCAGCATGGCTTCGGCCACTGTCTTGCCCAGCCAGGTGGCCATGGCAACCCCATGCCCGGCGTAGCCCAGCGCATAGTACATCCCGTCCATCTCGCCCGCGTGCGGCATCAAATCGAAGGGGAAAGCCAGCGTCCCGCCCCAGGCATACTCCACGCTGGCCTCGCGCAACTGAGGATACACCTCCACCATCTGTCGCCGCAGGATTTCCGCGCTCTGGCGCACGGTCTGTCCCGTCTCAGGGAAAAAGGCTGCCCGTCCGCCAAAGATCATGCGGTTGTCACCGGAGAGGCGGAAGTAGTTCAGGAAGTGCTTGAAGTCGAAGATCATGCGGTTATGCGGGCTGAGTTCGCGCGCCAATTTGTCGGGCAGCCTCTCGGTGGCGATGATATACGAGCCGATGGGGATGATCCTGCGCCGTAATTGCGGCGTGACGCTTGTCGTGTAGCCATTGGTCGCTGCCAGGACATGTTCCGCTGTCAAAGCGCCGCGCTCGGTTTCGACGTAGAACCGCTTCTCCCTACGCCCCAGCCTGCGTACCCGCGCCCGAGCGTGGAGCGTGGCCCCGGCTTTTTCCGCCGCCCCCGCCAGCCCGGCCACGTATTGCGCCGGGTTCAGCCCGGCGCTGGCTTCGTCCACCAGCGCGCCGTAGTACAGGTCGCTGCCGATTTCGCTGCGCTGTTCCTGGCGCGGCACCAACCGCACGGCATGGTCGAATTCTTTTGCCATGAAGTCTACTTCGGCGGCCAGGGCGTCGTAATGTTTGGGTTTGTTGGCCGTCAGCAAGTGACCGGTGCGGGCGAATCCGCATTGGATGTTCTCCTCCCGCACGACCTGTTCCACCAGGTCAATCGTCTCCAGCGAGCATTGGAACAGGCGGCGCGCCGTCTCGCGCCCGTAGCGTTTGATGGCGGTCTGCATGGGGATCTTCGAGCCGGTCAGCACCATGCCGCCGTTGCGGGCGCTGGCGCCCCAGCCGATGCTTTCCGCTTCCAGCACGGCTGCCCGCAGGCCGCGCTTTGCCAGCGTCCAGGCTGCGGCCAGCCCGGTGTACCCGCCGCCGATGATGGCCACGTCCACTTTCTCGGGCAAGGGAGTCCCCTCGTGGCCGGACGGCATTTCGAGGGTATCGAGCCAGAATACTTTTTCTTTGAGCATTTTTCCTCCATAAAAAAGCCCCGGCAGGTTAAAGACCAGCCGGGTTTGCGTGTCAAGCCAGCAGCGCTTTCCAGTCCAACTGTTCAGCGGTCTTGTGCAGGCGGTGGTCGTCGTCTACGATGCGATAGGTGAGATTGGCAAATACCTTTTGGGCGATCTGGCGCACCTCTTCGAGCGGCACCACGTCGTCCGCCGTCCCGTGGATCACGGTCGTGGGAACGGCGACAGGCTGGATGCTTGTGCTGAGCGAAGCCGAAGCATCCAGGAAAGAGGCGAATTCGGGCAGCATCAAGGCTGGGGCCAGCAAGATCAGTCGGCGCACCTGGTCGGGATGCTGGCAGGTGAAGATGGCGCCCATCAGCCCGCCAAAGGACGAGCCGATGATGGTCCAATCCTTTTCAGCGCCCAGGATAGGGTAAAGCGCTTCCATGCGTTCCCACAGGGCGCCGGTGAAGTCGGGGACGATCAGGTCGGGAAAGCGGCGGCGAATGAGGCCGGCCTTGTAGGTCTGGCTGTTGCTTTCCAGTCCGTGCAAGAAGATCATCTTTCCGGTCATCGTTCCTCCTTTTTGGGCGGGCGCACCAGTTCGCGCAGGCTGGCTTGCAACGGCGGCGGCAGGGACGGCAGGATGCGCCGCAGGGTGATTGCTGTGAGTGGGTTGGGGGATGTTTTCAAGATTTCGTGTAGGAAAAAGGTGGTTTCGTTGGGCGAGTCCTGGTAGAGGGCGAGGATCAAGGCGGCAATGTCGGTTTGCAGCGCGCCGGGGGCGGCCTCCAGCACCGGTTGGACGATCTCGAAGACGGGCGGCAGGTTCTCGAAATCCGGGTCAACAATGAGGGGGATGAGCGCCTGCAGGCCATTTGACCACAAACGCTGGCGGGCAGGATGCAGCCATTCGCCCACCAGTACCAGGAATTCCTTTGGCGTCTCTTTCCTCATGCGGCTCAGGCTGGTGGTCAGCAGCGCCGCGCGGACGCTGGGGTCGCGCACCTGTTGGGTCCAGGCGGTCAGGCGGGCCAGCAGGCGCTCCTCCTGCGGCGGGATGCGCCCCAACAGGAAAGCGGCGAGTAAACGGGTTTCGATGTAGCCCTCGTCCCACAGGCGGTCGGCCAACTCCAACGCAAAATGAGGGTTTTGCATGGCGATGGAGCCGATGGCATTCTCAATTTGCCGTATCACAACGGCGGGCGTGCGGTATGTGGGCAGGTTCGAGCCGGGGGCAATGTTTTCCGCGCGCCGCATGGTGCGGTTGACGTAAAAATCGAGTGTTTCGCGCAGGTGTTTCAAGAAGTCGTCTGGCAGGAAGAAGAAGTCGGCCAGGCGGTTGGCTTGTTTGCGCAGGCGGGCGAGGTCTATGGCGGGCATGGTCTTTCTTTATTTGCGCCTGGCGCGGATGGCCTGTACCAGCCAGCCAATCAACCCGACGAAGACCAGCAATTCAAAGGGCGTCAATGCAAATTTTATGATCGTGAAAACATTGGATATCTGCACCAAAATGGGAAGTTCCTGCGGGTAGAGCAGCAACATGGTCACGATGCAAGCATTCTCGAGGTAATCCGCGGCCAGGATGCCGAGCGGGATGAGGGCAAGGTTTTGCCAGGCGCTGTGGTTCGGGAACGCTTTTTGGAAAGTGTAGATGATCGCAAAAATGAAGAGCAGGGCTGTCGTCAGCGGATAGACCAGGTCGAGCGTCACTTCGGTGAGGGCGTACGTTTGCCGTCCTGCATCGCCATAGGAGGCAATCAAACTGTACGCTTCGCTTGGCGTGTAGGAATAACGGGTGTCCAAGGTCTCGAATTTGGGGTACAGCGCAGGGATGACCAGGAAATTGAACAGGAGGAACACAACCAGCAGGATGATGACATTCCTGCCATTGGCCCAATGCGCGAACTTTTTTGTGATGTTGAACATTTTTCCTCCACAGTTAGATGAAGGGCGGGGAAGCACCCCCGCCCTTGTGAAATCAATAGGCACGCGCGAAGTAGACTTTTTTCTCCGCGGGCTTGCCGCACACGATGCACTTGCCGCTGTCCCCCGGCTGCTCGAAGGGGATGCAGCGGGTGGTGGCTTTGGTGTCTTCCTTCACTTTGGCTTCGCAGGCTTTGTCGCCGCACCACCAGGAGAAAGCCCAGCCATCTTCCACGATCTGCTTAAGTTCTTCGTAATCCCTGGGGTCGTGGATGTTGGCGTCGCGGAAGGCGGTGGCCTGCTTGAGCATGGATGCCTGGATGTCGGTCAACATGTCGGTAACGGTAGCAGCCAGATGGTTCTGCGAAACGAACGACTTGCCCTCGCGCCCGGGCGTATCCCGTCTTGCCAGCGCAACCGAGCCTTTTTCCACGTCCTTGGGCCCAATCTCGATGCGCAGCGGCACGCCGCGCATTTCCCAATCGTTGAACTTGAAGCCGGGCGTGACTTCCTCGCGGTCGTCCATTTTGATGCGCACCCCGGCAGCCTTCAACTCGGTAAATACCCGGTTTGCCGCATCCATGACCTTGTTTTTCTCGTCCGCGTTTTTGTAGATGGGCACCAGCACGGCCTGGATGGGCGCGATCTTGGGAGGCAGTTTCAATCCCTGGTCATCGCCATGCACCATGATGAGCGCACCGATCATGCGCGTAGACAAGCCCCAGGAGGTGGTGTGACAATGTTGCAGGGTGTTGTTCTGGTCGAGGTACTGGATGTCGAAGGCCCTGGCGAAATTCTGGCCGAAGAAGTGCGACGTGCCGGATTGCAGCGCCTTCTTGTCGCCCATCATGGCCTCGATGCTGGTGGACATGAGCGCCCCGGCAAACTTCTCGGTCTCGGACTTGACGCCCTTGATGACGGGAATGGCCACGTCGTGGATGGCAAAATCGGCGTACACGTCCAACATGCGGTAGGTCTCTTCGCGGGCTTCCTGCTCGGTGGCGTGGGCGGTGTGGCCTTCCTGCCAGTAGAATTCAGCCGTGCGCAGGAACAGTTTGGTGCGCAGTTCCCAGCGCAGCACCGAGCCCCATTGGTTGATCAGCACGGGCAGGTCGCGCCAGGACTTGATCCACTTGGAATACATGTAGCCGATGATGGTCTCGGAGGTGGGGCGCACCACCAGGGGTTCTTCCAGTTTTTCGCCGCCGCCATGCGTGACCACGGCCAGTTCGGGCGAGAAGCCTTCCACGTGTTCTTTTTCTTTCTCGAAGAACGACATGGGGATGAGGGTCGGGAAAGCCGCGTTGACATGGCCGGTCTCTTTGAAGCGGCGGTCGAGGCCGGCCTGCATGTTTTCCCACAGCGTCCAGCCGTAGGGGCGCACTACCATACAGCCGCGTACTGGCGCATAGTCGGCCAGTTCGGCCTTTTGCACGAGTTGGTTGTACCACTCGGCGAAATTTTCTTTTTGGGTTGGAAGTTTTTCGTCAGTCATTTTGACTCCAGGGAGTAGAGAATAGATGATTAGAGAATAGTGAAGGGAAAGAGTTTCAGGAGATAGGGACTGCTCTCTACTCTCTGTTCTCTACTCTCTCCACAGCAGTTTCCACATCCTTTGCAAACAGCACCAACTCGCGCTGCTTGACCGGCATGTAGGTACGGAATTCGGTGAAGAACTGGTCGAAAACGGACTGCCAGCCGCTCCCGACCAGCACCAGCGGCCTCCGGCGCATGGACTCCACGATCATCAGGTTCCACATCAGGCTGATCTCCGTCAGGGTGCCGGGGCCGCCGGGCAGGGCAATGGCCGCGTCGCATTCCCGGATGAGGACCTGCAACCGTTCGACCAGCGTTTGTTTGCGCCATTCCTCTTTCACCCACCTGTTCACGCCGACATCCCGCCAGCGTTCGATCTCGCCGCACGTGACGCCGATGACATGCCCGCCGGCTTCGTGCGCGCCGCGCGAGACCGCTTCCATCGTGCCGATGTAGCCGCCGGTCAACACGGTATGGCCGCGCTCGGCCAATAACTTGCCGAGCGTGTGGGCTTCCTCGTAGGCCAGGTCGCCGGGTTTGGGTTGGGAACCGCCGAAAATGCTTACTTTCATCATGTTCACTTCTCTACCTCTAACCAAACAAAAACGGCTCGCCTGGTTGGGAGCCGTCTCTTGGCATGTCGAAACGAACCTATCCAGACCAGGCAGGTGTGCGGCTTCGCGGGCTAGGGGACGGGTTCAAGTTCATGCGGCGTATTATACCTGATTCGCTGGGGCTGGGAAGGTTATTCCTCGTCCTGTTTTGCGGTTGGGACGATTCCTCCGCTGTCGAGGAAACTCCACGCCGCGCCGAGGATGGCGCCCAAAACACAGGCGCTCAGGGCGGAGCGGACAATGGTCAAATCTACATCGGTGAACAAATGCAAGTTCAGTGCAAGCAATTGTCGGTAAATCCACGCGCCCAGTTCGGTTCGAATAGCAAAGGCGATGATGGAAAAGAGCGCAAAAATCAACGCGCGAGGAAGGGATTTTGTCGTAGCGCCGATCGCAAGGCCGAGGAAACTGAACATCAGGAGATAGAGCCGGATATCATAGATGACACAGACCTCATATCCAAGATAGAGGCTAACGCCTCCCAAAATTCCAAACAATAAGTAGCGTTTGAGGTCTTTGGATGGAACGGCCAGTGAAGCGCCGCTGACCAACCCCCACACGAACAGTTGCCCAAAGGGAGCCTCTGCATAGGAAATGAAAATGAGATTCGTAAGCGCATTACCCAGCCCAACGCCGAGCGCGGCAGAAAGGACGGTCTTCCAGTCGAGGCGGTATGCCTGCCCGGTTTTCAGTTGGCTGAACGTGAACATCCCGCCAACCAGGCCCGCAATCCCGATCTCTGCCGACCAGGCAATGATTTCGACCATGCGGATATTGTCGGTGAATTTTTCCAAATGACCATAAAGGATGCTGCCAGTATACTGCCCTATGAGAAAGGCCAGTCCCCAACCGACTGTGATCGCGATAGACGCTTTTCTGTCCAAAACGGTCTCAGTTTGCTTGAGGACAGAGGCGATCAATGCTCCAAGGGCCAGCCCCAGGACAGCGAACATAACTGTCCATATCCAAGCCCCGTCTTCTATTTGGTTATAGATAAATAAGGCGATGGTCAACAGGCTGGTCACACAGACAGGAAAACCTGCGATGAGCCAGGCGGCGCGCTTCATGGTCAGTCCGATACCCGCCATGCGCAGCCACCACCAGAAAACCAACCCCAACAATGCCCCAAATACCAGCATATAAATTACGAATGGCGAATATTCTCCCAGTTTGTCCCTGAACCATGTATAGGTCGAACCACCAAGGGTCGCTTCAATAATCCCACGCGATAACCCAAAACTTGCAAACAGGAGCAGGAACAGCCATTCCAGGCGATTGGTTTTCGATGCAACAGCCTCATCCTGTGGCTTGCCCTGCCCTGTGCGGATGCGTCCCAGTTCGGATTCCGCCCGTTTGAGCAGCGATTCGCTTTCGCGGTAGCCGCTTTGCAGTCCGCGCACGCGGCGCAGCAACCTGGCCGCCTCGCGCCAGTCTCCGCTATCTATTGCCTTGAGGGCGGCAGTGTAGGATGTCTCCAGTTCTGTCTGTCGCCTGGTTTTGGCCAGTTGCTGTTCGGCCTGGGCGCGCAACCCGGACGGGTCGGGATGGCGCGGGGCGATGGCGTTGATCTCGTTCAGGATGTTCAGCGCCGCTTGCCACTTCTCCGCTTGCGCCAATCGTTGCGCTTCGGCGTACAGGTCGCCCAGTTGCTTTTCGCGGCGGACTTTGGCCAGGCGGGCGGAGGCAGCCTCGAAATTGGCATCCTGCCCGGCCAACGCCTCCAACGCCGCTGCGGCCTGCTCCCAATCCCCGGCTTTTTCCGCCGCGAGAGCGCGCTCGTGCAGGGACAGCAGTTGCGCTTTCTGCCGGGCGATCTCCAGTTTGGCAGCCGCGTCGGCGTGTCCGGGATATATATCCAGGATAGCCTGGAATTTTTGGAAGGCGCTCTCCCATTTGCCCAGGTAATAGGCTTCCAGCGCTTCGGTGTACAGGTTCTCCACGCGCGCGCGTTGCTCCTCGTCCATGGCTGGCGGTGGGGCTGGCTTACGCGATAATGACGGGATAGCCGCCAGGTCGAAGATCGCGCCATCAGGGGAACGCATGTACAGCACTGGCGTGCCCCATTCGAGTTCATTGCCTTGCATTTTGATGGTCTTGCGCGCCTCCGTCAGCGCCGCGTCCACAGGATAGCCGTCAGCCAGCGCGGTGTAGAATTCGCGCGCCAGCGTGATGGCGGCCAGGTCGGTGATGCGGAACTGCATGGCGATCACCGCCGGTAGTCCCTGCTGGATCAGGCTCTGGGCGGTGCCGGAGAACTGGTCTTCCATGGAAGTGCGCGCGCCCTCGCAGGCGTTAAGCACCGCCAGCCGCAATTGACGGTGGTCGCGCAGCAGGATGCCCAGGTCGCGGCTGCTGACGCGCTGCCCTCCGCGCAGGTCGTCTTCGAAGAGCAGGAAACCATCCTGGTCGCGTTTGGAGAAGACCCCATGCCCGACAAAGTGGAAGATATGGTACTCGCCGCGCCGCAACTGGCGCTGGAGTTCCAGCAGGGTGGGCTTCGACAGGCGGGTGATGCATACCATCCCCCGGCTTTCCAGGTTGCCCAGCGCCTCCTGCAAGTTATCCCATTCGCGGTTCGTGTCCAGCGTGGGAAAGTCCCTGGGACTGGATACCATCGCCAGGATGTGCAGCGGCGGCTGGATCGCCAGCGGTTGGATCTCGCGCGGGATTTCCAGGTAGCGCACCAGCGGCGTTTCGACCGAAAGCGCCAGGAAGCCTCTCTGGCTGCTGGGGTCGTACATGAATTCCCACGGCAGGTTGGCTAGTTCGGGCAGGTTCGAAATGCGCAGGCGGATGCGCAGTCCCTGGTCGTGGCGGCTGACTTCGTTCAGGCTTTCGCGCAGCCGGTCGCGCACCTCGCCTGAAAACGTGGCCTCGAATAGTTGCTGCCCGAACTCGCGCATCTTTTGCGTCTGCGGGGATTCGATCAGGCGCGAATGGCCGATCTGCGCGAAAAATTGCTCTACATCACTTTGCGAAAAAGGCAGTTTCAAGGCGGCGGACGCTTCCCCGGCGGGAGAAGCGACCACGCGCGCGCGATAACTATCCCCGGCGCGTTCGATGAGCAGGTCGAAGTCGCGATAATGAATGGGCATGTGAATCCTTGTATAAAGATTATGACAGTTTTCACGAAATATTACAAGACTCGAATCGGGAAAATGGCGCGAGGCATGTATAATTCGAGGGATGCAACTGATCCTGACCCACGAACAGGCCGATTTCGACGCCCTGGCCTCGCTGTTCGGCGCTTCGCTCCTGGACGAAGCGTCTGTTCCCGTTTTACCCCGGCGCATCAACCGCAACGTGCGCTCCTTCCTGACGCTCTACGGCGGGGATTTTTCCTTTGTAGACCCGCGCGACCTGCCGCAGGGAAAAGTGGAAGCGGTCACCCTGGTGGATACGCAGTCGTTGGTGACGCTCAAGGGCATGGGCGCGGAGACCGCTGTCCGTGTATTGGATCACCATCCGTTACGCCCCGGCTTGCCCGCCGACTGGCGGATCACGATAGACGAAGTGGGCGCGACCACCACCTTGCTGGTGGAAACCCTGCAAACCCAGGATGGGCATCTTACGCCCGTACAGGCCACCCTGTTGCTGCTGGGCATCTACGAAGATACCGGCTCACTGACTTACGCTCGCACCACCGCCCGCGACGCGCGCGCCTCTGCCTGGCTGCTGGAACATGGCGCCAGTCTGCGCATTGCCTCCAATTTCCTCAACCCGCCGCTTTCGCCCGCCCAACGCAAGTTATATGAAACCCTGCTCGAAGACGCCCAAACGCACGACATCCACGGACACCGTATCATCATTGCCTGCGGCGACGCTGGCGATTTGGATGAAGAGATTTCCACCTTGGCGCATAAGTTGCGCGACCTGCTCGATCCGGATGCGCTGTTCGTCCTGGTGCAGACGCAGGAAGGCGTGCGCCTGGTGGCGCGCTCCACCAGCGACCTGATCGACGTTTCCGCGATTGCAGCTGAGTTCGGCGGCGGCGGCCATGACCGCGCGGCGGCGGCCCTCCTGCGCCGGGAATCTTCCGAAAACGGGAGCAATTCCATCGTCCTGCAAGAGGCGTGCGGGAACCTGCTCGCAGCGTTGAAGCGTCACGTCCGCCCGTCGGTGACGGTCGCGCAGATCATGTCCCGTCGCCCGCGCCTGCTCAAACCGGATACCAGCCTCCAGGAGGCGGCGCGCCTGATGCAGCGCACCGGCTTCGAGGGCTTCCCGGTGGTGCAGGAAGGCCGCGTGGCCGGGCTGCTCACCCGGCGGGCGGTGGACCGCGCCATCGCCCACAAACTCAACCTGGCGGCCGCCAGCCTGATGGACGCGGGCGAAGTGAGCGTGCGCCCGGACGACTCGCTGCAAACCCTGCAAGCCCGCATGATGGACAGCGGCTGGGGCCAGGTGCCGGTGGTGGACGCCGAGGGGCGCGTGGTGGGCATCGTCACCCGCACCGACCTGCTCAAGACCCTGGCGCCGCCGGCTGCCCGCGCCGGGTCGCGCAGCCTGACCTCCCAACTGGAAAAGGCATTGCCGCCCGCGCGTCTCGACCTGATCCGCAACCTGGCCGGCGAGGCCGCCGCCCAGCACATGGCGGTTTACATCGTGGGCGGCTTCGTGCGCGACCTGCTGCTGGGGCGTCCCAGTCTTGATTTCGACATCGTGGTCGAGGGCGACGCCATTGCGTTGGGGAAGGCGCTCGGCAGGAAATTCGGCGGGCGCGTTACCAGCCACACCCGCTTTGGGACGGCCAAATGGCAGGTTGCCGGCTCCCGGTTGCAGGCCGCCGGTTCTGGCGCGGGGGATTTACCGACCTTTCTCGACCTGATCTCCGCCCGCTCGGAGTTCTACGAGCATCCCACCGCCTTGCCTACGGTGGAACGCGGCAGCATCAAGTTAGACCTGCACCGCCGCGATTTCACCATCAACACCCTGGCGCTGCGGCTGGATGGCCGCCACTACGGCGAACTGCACGATTATTGGGGCGGCCTGGCCGACCTGGAACGCGGCCTGGTGCGCGTGCTGCATTCACTGTCCTTCGTCGACGATCCCACCCGCATGTTGCGCGCCGTGCGTTACGAGCAGCGTTACGGCTTTTCCATCGAATCCCGCACCCGCCATCTCATGGTGGAAGCCCGTCCCCTGCTCGAAAAATTATCCCCTGAGCGCGTGCGCCACGAACTCGACCTGATCCTGGACGAAGAAAACGCGCCCGCTATGCTGGCGCGCCTAGCCGAACTGGACTTGTTGACCGCCATCCACCCGGCGCTGCCGACTTCCGGCTTCGAGCGGCTGGCGCCAGGCGACCTGTCCGCTTCTCCCTCACCCCCCGGCTTGTTACCGTTAAAACGGGCCCTGGCCTGGCTGCTGTGGCTGGCGCCCGTTCCCCCCGCCCAGGTCAAGGCGCTTTCCCGCCGCTTGCGCCTGCCCGCCGCGTTGACCAGGTTGCTGCTGGCCGCTTCCAGCCTGCGCGCCGACCTTCCTTCCCTGGCGGGTTCCAAACCCAGTGGCTGGGTCGACCGCCTGGAAGACCTGCCTGGATTCGCCGTCTACGCCGTTTCCGTTGCTGCGGATGCGGAAGCAAGGCGCGCCCTGCAAGCCTACCTGGAGACCTGGCAACACCTCAAACCCCATACCACCGGCCACGACCTCAAACGACTCGGCCTGCCGCCTGGCCCGCAATACCAACACATCTTGCGCCGCCTGCGAGACGCCTGGCTGGATGGGGAGATTTCCACGCCCGAGCAGGAGGATGGCCTGTTGGGTCAATTAACAATGTGACAGGCGGGGATTCCCAAAAAGCCGTAGGAATGTTTCGGCCACTTGTGGGTCGAAACGCTTGCCGCTTTGCCGCTTGATGTACTCGAGTGTTTTTTCTACGCTCCACGCCTTGCGGTAGGGGCGGTCGCTGGTCAGCGCATCGTAGACATCTACAAGAGAAAAGATACGCGCTGCAAGCGGGATTTGCGCGCCTTTCAATCCCTGCGGATAACCTTTGCCGTCCCAGCGTTCGTGATGGGAATATGGGATTTCCAGCGCGCGGCGCAGGTAGGCGACAGGCAGCAACATATCGTACGCAAATTGCGGGTGTTGCCGCATCACGCTCCATTCTTCCTCGGATAGGGGGGCGGGTTTGAACAAGATCTGGTCTGGAATGCCCATTTTCCCAATGTCGTGCAACAATGCGCCGCGATGCAGGTGAACGATTTCCTTGTCCTTCATGCCAAATGCGCGCGCCATGGCAATCGTCATTTCTGTCACGCGCTGTGAATGTCCCTGAGTTTCTTTATCCCGCAATTCCATTGCGCGCGACCAGCCTTCGATGGTGGCGTCATAGGCCAGGCTGAGTTCCAGGTTGGCGCTTTGCAGGTTCTCGAACAGTTGCGCGTTATCGACGGCGATTGCGGCCTGGTCGGCCAGGGCTTCCAGGAAGTCCAGCCATTCGGCTGACGGGGTGAAGGGGCTACGATGGAAGACCTCGAGGATGCCTTTTGCCACTCCCTTCGCAAACAGCGGCGCAGCATAATAATGGGAAAATCCCTCCCGGAGCCACAAGTCGCCAAATTCAGGGTTTTTGCTGGCCTCTTGTGCGCTTTTTACGCGCACCGGGCGACGTTCGAGGATGGCGCGGCCGGCGTGGTATTCCCCGACTCTTACGCTGATCGTTTCCTCCGGGGACGCGTGAAACCCGCGCCCGGCAGCGACTTGCAGGCTTGGGAGAGGCGGCCGCAGTAACAGCACGCGCGATGCGTCTACCTTCAACTGGGATGCGACCTGGTCGAGCAAGATATCCAGGGTTACATGCAGGTCCGGGTTGCCCGCAATGGCGCGGTCTACCATCCGTAAAGCCTGCAGGCGGTTGAGGCGGCTGATGGTTTCCTGGCGCAGGCGTGCAGATTTGATGGCCCCGGCGGCTTGCGAGGCAAAGAGCGACAACAGGCGTTCGTCTGCCTGGCTGTATTTGCGCTCAGAAGCCCCCATCTCGTGCGCTACCAGTACGCCGATCAGTTCGCCTCCATAGCGGAGAGGCATTTCGAGGACGGCTCGGACGCTGGTGCCTTCATATTTGCGCGAACGTTTTTCCCACCTGGAATAATCGTCCACGCGCAAGGGCTGTCCGCTCTGCGCTACTTGTCCGGCCAGGCCTTCGCCGAGTTTCAGGCGCGCTCCAATTGGAATAGACGGGTCGTTGCTGATCGCAACTTCCAATTCTTTCCTGGTTGGGTCGTAAAGATACATTCCGCCGGCCGCTGCGCCCAGCAGTCCCGCTGCGCTTTTGACGATCGTTTTCAGCAGGGCGTCGAGTTCGTATTCGGTCGCAAGCGCCTGGCTCGTTTCATACAGCGCCTCGAATTCTTTTGCCCTTTGCGCAGTTTCATCGTACAGGGTCATACGATGCAGGGCCGCGCCGGTGATCTGCGCCAGGGTCTCCAACAAGCGAATTTCATCTTTGTCGAATGTACGCTCATTCGGGGCAGCCAGGAGAATGACGCCGAGTGACTCAGTGGTGGAGTGGATTGGAACGCAGACGCATCCCCAGCCGGTCGGCAGTTGTGAGCGTGATTCTTCCAGTGTGCGAGGGTCTTCCGCCAGTTCTTGCGAAATATAGGTCTCGCCGCTGGAAAAGACATAGCCGAAGACCCCTTCTCCTGGTTTGATGGGGTTTTCCACTAATTTCGATAACCAGCCGCTTGCCACAACCTGTACCAGGCCGTTCGCATCTGGCTTCCACAGGCTGATACACCCGGCTGACGCGCCCAACGCATTGGATGTTTCTGTTAATACAGTTTCCAGTAATTTTGTTCGTTCTGTGATCGTACGCAACTTGAGCGATACCAGGTTGATGATTTCCAGTTCCCTGGCGCGTTGTTGGATGACGCTTTCCGCTTCCAGGCGCTCGGTGATGTCCAGGAATGCGCCCACCAGGCCGGCTGCTTCCCCATTGGCGTCCAGGAAAATGTCCTTGGCGTATATCACCGGACGGTTCTTGCCTTCTTTGTCTTTCACCTGGTATTCATATACCTGGTGTTGCCGGTTGCGAAGAAGTTCCAGGTCCCTTTCGTGGTAGACCTTTGCCATTTCGCTCGGCCATAATTCGAAAACGGTCTTGCCTTGGATCTCGTCCGTAGTAACCCCCATAACTTCGGTAAAAGCGTCGTTGCAGCCCAGGTATTTCCCCTCTTTATCTTTGAAGAAAACAGCCACCGGGATGGCCCGTAACAGGGAGGTGACAAATTGATTGCTTTCCAGCAATGTGGCCTCAGCGCGTTTGCGCGCCAGCGCGTTGGCGATCATGTCTGCGGTGATTCGCAGCCAATGTATCTCATTCTCTTGCCAGCGCCGTTCAACGTGAACCGAGTCAAAGCCTGCAAACCCCCACAGGGATTTCGCGTAGACAATGGGTACGACGACCAGCGACTGAATCCCTTGCGTAGTCAAGACTTCTTTTTCTGCTGCGGCTTCGGGAGGTAATTCACAAATGCGCGGAATATGGATATTCTCGAAGCGTTGCAGTTTCCCCATCCACCAGGCGTAGGTATTTGCAGGCAGCGCTTGCAGGTTTTCGATCTGCGGCTCGACGCCCGGCGCGCACCATTCATGCGTGTTGACCATGTGCGTTCCACCTGCCGATAACAGGAAGACGTAACTGCGATCAACTTGCATGAAGGCGCCCACTTCGCCCAGGGTTTCCCGGATGGCCGCATCGATCTGCCCGGCTTCGAGCGCGATCAAGCGCATGGAAGCCAGGGTGAGAATCTGCTCCAAGCCTGCTTGGGGTATGGTTTGCGCCTGTTCCAGGGTCGCAAGGCGTTCGCGTAACCCCTGTAGTTCGGTAATCAGTTCGGCCTTGCCCTTGCGTTGGTCTTTCATTTCTTTGCTCCCGGAGGTAATTCCCCGCCAGGGAGGGTCCTGCCTGGTTCATGGAGTGTTTCCGCTCCCAGTTCTTCTGTGTATAGGACGATGTTATCGCGTCCGCCTTTCTTGGCGTGGTACAGCGCCCGGTCGGCGTGAATGGTCAATTCTTCTTCGTCTGAGCCGTGCAACGGGAACTCTGCTATGCCTGCCGAGAAGGTGATCTCGAGCTCTTTGCTCCCGGAAAAGAGCCGGATGCCGTTTAAGGCGCCCTGCCATTGCGTAGCGCGTTTGTATGCGATGCGCGCCGGGGTGTCATATAAGATGACCAGGAACTCGTCGCCGCCGTACCGGCAGAGTGTGTCCCCGGCGCGGCATACTTTCTTCAACGTTTCTGCCAGGGTTTGCAGGGCCTGATCCCCGCCTTCCACGTGGCCGTATGTGTCGTTGATTTGTTTCAGGCGGTCCAGGTCCAGGATCACCACGCTGAGCGGCGCCTGCTTGCGCTGCGCCCGGGTACATTCCTGCTTGAGCATTTCCTCCATGTAACGGCGGTTGTACAAGCCGGTGAGCGGGTCGCGTGTAGCCTGGTCGCGCAGGGATTTCTGGAGTTGCTTGATTTCCTCCAGTTGACTCTGCAATTGTAGATTTGCGTTTTGCAGTTCGGTTTCGTAGCGTTTGCGCTCGGTGATGTCGCGGGATGTGTTGGCGAGGAAGGTCTGCGCGCCTGTTTTTACGGGAAAATAATGGAGTTCCGAGTGTCGCGTGCTGCCGTCAGGCAGGTGATATTGCACTTCCTCGGTCCCGCTCATTGCGGTCAATTCCCCGCATTGCGCCGCCGCCTGTAATTGCGCAACAGCCGTAATCAATCGCCCCTGGTTGCGCGGATCTGTCTCAAGCATCCAGGTCATCACTTCCCAAATTGCTTTACCAACTGCCTGGCTGCGCGGGATGCCGCTCGCTTGTTCCTGCTGGCGGTTCCATTCCACGATGCGGCCCTGGCTATTCACCAGGGTAATGCTGTCTGTCGACTGGTCGATAATGGCGCGGAACTTTTCCTCGCTTTCACGCAGCGCTCTTTCGGCCTGTTTTCTCTCGGTGATGTCGATCATGACGGTCAGGAAGTAGTCGCGTCCCTGGCTATGGATTATTTCTCCCCAGAACAGGCCATCCCGGATCGTCCCGTCCTTGCAGCGGATTTGCATGTCCACATGGGAAATCTGTCCATCGGAGAGTAATTGCTGCGCCGCCGCCTGGTGTTGTTCCGGCTGCACGGACAGGCCCAATTCGGCGGATGTCTTGCCAAGCACTTCATTGCGGGTGTAGCCTGTTACGGCCAGGAAGGCGTTGTTGACATCGAAAAAGCGTCGGTCGGGGATCGTGGAGAGCGCCATCAAGGCCGGGTTGTTGCGGAACAGGCGCTCGAAGCGCTGCTGGGACTCCTGCTCGGCGGTCAGGTCTTTGGAGATACCGAAGATGCAATCCTCCCCGTTCCAGCGGCCAAACCAGGCGCGCGTTTCGACCGGCACCAGGCTCCCATCTTTGTGCGTAAGCGGTAAGGGACAGGTGCTGCGTTCGCCGCGGAGCATGGAGGCAAAGATTTCCTCGGCTTCGGCGCGTTTATCGGCCGGATGCAAGTCCAATATGTGCATGGCTGCCAGGTCGGCGAGGCTGTACCCTAATTTGTCGTAGGTCGCAGAATTAGCAAACAGGATGCGTCCGTCTGGAGCGCCGACAACGATGATGTCGGTCATGGTCTCGAAGAAGGCGCGAAAATTCGTCTCGCTTTCCCGGCGTAGTTCATCGGCTCGCTTGCGTTGCGTGATATCTTCAAGGATGCCCTTGAGACGTTTCTCGCTCGTAGGCTGCTGCTGGCTGGCGACTCCGTGGTCGTGTACCCAGATCACGCCTCGGTCTTTGGTGATGATTCTGTATTCTATGCACAGGACATCCCCGTCGCAAAGGGCCCGGACCTCTTTATCGAGCCGTTCCCGGTCTTCGGGATGGATGATGCGCAGCCATAGACCTGGGTCTGAATAGAGTTCTTCGGCCGTATAGCCGCACAAATTGCGAATATTGGGGCCAATATACAACCACTTCCCGCCAATGATGTCATCGTACAGGACTCCTGGCGCCAGTTCCAATAATTGTTGGTAATCTTGCTGCGCGTTCGCTAACCCCGCCTTGATAAGATTGCCTTCGGTGATATGTTTTTGGCTATCGAAATGATTGGACGGCCGGTTTCTATTTTGCGCTTGAATTGAAACAAAATTGAAATCCCGATAGTAGGTTTTGATTTGCGCCCATGCGCGGAAGATACATATCGAACCTATTGCGCTGACGATCAGGCAATAGAGTAAATCAATTTCCATCGAGGGATTCCATCCAAGAAAACCATGAATAATTCGACAAAACCGCGAAAATGCTGTGATGTAAATGCTTTGATTATACAAGAATAACCCCCCTGCCGTCTTTACAGTTATGAAAGCGCAGCAGGCAAGTCAAAAGGCCTTGCAGAATGGGTTGCCCCACTCCGCAAGGCCTTCTTCGAGCCGGTGGGATCGCTGCTTACTCGTACGCCAGCGTATCGCGCACGGTCAATCTCGATGCGCGCCGGGCGGGCAATGCGCTTGCAATCGCCGCCAGGATGAGCGTGAACGCCAGCCAGGCGAAGACGCCGCTCGCGCCGTACACGGCCGGCATGGGCGCCGTCAGGATGGCCATGCCCACCCCAAACGTCAGGGCGTTTGTGATGGGGAAGGATAGTACGATACTGATGAGCCAACTGATGAGACCGATGACCATGCCTTCGACGATGACGATGGCCTGGATGTCGCCGTTGCTGGCCCCGATGGCGCGCATGACGCCGATCTCGCGCGTGCGTTCCAGCACGTTGATGCTCATCGTCCCCATCAACCCCAGTCCGCCGACAATAGCGATCAAACCGGCCATGACCAGCATGAAGTACACAAAGATATCTGTCTGGTCTTGCTGTTGGGCGATCCATTCTGCGCTCAACTGCGTAGAACTGACCTGCACGCCGCGTTTCTTGTACAATGCCTGCAATTGGTCATTGACGCGCTTTTGGGAGATGGAATCATGCGCGCTGGTGATCACGCGCAGCGAGTAGACCTGTTCCGGCTGGCCGATCAGGCGGCTGATGTATTCGTAATTCACGTACAGCAGCGGAGGGCTGACGTTGCCGGTAATACTGTACGCGCCGACAATATGCCATTGGGTTTCCTTGCCGTCTATTTCGATGGTCAGCCAGTCCCCGGCTTTCAGGTCGGGGTAGACTTGCAGGAGGTGGTTGCCGATGACGATGGCGTTTTCGTCTTCCGTCGTCAGCCAGCGGCCAGAGGTGATGATGGGATTGATTAAGGTAGAGGTAGAGGGCGGCGCAACGAATAAGATCTGCTTGCCGGCTTCCTCGTCATCCATCTTCAATGTGCCGGGGTATTCCAGCCAGCCTTCCACACTTTCCACGCCAGGGATTCCCAGCGCTATGTTGGCTACTTTGTCGAAGCGGTAGGCGTGGTTGAAACTGACGTTGATGTCGGCCAGGAAATACCCTTCGATGTCGTGCAATGTTTTATCGAACGAAGCCCACAGGTTATAAACAGCGATGAAGATGGCGCCGCCCAGTACCAGCGTAAAGAGCGTCAGTGACAGCCGCGCCTTGCGGCGAAAGGCATTGCGTAGTGAAATGCGCATCGGGCGTGGGATCAGCGTCGCGTTCTGGCCGACCGAATCCGCTTTGGGTCTGGCGTTGCCGCCCAGCCCGTAGTCGCTCAGGGCCTCGCGCACCGTGATGCGCACGCTGTTGTAGATCGGGATCAGCGCCGCCAGGAGGGGCGCTCCCAGGGCGACAAATACCTGCTGGACGAGTGTAATGTTATATCCCTTGTACGGCGCGGGCCAGAAATTCAGCCAATCCGCCATGCCTGCCCCAATATCCTGGGCGGCGAGGTTTGCCAACGGGATAGCGAGAGTTAAAGCGCACACGCCGAAACCCAGGATCAATATGATGTACATTCCGGTGATCTGCAACGCATTCCCGCCGGTGGCTTTCATGATCCCGATCTGGCGCGTCTGTTGCGTCATCAAGGCAGTGATAGTGTTGACGATCAGGAAACCGCTCAACAGCACGGTCATGTAACCCAGCACGCCCAGCACAAAGAACATGCCCTGCGCCACGCTCCACGCAAAGTGGTGGCCGGGTTGGTACACATTGACGAAGTACACCGTGGCGCCGGCGCGTTCCATGCGGTCGGCGACTGCCTGCGCCACTTCTGTAACGTGCTCCTGGTCGGTCTGTTTCTCGGCCACGCTTACGGCAAGTTTGTCGTATTGTTGCTCCCCTCCCAGCCATTCCAGGGTTTCCGGCGTGACATACGCATTGACGATGTTGGCCAGGCTGTACGGGATTCCGGTCGCGTCATGGACATATCCCGCCAGCCGCAATTCCCGGCGCTTGCCGTCCTCCAGTTCGACCAGGATCGTATCGCCAGGCTCGTGTCCCAGCGACCGGGCAGCGTAATCCAGGATCGTTTCTTTGTCATCATATTTCGGAAGTTCTGTTTGATCCGGCGTGGCGGGTTTGAGCAGGTTTACTGTCAGGTCGGCTGGGTTTTCGAGCGCGGCAAATTGGACGTCGACGTAAGTTCCATCAGGGCGCACGATGCGCGCGCTGACGGTGCTGAAACCTTCCACCCCGTCCACGCCAGGGACCGCCCGCGCGGCCTTCACCATGTCGTCGTCCATCGGATAGGCATACACCTCGGCTTCATACGGGTTGGCCAAGAGGTAGTCGCCGTCCATGCTTTCGTTCATGTACAGCCCCAGGTTGCTGTTGAAGCCGACCGCAAATGCGCCCACTGCGATGGTGATGATCGTCAGGAGCGTGCGCGATTTATTGCCCCAAAAGTCCGACCATACTTTCTTCCAGCGGCTGCCGATCATCCTGCGCCTCGCTTCTGGACATTTTCCGCTGCGTGCCGGTCGGCCATCTCTTGCAACGCCTCGCGCGTGACCTCGGACTGCTCCAGCAATCCCCTGAGTTGGTCATACCCGAGGGCCAACACCTCCACCGGCCCCGCCTCTGCGGCGCGGATGGAGGCGCGGTGCTTCTTCTCGTGGAAGAACTCCATTTCACCGAAGCATTTCCCGGGTCCGAGTTGAAGCGCGACCACGTCCGATTGATCCTGGCGCGGCAGGATCACCTCCACCCTGCCCTTCGCGACGATGTAGAACGTATCCGCATTCGTCCCTTCGGCCAGGATCATGGCGCCGGGTTCGAAGGTGAGCGACCTGGCGTTGCGCGTGGCTTGCAGCAATTGTTCGGTGGTGAGCGCCGGCATGGCCCTGGCGACATATTCGTTCACGATCTCGCCGTCGGCGATCAGGGCAGTGCGGTGGGTGCGCTTGGCAATGCCGCTGTCGTGCGTGACGATGATGACGGTCTTGCCCTGAGCGGTCAGGTTGTTGAACAGCCCAAACACGGATTCAGCGGTCTTGGAGTCCAGGTTGCCGGTCGGCTCGTCGGCAATGATGATGGGCGGGTCGTTGGCCAGCGCGCGCGCAATGGCAACACGCTGCTGCTGCCCGCCCGAAAGCGCGGTAGGGAGTTTGTGCGCGTGGTCGGCCAGTTCGACGAGTTCGAGCAGTTCCATAGCGCGCGTGTGGCGCTCGCGCATGGGGTAGGTGCGGCAGAAGTCCATCGGCAGCATGATATTTTCGATGACCGAGATCATGGGCAGCAGTTGGAAGAACTGGAACACGATGCCGAGATTCTTGCCGCGCCAGCGCGCCATGCGGTTTTCGTTCAGTTCATGGACTGCCTGGCCGTTGACGTACACCTCGCCTGCAGAGGGGCGGTCTATGCCGGTGATCATGTTGAGCAGGGTGCTTTTGCCGCTGCCCGATTTGCCGATGATGCTGACGAACTCGCCGGCTTCGATTTGCAAGTCTACATCCTTGAGGGCATGGTAATCGCCGACGGCGGTCTTGTAATATTTGTTGATCTCGCACAGCGCGATCATCGGGTGGTGGCCGTTATTTTCGCTCTTGGGTTTGAAGAAAGAAAGGGACATGGGCGCCTCTTCCTGGCTGGTTGGTCGGCCAGCCAACTATTGGGCAAATTCGACGTCGGCGGTCATGCCCCAGCGCATGGCGGGGTGTTTGTCCGTTAGCAAGATAGTAACTTCGTAAACGATGTCGCCTTGGTTTTCGGAGTAATTCTGTTTGACGGCGAACACGTTGCCGTTTAGTTCGGTTTCGGGGATGGCGTCCAACTTGACCGTCACCGGTTGGCCGTCCGAAACGCTCACTACGTCAATTTCGGTCAGGTCGGTGGTCTTTACCACCCAGTTCGACATATCCGCGATGGTGACGACCGGGTTGCCCGAGGAAGCGTACTCGCCGACTTTCAAGTCCAGGTTTGTGACCACGCCCGCAAACGGCGCGCGCACCTCGGCGTTTGCCAGCGCAGCCCGCGTCCCAGCCGTGTCTTCGGCAAAAGAGGGGTCTTGCAGGTTGTCGTAATCGTTTTGCGCCTGCGTTACTTGCGCTTGTGCGCTTTCCAGGTTGGATTCCAGGTCCAACCACTGGATGGCCTTGCGATATTTGGCCCAGGCGTCGTCCAGCCGTTTTTTGTACAGTTTGGCTGTGTTTTTGTAGATTTCCTTGTCGTTGTCATCGTTCGGGTCATATTGCAAGCGTTTATCGCTCAAGTCCTTGTATGGCTCGAAGTTCTGGCGGGCTTCGTCCAGTTTTAGGAGCGTCATCTCTACCGCTTCAGGGGGCGTCATGCCGGAGAAATCGGTAGGGACGTCGAAGTTATCCAGGTCGTATTGCGCGTCGCG
>JBMOMO010000343.1:0-4955 GCA_049324135.1 Chloroflexota bacterium
GTATGCCCGACTACAAGCCGTGATTTCCACTTGCCGCAAGCAGGAGCGAAATGTCTTCGCCGTCTTGCACAGCCTATTCGCCTATCAGCCAGTCACCCTACTTGCGGGGTAGGCAGTTACAATCAAAGACATTATTTTCCTGCCCAATATTGTAGACAAATTGGATTGGAAGCATAATGTCAATCCCGATGAAGTTATAGATGTGCTATTTGGTCAACCCTTGTATCGAAAAGTCCAGAAAGGCCACATTCCTGGTGAAGATGTCTTTGCTGGACTGGGACAGACAAAGGCAGGACGTTACTTGGTAGTGTTCTTTGTCTATAAAAAGACTCGCGAAGCATTGGTTTTAAGCGCCCGTGATATGGATCGGAAGGAGCGCAGACAATATGAGCGGAAGTAAATCCATCCCTGAAATGAATAGTTACGAAGAAATTGCTGAGTTTTGGGACATACACAGCCTGGCAGATTATTGGGATCAAACTGAGCCTGCTATGTTTGAAATTTCCCCCGAACTTCATCGCCGCTATTTGGTTGCGGTCGAGCCTGATTTGCTCAATCGTCTGCGACAAGCGGCTTTTGCGCGCGGCGTCAGTACCGAAAGCCTGATCAATCTCCTGTTGGAACAACGTCTCCGCGAAATTGAAACTGCATGAACAGTGGGGCGCCCTTTTAGCGACAAAGGCACATCATCAGATAGACAGTTATTTTGGCTCTTTTGGGGGCAGTTTCGAACTCCTCCCATACCAGAACAGCGCAATGGGGTTATGTTCCACAAAAACTTTATAGAACCCCAATGAAATAAGAACACTGATGACGAAGGCTGAAAATAAGGAAAGCGCCTGCATGTTCGTTACAAAGTAGATCTTTGCGCCCCAATATTCCTGGATCGGCACGTGGAAGATCAGGATGAACAGGGATGCCAGGCCGATATACTTGAGCGCAGCCGCCAGGCGGGTCGTATGCAATTCGATCTGTTTGGAGAGCGCCAGCACGAACAGGATTCCCAGCATGGCTTCGAGGGTATTCAGGGGGAAAGACTCGAAGGTGCGGGAATTGAAATCCACGCGCGGCGGGAAAAACCAGGTCAGCGCAACCAACGTTGCCCCCATTCCACCCAGGAACCAGCCGTTGCCGAACAATTTTTCCAAAGACGCCTGCCTTACTTCTTTTCCCAAAAGGTAGAAGAACCCGCTCAGGAGCATCAGGTCCAGGCTGTAGGGCAGGCCGAACAGTTCGTATTCCTTGCCCAACAGGGTCAAATTAAATGGGTAAAAGGCCTTCAAGGTATAAACCGCCGCCGCCTGCAAGCCCAACAAAACCAGCCAGCGGACAGTGCGATTCTCGATCCGCGCCAGGACGACGCGATAGAACAAGTACGCAAACAAACTGGTGACAAAGAGACTGGGCAGGAACCACAACTGCACCCAATCAATATAACGCCCGGTTCCATACATGGCCTTGAGGATGCGTCCCAGCGCGGTGACGAATCCCATATTGGTAAACGAAATCGAGGCCAGGTAGATCAGGAAGATCGTAAAGAGGTAAGGCTTCAAGACGGCGTTGAACCGTTTTTTCAAGAGCGCCAGGAACGGGGTATCTGGATTGAAAAAATACCCCGACAGGAAAAAGAACAACGGCATGTGGAACGAATAAATGAGTTTGTGCAGATAGGGCGCCACCAGCGACAACCCCGTATGCGCCATCGCTACCAGCAGGATGCCGATCCCTTTGGCAATGTCAATGTACCCGATACGCTCTCGATTCATGCAAAAAACTCCAGGTTCGAACGACCGTCCCGCGAAGTACCCGCAGGGTGAAGGCCAGAAAACCTTTGGAACGGTTTGTTATGACCGCAGCCCAAACCAGGCTGCCAGCCGAGGATTATCCTTCAAAACCAACTGGTGGACCAACACCGGCACTCCCACCGAGGCCAGGAAAGCGGCCAGTCCCGCCAGGAAGGGAATATGACTCAAACTCAGCACGCGCTCGAAGGTGATCCGCTGCGCTGGCTGGTGAAAGATGAGCAGGACAATAGTGACCTGCCCGAAATAGGTCAACAGGGACAACAGCCGGCCCGGACGGCTGGCGATCCAACTCGAAAGCGACAGGATGAAGGCGCTCCCTGCCAGCGCCTCCAGCGTGTTGACCAGGAAAGAATCATAAGTACGGAAGAAAAAATCCAACCTGTAGGGGAACAAAGCATTCAAGCCCACCAGCGCCGCCCCGGAAAGCAGCAGCGTCCATCGGGAACCGAAGAAACTTTCGGGAATCGTCCGCCTGGCCTCGTAACCAAACAGGAAATACGCCGCCGTGATAAGCAGCAGGTCCAGGCTGGCGGGCAGGCCGTCCAGCGCCAGGTTCACTCCTAAGAACGAAACCTCCTTCATGTACAGGAGGGGCAAAGCCGTAATCCCTGCCGCCAGCATCCCGGCCAGGAAAACCAGCCGCAACCACAGCCATTTGATCCGCCCGTAGAAGGCCAGGAACAGTACGGCCGCAAACAGGTTCAACAAGAACAAATGCGGCAGGAACCACAACTGCGCCCACTCCAGGTAATTCCCTGAAGCATACATCGAGCGAATTACCCGCCGCAGGATCGTCATCAGCGTCATGTCGGCATAGAACAGGTAAACGAAATACAACAGGAAAATCGCCGCCAGGAACGGACGGATGAGGGTCGCAAACCGGCGCTTCAACAATACCAGGAGTGGATAACCTGGCTTGAACAACATGCCCGACAGGAGGAAGAAAAAGGGCATGTGAAAAGAGAAGATGAACTTCTCCATCCCTGGCACGAAGGCCTTGACCGAATTATGCCCCAGGATGACCAGCAGGATGCCGATCCCTTTGGCAACGTCCAGGAATGCGATTCTGGGGGATGGGGGACTTTTTTCCACGCCCTTGATTTTACCCGAACTCGAAGGTTGGCATGCCCCTGAACCTGGTACGTACGCGCATCAGGCTGCCCGAGGGGCTGTATTCCGCTAAATCGGCCTCCCCCAATCCCGCGCGCGCCGAGGTGACGTACAACTCGTCCAGTTCCTCCCCGCCGAAAACGCAAGCGGTGACATTCTTGGCCGGCAGGGGAATCTGCTCCAGCAACCGACCGGCGCGCGGCTCCCAGCGCGTGACCTGCGCGCCGCCCCACATCGCGATCCACAGGCAGCCGTCGGCGTCGGAGGTCATGCCGTCCGGCCAGCCCAGGGCCTCAGGGACGTGGATGACGGCGCGCGGGTTGGCGATCTCCCCGCCCGCCAGGTCGTAGTCGAAGGCTTTGACTTCGCGCGTGGGCGTGTCGATGTAGTAGAACGTTTTGTAGTCGGGACTCCAGGCCAGGCCGTTGGAGATGCGGACGCCGTCCAGCAGGCGCGTCACTTTTGCGCCGTCGAAGGAGTAAAGCGAACCGCTGGCGGCTTTTTCGTCCATGTCCATCGTGCCCGCCAGGAAGCGCCCGGCCGGGTCGCATTTGCCGTCGTTGAAGCGGTTGTTGGCGGGTTCGCTCACGGAAGCGAGAAAGGCTGTTTTAGCGGTAGCAGGCCCGCCCTGAGTTCGACCGAAGGGTCCCAGCGTCAGGAACGAGGCGCGGGCGGCCACAACCAGGTTCCCATCCTTGCAGGGCGCCAGGCAGCCGGGCATCTCATCCAATTGGATGAATCCGTTTTCGCCGTCGCGATGGGAATAGACGCGCTTGCCGAGGATGTCCACCCAGTACAGGGTGTGGGTCCTGGCATCCCAGGCGGGGCCTTCGCCAAGTCCCGCTTGCGCCTGGTGGAGGAGTTCTACCTGCATTAGAACCAGTCGCGTTTGTAGAAGATGAAGGTGGCGATGGCAGTCATGCCGATCGCAATGCCAAAGATGGACAGGAAGGCAAAGGGATGGCCTTCGCCGGGCAAGGCAACGTTCATGCCATAAAAGGAGGCAATAATGGTCGGCAGGTTGAGAATGATGGTCAGGGCAGCCAGGGCTTTCATGACCACGTTGAGGTTGTTAGAGATGATGGAAGCGAAGGCGTCCATGGTGGAACTCAGGATTTCGGTCTGGATATTGGTGGTTTGGATGGCTTGCTGGTTTTCGGTCAGGACGTCTTCGAGCAGGTCTTCATCTTCGTCATACTGGTTGAACATTTTCATGCGCTGGAGGCGTTCCATCATCACTTCATTGGAACGCAAGGCAGTCGTGAAATAGACCAGGCATTTCTGGTATTTCAGCAGTTCGAGCAACTCGCGGTTGCGGGTGGATTTCTGGAGTTGATCTTCGACGTGGTCTACGGCGCGGTTGATGTCGCGCAGGTGGGCCAGGTAACGCGTGGCGGTTTCCAGCAGGACGTATAACACAAAGCGATAGCGCTTGGCAGTTTTGAACCCCCGATATTTGCCGTTGGTGAGGATGCGGCTGATGTCATTTGGGTGGCGGCAGATGGTAGCGATGAAATTGTCTTTGATAACGATGCCCATCGGGATAGTGATGTATGGAATGTCCTGGTTTTCGTCCTGCAAGTGTGGGATGCGCAACAAGATGAGGGTATAGCCTTCGTCGCGCTCCACGCGCGCCATTTCGTCCAGGTCGAGGGAATAGGTGATCAGTTCCGGTTCGATGCCCCATTCTTCCAGTTGTTCGATCTCTTCCGGGCGCGGGTCGGTCGCGCTGATCCAGCAGCCATTGGCAACGTTTTGGATCGTCTCCAGCCCTTCGGGGGTGGTCTTGAAAATGGTCAGCATGGCAGCCTCCAATACGTGAAATCACATCACGCAGGAGACTACAATCCTACGTGATGAAATTTGCTAAATTTATGATTCGCTCTCCGCCGGGGTAACTGGGCGGCTGACTGTCCTCAGGGGAACAATCACTCTCTGCTTGGGGTAACATACCAATTCATCCTTGCCAGTTTCCAGTGTTTCCTGGCGCGTCTATTTTACGCCCGTTGGGTGAATTGCACAACAGGAGAAGCCCAGGCC
>JBMOMO010000344.1:0-6545 GCA_049324135.1 Chloroflexota bacterium
CTGGGGTGATTATACAGGCCTTTTATGGTATCATACCGCCGCATACAGGTAAATTCATGGAAGATAAAATCACCATCATCGAAGGCCCGCCGCCCATTTTCGAACATGTGCAGGATGGCTGGGCCATGGGCCTCTACGAAGGCCCGCAGCACTCTGTCCCCGCACTTACCCGACTGCGGACTTTCAATGGCCCCGCGTTGGTGGAGCGTTGTTACCGTGCCTGGCGCAACCAAATTCCCATCCACCTGCACTACCGCAACGACCTGGGACTGGAGCAGACCGCTCCCATCCTGGCGGCCCGCAACGTCCCGACCGACGACGGCCACGTCCTGCTCTTGTGGGTCTACCTCGACCGGGAGAAGGTGGAATACGAACTGGATTCAGGCGACGACGACGCCGAAGGTGATTCCAAATAATAGGACTTGACCGGGCTGGGAAGCCCGGTCATTTATAATAGGGACATGACCACGCTTCTCACCGACCTTCGATCTGCTACGCTGACGATCAGCCTCAACCGCCCCGAGCGCGCCAACGCCTTCGACTTCGAGATGATCGCCGAACTGCAAGGGGCGCTCAAGCAAGCCGCCAGGGACGCGCAGGTGCGCTGCCTGGTGTTGACGGGCGCCGGGCGCGCCTTCAGCGCCGGGCATGACGTGACCGAAATGCTGGCCGCGCAGGGACAGGACGTCTCCTACCGAGAGCATCTCCAGCAGACCTATAACCCGCTCATCCTGCAAATCCGCCGCCTGGAGAAGCCGGTCATCGCGGCGGTCAACGGGCCGGCAGCGGGCGCCGGGCTGGGCGTGGCGTTGGCCTGCGACCTGCGCATCGCCGCCGACACGGCGCTTTTCACGGTTGGCTTTACCGGCATCGGGCTGGTGCCGGATTCGGCCGTCTCGCTGCTGCTGCCTGCCTTGATCGGATTGGGACGCGCCGCTGAGCTCACCTTCAGCAACCAGCCCATCACGGCCGCGCAGGCGCTGGCGTGGGGACTGGTCAACCGGGTGACAGCCGAAGCCGACCTGGCGGAAGAGACCGCCAGGTTTGCCGCCGGCCTCGCCGCCGGGCCTCTGGGCGCATACGGCCTGACCAAGCGCCTGTTCAACAAGACCACACTGTCCAACCTCGAGGAAGCGCTGGACTACGAAGCGCACATGCAGGAGATCGCCAGGCGAGGCGAAGAGCATATCAACGGCGTCAGGGCCTTCCTGGAGCAACGCGGCGCGGGGTAGAACCTCGAGGGCTGGACAGTTGCCGGAGAACCAGGATGCCATTCGCAGGACTTTCCCAATACCCGCCTGGGCATAGACGTCCCTTGCGCTTCATTTGGGGGCTGGCCGCCCTGACCGCGCTCGAGGGACTGGGCGCATTGCTCTGGCTGGCGCTGCAACCCTCTGAAGCCGGGAGCAGGCTGCTCCTGCATTATTCCCCGCAGCGCTGGGCTTTACTGCTTTCGACCTGGCTGCTCCTGCTGGTCGTCCTGTCTGTGTTCTGGGTCATCGAACGCAAATCGGCGTGGGTCGAATCCCAATTGGCCTTTTTCGACCAGCCGCGCTACGCCAACTGGCTGCTGGCGGCGGTCAGCCTGCTGGCGCTGCTGGGGGGCGGCGCGTTTGCCTGGCTGTCCCAACAGGAAGCGATGGCGACGTATTTCACGCGGCTGCTCCCGCTCCTGGCGTGGATTTTGCTCGCCCTGGCCCAGGCCTGGATCGTCCTGGCGGCCGCCATGCGCCGCTCGCTCGCCCAGGCATGGACCAGGTTCTTCCCCCTCGCGCAGGGAAAGCGCGTTTTCCCGGTGGAAACCGGTACGTTCCTGTTGCCGCTCCTCCTGGCAATCACCCTGCTCTACCTGGCAGCGCAAGCGTGGGCCTGCTTCCGTGTGCCGGAGGCCAACCTGTTTGCCGACAGCGAGGACTACCTGTACGGCGCCGGCCTGCCCTTCAGCGATCCGGCCTTCTTTTCGGAGCGCCGTCCGTGGGGCATCCTGCTCATCTACAAACTGTTAGGGCGCTCGCTGGTTACGATCAACCTCTTCCAGGTCGCCCTCTCGGCCGCCGCCTGGCTTGGCCTGGCCTGGACGCTCGTCTACTCCCTGCAAAACCGCTGGGCGAAATTGTTGGGGTTCAGCGCCCTGCTGGGCTTCAGCCTGACGCCCACCGTCCAAGTGTGGAACCACGCCGTCTTGAGCGAGTCGCTTTCGATTTCGGGGATGGTCATCCTGCTGGCGCTCTTCCTGCGCCTGGCGCAGCAATGGGAATGGCGCAGCCTTTTTTTCCTGGCCCTGTGTTTCATCTTGTGGATGAGCGTCCGCGAGGCGCACACCTGGCTGGGCTTGTTGGTTGCGGGCGCCCTGCTGCTGGTCGGTTTCGCGCGCCGGACGTCCCGGGTGTACTGGCTGTTGGTGGCCTGCATCCTGGCTGCCTTCTTCGTCAACAACCGGCTGGCTGCTGCCTATCGCCTGCCGCGCTGGGCGCTGCCGATGGCGGAAGTCATCACCATGCGCATCCTGCCGCAGCCGGAATACCTGGACTTCTTCGCCCGCCACGGGATGCCGACCCCGCCCGAACTGCTGGCCCTGAGCGGCAAATGGGCCATCAGCAACAACTTTGCCATCATCAACGATCTCAAGTTGCGGAAATTTTCGCGCTGGCTGTTCCACGATTCGCAGGGGGTGTACGTCCGCTTCTTGCTGGCGCATCCCGCTTACCTCATCCTGTCGCCCTGGGAAAACCTCACCCGCTTACTGGCGGCGGATTACTTCACGGTCATCCCCATCGAAAAGTACGTTCCGCTCCTGCCCGCGCCCGTCAACGAACTGCTGTACCCCATCCGCTGGTTCTGGCCGTACTTTTGGGTTTCGCTGGCTGCAGCCGGATTTATCTTCGTCGCCAGCCTCCGCCGGCGCGAGGAAAAATACGTCCTTCCCTTCCTGTTCTTCCTGCTCGCCATTCCGCATCTGTACCTGACCTGGCACGGCGACGCGCTCGACGTGGAGCGGCACGCCGTCCTGGCCAACATCCAGTGGCGGCTGGGATTGTCCTTGCTCATCTTGATGTTTCTCGATAGCGTGATGGCGTCGAAGTTTCCAAAGTGATGCCGCCCTCCAGCCGTTCGATCCAAATCGTCTCTATCCACCTGTGCCTGGTCTCGCTAGGCGGGCTGTTCGTGGTAGCCGCGCTGCTGGCGGAGCCATCGCAGGGCGGCGGCTTCCTGGGCTTCTCGGCGGGGCGCTGGGCGGCGCTGCTCGCCAATTCCCTGGCGCTGGCGGGCGCGCTGTTCGGCCTGTACCGCGTGTGGACGAACCGGGCAGGTCGACTCGAAGCCTGGCTCGCCGACGAGCGACATTTATGGGGACTGTTCTTCCTCGCCATTGGACTTTTTGCCGCCTCGCTTCCGGCCGGGTTGGGCTGGCTTCCGTTCATCCGGCATTTTGCCTACTTCGGGCGCATCCAGCCCTCGCTGCTGTGGCTGGCCTTTGCCAGCGGACAGGTCGCCTTGACCCTGCTGGTTGTTCTGCGCCGGGCGATCTTGGATTGGTTTCGCCAGTTCTTCCCGTTGGATGCGCCGCTGCAAGCCAATCCCTGGACGAAGGCGCAACGCCTGGTGATCGGGGGACTTGCGCTCTTCTACCTGGCGTTGCAACTCAGCAGCCACCTGCAAGTCCGCCAGGCGGCATGGCTGCCCGACAGCATCGACTATATCTTCCCCGCCACGACCTACGCCTGGAACGAAGCCGGCCTGTGGATGCACACCAAACCCTGGGGCGCGGCGGCGCTCTATAAATTGACGGGCAGTTCCCCGGTCGCGATCGATGCGGCGCAGACGGCGCTCTCGGCGCTGGCCTGGCTGGCGCTGGCCTGGACCTTCGCTCGTTCCATCCGCCCCGGCTGGCTGGCAGTGGCCGCCTTTGGCCTCCTCCTGGGATTCAGCCTGGCGCCGCCGGTGCAGATGTGGAACAACATCATCCAGAGCGAGTCGCTTTCGATCTCGTTGATGGCCGCCATCCTGGCAACCTGGCTTGCGCTCCTGCGGAAGTGGCGCTGGCGCACGCTGTTTGCCCTGCTGTTCCTGTTCGCCTGGTGGATCGGCGCGCGCGAGACCAACGTCTATCTCAGTTTGATCGTCGCCGGAATCCTGGCGGCTGTAGGGTTGTTCGTCAAGCGTCAGCGGTTCTATTGGGCGGCCAGCATCTTGCTGGCCTGGTTTTGCGTCTTCAACCTGCAGATTTCAGAGACGCCCACCCTGCCGCGCTGGCTCTACCCGCTGACCAATACCATCCTGCATCGCATCCTGCCCGAGGAAGAATTCGTGCAGTATTTCGAGGCGCGCGGGATGCCGGTCACGCCCGACCTGTTGGCCCTGGGCGGCGGCTACGCAGACAGCGGCGGCTTTGCGGTCTTCAACAACGGCGCGTTGGACGAAATGGAACGCTGGCTGTACAAACGCGGCAAGGAGGTTTACATCCGCTTCCTGCTGGATCATCCGGCTTACACAATACTTTCCCCCTGGCAGAATCTCAGCGCGCTGCTTGCGCCGGGCGACCTGCGCGGGTACGCGCCGCCGCAGTATGACCCACCCCTGGCCTGGCTGTTCGGCGGCCTGCTCTACCCGGATTCGCTCTGGCTGGCCGCCTTGCTGGCGCTGGCGGCGCTGGCCGCCGGGCTGTATGGCAGGGTGTGGCGGGACGGATCGCTTGCCTGGCTGGTCATTGGCTTCCTGGCGCTGTTCTTGCCGCATTTTTACCTGGCCTGGCACGGGGATGCGGCCGAGGTCGGGCGGCACGCCATCCAGGCCAGTGTGCAGTTACGGTTGGGATTGTGGCTGCTGCTTTTTCTTTCCCTTTCCAAACGAAACGATCGTTTTTTGGACAGAGATTTTCACCACAGAGACACAGGGGACACAAAGGTTTTCTTCGTGAACTTCGCGCCTTTGTGGTGAAATTTTCCGGCTTGTCCGGGTTGGGTTAAGGGCGGGAGCAGGAAGCGCGCTGGCTTTGCGCAAGAGTTTTGCCATCTGCCAGCGGACAGAGGGCTGATAAGTCAGTCAGGGCAATCGCACCTGATTTTGCGCCCAAAATCGGCCTTGGGCGCTAATTGCCTTTCCTCTTCCCCTGTCCGGTCGGCAGGTCGCGCGGCTCCATCAGGCCCCAGCGACCGGCCGCCAGGTAGAGGATGTCGAGCACCAGGTCGGTGTAGGCCATGCCTTCGGATTTGGCTTGCAGGCACAGGTCGCTGTAATCGGGCGTCAGCCCAGGCAGGGTATTGATCTCGATCAGGCGCGGGTTGCCCTCATCGTCCAGGCGGATGTCGGTGCGGGAAACGTCCAGCGCGTTCAATACCTGGTGGGCGCGCCAGGCGAAGTGTTTGAGTTTCTTGCCCAGTTCGGCGTCTACTTCGGCGGGACAGATGTAGCCGGGAGCGCCTTTCTGTCCCACGTCTTTCGATTTGGCGGCCTGGCTGTAGACGTTGGGCGTCACCGAGCGGCTGCTGTCCAGTTCCAGCACCGGGAAGCGGTGGAAGCCGTCCTTTTCGTACCATTCCGGATGGCGCGTAAAACAACGGGCGTCCGCGCGCCCCATGACGCCGACGGTGAACTCGCGCCCGGAGAGGAAGGTCTCCACCAGGGCGGGCTGTTGGTAATTGTTGATCACGTATTTGACGCGCTGGCGCAGTTCCTTTTCCTCGTGGACGATGGCTTTCAGGTCTACGCCCATGCCGGTGCCTTCGCGCGCCGGTTTGACGAACAGTGGGAACTTCAATTCGGGGCGCAGCGGTTCGTCCCCGCTGGCGAATTCCTGGAAGGGGGCAACGGGCAGGCGCCGGTCGCGCCAGATGCGTTTGGTCAGGGTCTTGTCGAGGCTGATGGCGTTGGTCAACACGCGCGAGCCGGTGTAGGGGATGCGCAGCATTTCCAGCAGGGCCGGCACTTGCGCTTCGCGCGCGTCGCCGCCCAGCCCCTCGGCGATGTTGAAGCAGATGTCCGGCTGGTATTCTTTCAGGGCGTAGGGCAGGTTTTCATCGGCCATGATGAACCTGGTCTCATGGCCGTCGCTTTGGATGGCTTTCTGGAGGTGGTAGATGGTTTCGATGTGGTCGAAATCGGCATAGGCATCCGGCGGGACGCCGTGCGGCAGGGGCTTGTTCTCGTCCTTGATGTTTGCCAGCACGGCCACGCGCCAAAAACGCTTCATGCGGCGACTGGGAGGTTGCCCGGCCTCGGGACCGGGCGAAGAAGTAGCGGGCATTCGTACTCCTTTGGTAACTGCCTACCCTGGCTTCAAAAATCATCCGCAGATGTCGCAGATTACACAGATTGGAGAAAAAATCGGCGAAATCTGCGTCATCTGCGGATAAATTTGGCGTTTTGCGCTGCGAAGCGACAATCTTTCAACGGCGGGTAGGCAGTTACCTCCTTTGGGGAATTGGATTTGCAATAGGATAAAACACCCTGCGCAGCGCAAAGTGGCAGGGCGCATCAAAAGAACAGTTCCAGCAACAGCAAAGCGGCCATGCCGAATAAAATCGTCAGCAGCATGTTTTTGGTTT
>JBMOMO010000344.1:6645-37100 GCA_049324135.1 Chloroflexota bacterium
GAATTGGATTTGCAATAGGATAAAACACCCTGCGCAGCGCAAAGTGGCAGGGCGCATCAAAAGAACAGTTCCAGCAACAGCAAAGCGGCCATGCCGAATAAAATCGTCAGCAGCATGTTTTTGGTTTTCCACGCTGCCAGGATGGCGACCATGCCTGCCAGCAAGCGAAAGTTCGAAAGGGAAAGATCGATGCGACCAGAACGGACGAACAACTCAGGCGCAAAAATCGCGGTCAATATCGCCGGGGGGACGAAACGCAAGGCCCTGCGCATCGTTTCCGGGACCTCGAACCTGCCCAGCAGGTAAATGAACGAGAATCTCATCCCGAAGGTGAACAGACCGCCCAAGATGAATACCAGCCAGATGTTCATCGCGTCCCCCGTGCGGATTTCCATCCCTCCACGAAGACGCCGACGGCAATGCCCAACAAGCCAGCCGCCATCAAGCCCAGTTTGTACGGCAGGCCAAAGGCCAACAGCGCCGCCAACCCCGCCGAACAGGCTGCGGCGGCAGCCGGCCGGTCTTTGAGGGCCGGGATGACGATGGCAATGAAGGTCAGCGGCAGGGCAAAGTCCAGCGGCCAGGACTCGGGCAGGGTCGCCCCCAGCAGGATGCCGACGGCGGTGCTGAGTTGCCAGGTCGTCCACAGCGCCGTCCCCGCGCCCAGGAAGAACCAATGTCCATTTGCAGGCGTCTCCTCCTGCTCGTAGTGCAGGATGGTGGTGGCATAGGCCTCATCGGTCAGCAGGTAGGAAAGCAGCACCTTCCAGCGCATGGGCAGGGAGCGCACGTACGGCGCGATCGAGGCGCTGTAGAGCATGTGCCGCAAGTTGACCACCGCAATGGTCAGCACAATGATCAGCCCCGGCGCGGCCTCGCGCACCAGTCCGGCCGTGATGAATTGGGCGGAGCCGGCAAAAACGATGGAGGACATCATTTGCGCGGGAGCAGGCCCAAGTCCGGCGTCGAGCGCGAGGACGCCGTAGATCATCCCGAAGGGGATCACCCCGATCAAAAGCGGGATTTCCGCGCGGACCCCGGTCCAAAATAGTTTCTTGGGTTGACTCATACGCTCCTTATTCCCCGGCTTGTGGTCCATGGAGGCAGCCAGGCATTCGCCCCATTATACTTGCCAAAGGAAAGGTTTTTATCATTTTTCTGCCTGCTTTTTGGGTTACAATACGTTTTACTCCATTGGCCCTACGGGCCGGGCGCAATCCAACCCTATCCCTCGTTCGGCAACAGGCGGTGTAGTTTGCTGTGATGTCGGATAGTTGCTTTATCAAAATGGATTCCAGAGAGACATACTATGAAAAATCGCCATGACCAAAGATCAGCCAGGATTCGGTTCTTTATCAGCCTGGCGGGCATACTGTTAGTATTCGCCGGGCAATTTATTCTCTTTGCGCTGCCTGGCAAGAATCCTGACGCCATCCCTACCCAAATCTGGATATCTGGCGTGGGGTTGGTTTTATTCTTGGGCAGCCTGGTGTTCCGCCCCCCTGGAACGGCGCAAAGCCTGCCCGCCGGCCTTGCATTTTCGAAACCGGCTATGCTGGTGGGCGCTGCGGCGACGCTGTCGTTGTCTGCCGCGCTGGCGATGATGTATTTCTATCGCTCCAGTAGTTTCAACTACATCCCGGTCATCACGCTGTGGTTGGCCAGCGGCATTTGTTACGTGGCGGCTTTTGCAGAGGCCCCATTCACACCCGAAGCGATCCGGGAGTGGATCAAAGCGCATCGCAATGAGTTGCTGCTGCTGGCGGGGTTGACCCTGGTTGCGGCCTTCTTGCGCTTCTACGAACTGGGGAACCTGCCGCGCGTCCTGGATGGGGACGAAGGGCGGTTGGGGGAGGCCGCCCAAGCGACGGTTGCGGATACCTGGGCGAATCCGTTCTCGCTATGGGAGAATTTTGGGGCTTTGTATTTGCAGGCGGTCAATATTGCCATAGAGGTTTTCGGTCCAACACCCCTGGCCTTGCGATTTCTCCCGGCCGTCAGCGGAACGCTGGCGATCCCGATGTTGTATCTGTTAGCGCGCCAGGTTGCCGGGAAACGGACAGCCCTGATCGCAACTTTTCTCCTTATGACCTCGCATACGCATATCCATTTCAGCCGCATCGGCGCGGTAGGATACATCCACGGCACCTGGCTGGTGCCGCTGGAACTGTATCTCTTATTGAGCGGACTGGAAAAACGCAGCGCCTGGCGGACGGCTGCGGCCGGCGTCCTGCTGGCGATCCACTTCAGCGTCTACCTGACCGCGCAGATCATTACCGGTTTGGCGCTTGCCTACATGCTGGTCTCGTTGTTGTTTTTGCGCCCCTGGTTCAGGCCAGCCTTGAAGCAGTCGGCCGCTTTTTGGGGAGGCTGGGTACTCCTCCTCCTGCCCGAGGTAGCCTATGTGGCCTACAATCCTAACGAATTCATCAACCGCTTGGGAGAGAACGGCACCTTCCAAACCGGTTGGCTGGCCGAAACCATCGCAAATACCGGCCAGAGCGCCATGTCCGTTCTTTCACACCGGGTAGCCCACGCTTTCCTCTCCCTGACTTACTATCCGGCCTTTGACTTTTACGGTTCGCGGGTGCCAATGCTCAGCCTGATTACGGCAGCGTTATTCCTGATCGGGCTGGGCGTTGCCTTGTGGCGCGCGCGCTCGCCCGGCCACCTGCTCCTGAACGGCTATTTCTGGGCGCCCACCCTGGCAATTGGACTGTTCGCCATCCCGCCATCTGCCGATTCCTACCGCATGATCATCGTCCTGCCGCCAGCCATGCTCCTGGCAGCCATCGGCCTCGAACAAACGTTGGATGCCCTGGGCGTGAGTTGGGAGAATACCAAACAAGCCTACGCGCTGGTCGCCGCCGGCGTCCTGGCCAGCCTGTTGGTATTCAACGTGTGGGCCTACTATGGCGATTTTGCCGGCCAATGCCGCTATGGCGACAACCTGCCAGGGCGCTTTGCCTCTCACATGGGAAAATACGTGGGCGAACTCGATAACGCGGCCAGGGTATATCTCTTGAGCAACGATCTTTTCTTCTACGGTTCCCACCACTCGGCGGCCTTCCTGAGCCAGGGGCGCAAGATCATAAACGTCCCCGAACCGGCAGATAGCCTGGATCTCATCTCCGGCGAGACCGTGCTCGCAAACCCGGACCGCATCGCCGAACTGGAAGCCTGGGCGCGTTCCCATCCGGGCGGCCAACTTCATTACTTGTACGATTGTAAAACCGTGATCATGCTGGCCTATCGAGCGCCATAACCCGATGGATCCGCAAGAATATGAACTCATGTACCGCATGGAACGCCGGCACTGGTGGTACCTGGGCATGGAGGCCATCACGCGGGCCCTTCTCCATCGCTGGGCTGGGGATCAAAAAAACCTGCGCATCCTGGACGCCGGCTGCGGTACCGGCGCAGCCATGACCACCTACCTGGCCGAGTATGGCGATGTGACCGGGATCGACATCTCGCCGCTGGCGCTGGACTTTTGCCGACTGCGCCAGGCGCAACGGCTTGTGCGCGCCTCGCTCCTGGACCTGCCGTTTGCTCCCGCTTCCTTCGACCTGGTCGCCAGCCTGGACGTGATCTACGAACGAGCCGCGCCCAATGACCTGGCCGCCTTGCAAGAAATTTCCCGCGTCCTGGCCTGCGATGGACTGCTGCTGCTGCGCGTCCCGGCCTATGACTGGCTGCGAGGACGTCACGACCGCAGGGTGCACACTGCCCGGCGCTACACTGCGCGCAGGCTGGCGTCCCTCTTGCAAGCCGCCGGGCTGGCGCTGGAACACCTGACGTATGCAAACATGTTCCTTTTCCCCCTGGCCGTGATGAAGAGATGGCTCGAACGCCTTTGGCCGTCCCCGGCCAACACGTCTGACCTTTCATTCGAGGTCGGTCGCATGGATGGCTTTTTCCGGGCCGTCCTCGCTGCGGAAGCGCCGCTGGCCTCCAGGCGCAGGCTGCCCTTTGGGTTGAGCGTCATCGCCGTAGGCAGGAAGAAATAGGAATGACTGCTCCCGTCAAAAAACGGCTGGCGAGCGTCAGCGCAGTCTTCCCGGCCTACAACGACGGCGGCACCATCCCCAGCATGGTGCTGACCGCCTTGAACGCCCTGCGCCAGGTAACAGACGACTACGAGGTCATCGTCACCGACGACGGCAGCAGCGATTACACCGCTCTCGTGCTGGACGAAATGGCCGCGCGTTACCCCGAACTGCGCGTGATCCACCACCCGGCCAACCGGGGTTATGGCGGGGCGCTGTTGAGCGGATTTTCAGCCGCAGCCAAAGAGTGGATCTTCTACACGGACGGCGACGCGCAATACAATCCGCTCGAACTGGTGAACCTGGTCGACGCGCTCGACGAGGGCGTCGATATCGTCAACGGGTACAAAATTGCGCGCAGCGACCCCTGGATCCGCAAACTGACCGGCAGGACGTATCGCATCGTCGTCCGCCTGCTGTTCGGCATCCGCCTGCGCGACGTCAACTGCGACTTTCGCCTGATCCCGCGCAAGATTCTACAGGCAGCCAACCTGGAAAGCACTGGCGGCGTCATCTGCCTCGAAATGGTCAAGAAGTTCGAAGACGCGGGCTACTCCATTGCGGAAGCGCCTGTCCACCACTACCCGCGCGTATACGGCTCGTCCCAGTTTTTTTCTTTGCCGCATTTGTCCCGCGCATTCCGGCAGATGCTCCGCCTGTATTGGAAACTGGTCGTCAAAAAAGAACATTTGAAGACGGCTGGTTCTCGTTAGCAGTTTGTTGGAAAATAATACTTTTTGCTAATTATGGTTGACAAAAAGTAATACTTTTTATAGAATATACTTATGCTTGCTGAACGAAATATCTACCCATCCATCGAAAAAGTGCTTCCATCTCCAGAAGCAATTGTCGTTACAGGGATGAGGCGGGTTGGGAAAACCACCCTGCTCAAAACCATCTACGATCGCCTCGTCTCGCCTAACAAGATATTCCTCGACCTGGAAAATCCCCGCAACCAATTGTACTTCGAGGAAACAGATTACGATGCCATCTATGCCAACCTGCAGCTGCTTGGTCTGAAACAGGGTGAGCGCGCCTATGTTTTCCTTGATGAAATCCAACGCGTTAAAACTTTACCCTCTATTGTCAAGTACCTGCTAGATACGTATGGCGTCAAGTTTATTCTCAGCGGGTCGTCCAGTTATTACCTGAAAAACCAGTTTTCCGAGTCGCTGGCGGGTCGTAAATACATTTTCGAGTTATATCCGCTCACGTTCGATGAATTCCTGCGCTTCAAAGGTCTGCCCTCTCCACCCATTGAGCGTACATCCTTTGCGTTGTATGAAACATACAAAGCCAGTATGGAGGAATACCTGCAATTTGGCGGTTTTCCTGGCGTGGCCCAAAAGACCAGCATAGCCGAAAAACAGGCTGCACTCGAGGATATCTTCACCTCCTACTACCAGCTGGAAGTCGTGCAACTGAGTGATTTTCGCAAAAGCCACAAAATCCGTGACCTGCTTTTTCTTTTGTTAGAACGCACCGGCGCCAAACTGGAAATTTCCAAGCTCTCCAGCCTGCTTGGTCTGGCGCGTGAAACCATCAACGATTACCTGGCGTTTCTCGCAGGCACATACTTCATTCACCTGGTTTCACCCTACACCACCAGCCGCGACGTCGAAATCCGCAAAGCGCCCAAAATTTACATTTGCGATCCTGGCCTGGCGCGGCTATTTGCCCAGGTGGACGAAGGTGCGCTTTTCGAAAATGCCGTTTACTGCAACCTTCTGCCGCGCGGTCGTGTGCAATACTATCAACGCAAAAACGGTCTTGAGATTGACTTTATCCAGAACCAGCAGGGCTATGAAGTCAAACTTCACCCTCACGCTGACGACATCCGCAAAGCGCAGGTATTGGGAAGTGAAATTGGCCTTACCGGAACCCTGGTCGTTTCTCGCGATTATGTCTCATCACCGGGCGTAATTCACCTTTTCCAACTATGACAAACTTCGACCAATGCGCCAAAGATGGGGACTCCGATCCCATGAAAGTACAGCGCGCCCGGGCGGTGGCGAACGCCATCCGCGCGGCGGTGGATATCAAGCCCGGCATGTCCGCGTTGGAGATCGGCTGCGGCACCGGCCTGCTCAGTTTCGCCTTGCGGGAAGATTTTGCCTCCATCACGCTGGCGGATACCTCGCAGGGGATGCTGGGCGTCCTGTCAGGCAAGATCAAGGCCGCGAAGGCGGGGAACATGCACCCGGTCCGGCTCGACTTGTCTGTGGATCCGCTCCCGGCGCAGAGATTCCACGTCGCCTATTCGCTGATGGCGCTGCACCACATCCCCGATACGGACGGCATCCTGCGCAGGTTCTACGATGTGCTGGAACCCGGCGGCTGGCTGGTGATCGCCGACCTCGACAAGGAGGACGGCTCCTTCCACACCGACGGCTCGGTGAATGTCCATCACGGCTTCGAACGCAACAAACTGCAAAAACGGGTCGAGGTCGCCGGGTTTACGGAGGCGCATTTCTCGAACGCCTACGGCATCAAAAAGAAAATTGGCAATGAGCAACGCACCTTCCCGGTTTTCCTGATGACGGCGCGCAAAAGATAAAGGATGACTTGCAAGAGACGCTGGCAAGGTCAATCGCCAAAGGAAGCACGCGGTATAATTTAGGCAGCGCGTGAAAGGAGTCAAGATGTCCTTTCCCCAAACCCAATTTGTTGTAGATGAAAAAGGGAAAAAACGGCTGTCTTGTTGACGGTCGGCTACTCAGGCATACATCAAAATTACTGCGAATGTCATTATATTTTGGAGTCAGGGAGCTTGCTCCCGTAATTAAGGGAACTTGCTCCCGTAATTAAGGGAACTTGCTCCCGTAATTAAGGGAACTTGCTCCCGTAATTTCGACAGCAAGCTGTCTGACTCCAAAGCAAATAGTGGATAAACGTAATTACATCAGTCGTTTTGCCAGGAGCAGGACATACAGGACACATCGACATTTCGATTTATGGAAACTACCAGAAGACTCAAAATCGCCGCTATCCAAATGGACGCTGCGCCAGCCCCTGTGGATGAAAGGCTGGAACGGGCAAGCCGTTTGCTGGAATGCGCCGCCGCGCAAGGCGCGCAGATTGCCGTCCTGCCGGAATTGTTCAACACCGGCTATACCTACGCAGATGAGAACTATGCCCTGGCTGAAACCGCGGATGGGCGAACGCTGGCATGGATGCGAACGAAAGCAAATCAACTGAACCTTTATGTTGCCGGAACGCTGTTCTTCTATGAGAATGGCGAGATTTACAATCGTATGTTCCTGGTTGCCCCTGACGGGCAGGACTGGCAATACGACAAGTCCTACCCCTGGGCCTGGGAGCGCGCTTATTACCGCAAAACGCAGGGAGGAGTCTCCGTAGCGGATACGCCGCTGGGCAAATTCGGCATGTTGATCTGCTGGGACTGCGCCCACACCAATTTGTGGCGGCAATATGCCGGCCAGGTGGATTTGATGCTGGTCAGTTCCTGCCCGCCGCTGCCTCACCGAATCCGGTTATGTTTCCCTGGAGGGGAAAGGATTTCCGTGCAGGAACTGGGCCTTATCTGGCAGGTCGCCTACCAGGGCGCAGACGATGCTTTCGGGGCGCACTTGTTACGCCAATCAACCTGGCTGGGTGTGCCGGTCGTCAACACCACCGGCTCGGGCCTTTTCCAAAGCGCCCTGCCTCGCCCGCGACTCTCCTTGTTGACCTACACTCTGTTTCGCCCGCGCCTGTGGAAATATCTCAAGGATGCAGACAAGGTCCGCGCAGAAACGGGTTACTTCCCTGAAACCTACGTGGCTGCTGCGGACGGGACCGTGCTCCAGCGCGTGACTGAAACCGGCGATGCGCTGGTCGTCAGCGAAGTGGAACTGGCTGACGAAACGCCCCATCCTCGCCAAAAGCAGCCCACCTTCGGCATGTCCCCACTGGCTTACTTTGCCGACTGGCTGGCCAACCGCCTGCTGGATGGATATTACCGTCGCCGCGTCCGCGCGATAGCAGATAGAGTAAAATAATCCCACACCTTTCGAATTCAACTTCCGATATAGGAGATCAACATGACCGAAACCTATGATGTCATCGTCATCGGCGCCGGCCCCGGCGGCTACGTGGCCGCCATCCGCGCGGCGCAACTGGGGCAGAAGACCGCCATCGTCGACAAGCAATGGCTGGGCGGCGTGTGCCTGAACGTAGGCTGCATCCCGTCCAAGGCGCTGCTCAAGAACGCCGAGATCGCCCACACCCTGCGCGAGCGCGGCAAGGAATTCGGCTTTTCCTTCGACAACCTGACCCTGGACTTCAGCGCCGCCGTCAAGCGCAGCCGACAGGTCTCGAACCGACTGGTCAAGGGCGTCGGGTTTTTGATGAAGAAGAACAACATCGACGTCTACATGGGAACTGCGCATCTGGACGCCCCCGGGACTGTTTCCGTTACCGACGCCGAAGGCAAATCCCAGGCCTTATCTGCCAGGAACGTCATCGTGGCGACCGGCGCGACGGCGGCTGTCCCTGGCGCGTGGAAGGTGGACGGCGAGAAAGTCGTCACCTACCTGGAAGCCATCACACAGGAGAAACTGCCGAAGAGCGCGGTCATCATCGGCGCGGGCGCCATCGGCGTGGAATTCGCCACCGTCTGGAATTCCTACGGCGCGCAGGTGACCATGGTCGAGATGCTGCCGCACCTGGTCCCGCTCGAAGATGAAGAAGTCAGCGTCGAGTTGGAGAAGGCCTTCAAGAAGAACGGGATCAACTTCCTGGTGGGGCACAAGGTCGAAGCCGTGGAAGCAAGCCAGGGCGGAGTCCGAGTCGTGGTGTCCGCAGGCAGCGAGACGAAGACCCTCGAAGCGGAGCAGGCGCTTGTGGCCATCGGCTTCCGTCCCAATTCCAAAGGATTGGGCTTGGAAGAGTTGGGCGTCCAGGTTTCGGAGCGCGGCTTCATCGAGATCGACGAGCGCATGGCGACCAACGTCCCCGGAATTTGGGCCATCGGCGACGTGACCGGCAAACTGATGCTGGCGCACGTCGGCTCGGCCATGGGGATCGTGGCGGCGGAAAATATCGCCGGCGTGGAAACAGTGACGCTGGATTACGAGATGATGCCGCGCGCCACCTATTGCCAGCCGCAAGTGGCTTCGTTCGGGCTGACCGAAGCGCAGGCCAGGGAGCGCGGCTACCAGGTCAAGATCGGGCGTTTTCCCTTCCAGGCCAACGGCAAGGCGCTGGGGTTGGGCGATTACGCCGGTTGGGTCAAACTGGTGGTGGACGAGAAATACGGCGAGATCCTGGGCGCGTCCATGATCGGCCCCGAAGTGACCGAACTCCTTCCCGAACTGACCCTGGCGCACATGCTGGAACTCACCCCGCACGAGATCGCCCGCAACGTACATGCGCATCCGACTTTGAGCGAAGTATTGATGGAAGCGGCGCATGGGGCTGAGGGAGCAGCAATTCACATCTAAAGAAGCCCCACCCGCCCTTCGGTCACCCTCCCCAAATCCGCATGATAAAGTGAATTAACCGTAAAACTATTGCGATTTGGGGAGGACCGGGGAGGGGCTGGAAGCGGCGCATGGCGCGGAAGGCAGCGCGATCCATATTTCGCGGTTAGCTTTCAACGGTTAGCAAACAGCCCTGTGATTAGACTCATGGGGCTGTTTTTTGAATAATGAGGAAATACTTCTTGACAAAACCCAAAAAATGGTTAAAATGTAAGTACTTACTTACATTTTAAATCTTATGTCAAATACAAAATCTATTCTCCAAAAGAAAGCCCGTCAGCGCATCCTTGAAGCAGCGGCAGAGTCGTTCCAAACGCTTGGTTATGCCCGCACCACCACGCAGGCAATTGCGGACAAGGCTGGCGTTGCCGAAGTGACCCTCTTCCGTCATTTCGGCGATAAGCAGAAACTCTTTCAAGCCGTTTTTCAGCAGATCGGTGGCGGCGTAAATTTTGAGATGCTCGAAGCGAAACTTGCTTACGATCTCGAAGTGGATTTACGTCTCATCAGCGAACACACCCTGCGCTTCTTCCTCGCCCAGCAGGATGCGATTCGCATGTTGATGTTCGAATCGATCCACTTCCCTGAGATGAAAGCGGCTCTGGCGCAAAACCCGAGCAGCATGATCGCATTGCTGGAACGCTATTTCCAGAAACAGATTGACGTTGGCAAGATGCAGGCGGTTGATCCGCAGGTCACGGCGCAGAGCTTGATGAGCATGATCTTTGGTTATGCTGTCGGTTTGCATCCCGTAAAAGAATTGCTCCCAGTAGATATCCCCATCGAAGAAATAACCGCTGAATTTGTGCGCATATTTCTGTCATCACTTCGTCCATCTAACCAGTAAGAAAGGAAAATAAAATGACCCTCACAGAATACTTCAGTTGGCTCAAAAGAGACTGGGCAAAAGTAGGCTTCATCCTCTCTATCTTTCTCTTTGTCTTTCTCTTCGCCTTCGTCAAAAATACTGATTTCGTTCTCTTCCTGCTCCTTCTTCAAACACCGCTTTACATGCTGCATGAAGCTGAAGAATATATTTTTCCGGGCGGGTTTGCAAAATTCTTCAACACGGGCATCTTCAAACTCCCAACCGAAGACAAGCCCCTCGATGAGAACTTTATTTTCTACGTCAACATCCTCGTGGTCTGGATCATTCTGCCCACCTTTGGGCTGCTCGCCGCCAAAGATTATCAATACGGGCTATGGATCCCTTATTTCTCATTCTTCGCTGGCATTGCCCACATCGCTTTGGGAATCAAAGCCCGCAAACGCTACAACCCTGGCCTGATTGTCAGCCTGCTATTGAATATCCCCGTCGGAGCCTGGTCAATCCTTTATTTGGCGGATCACGGTATTCTCTCGAACATTTTCCTGAACCCCCATTTCGCCATCGGACTTGGGGTCAACTTGGTACTGCCTATTTTGGGCGCGAGGCTCTACAAAAAACATCTTCGAACGATTGCTGCCTGAAGTAGACAGCCCATAAACGCAGACTTCCGAAGTCTTGCCCCATCCGCTACGCTACGGGATGCTTTGGAAAGGCTTCGGAAGTCTTTTTGGGCAATTACTTGGCTCTGGTCCTATCCACCAACGCTTCCATCGCGGGCAGATCGATCTTCGCCATGCGGACTCCCAAGGATGTAAAAATCAGCCTCAGGCTTATTCGCCGAAGAAATCATCCGTCCCAGCGCCGACGTGAGCGACCGCGCGCGCCAGGGCGTCGGCCGCCGGGATAGGGGAAGTTGTCCGCGCCAGGTCCAGTTTCATGTCCCTTGTTTTTCCCCGAACACCATCACCACGATATGTTGATTCAGGAAGCGCGGCGCAGTCCCTGCCTGGTCTGGTACGACCTGCCCGAGGGTATATCCGCCGGCAATGGGAATCTCTTCTCCCAATATATCCTGCACAGCGGCGATCTCCACCCCGGGCGTAGCCTTGAGCAGCATCTGCCAGGCGATGTCCACCAGCGCCAGGGCGAAAACGGGTTTGGCGCCTTCCAGGTCCCGCAGGGCTTGTTGCGCGGCCGCCTGGGCCGCCTTCTGGCAGGCCGTACGGCTGCCGACCATCACGAAGGCGTCGGCCCCATCGCGGACGGGCGCATTCATGCGGAAACTGCCGTCCGCCTCCACCCGGATGGGGGAACGGATGACCAGCTCGTCGCCATGCTCCATGCCCAGCGGGTACAGGCGCGCCATGTGGTTCAAGGGAGGGAAACCCCACTCGCGCGCCGGGTAGCCCAGCAGTTCGGCGTAGGTCTCGGAAGCGGGGCGGGCGTCCAACGTGCGCAGCCAGAAGCCGCGCGAGCGCGTGACGCGCATCTGGCTGCCGACCGGGTTCCATCCATGCGCCGAACCAACGCCAATGCGGACGTTCCCGTTGAGCGTCAGGGCCGCCACCGCGCCTGTCCCGGTCTGGTTGCCGGCAATTTGGAAGGTATTCCCGGTATGCAGGTCGCCCGAAGAAAGCGCGCCCGATACCCGGCCCGGTTGGCTGTTCATGGCCTGGCAGAACTGTTCTGCATCCCCGTTGAACCCGTCTGCAAAGAAGAGCAGGTCTTGCGCCTTATCCCCGGATGCCAGCATCCCTAGTTGGATAGCCGTCTCTCGGCTGCTCTGGGCATAGCCGGGCAGCCAGTGGGAATGGGCTTCGAAGCCGTCGCCTCCCAGGATGCCGACCACCACAGAATGCGGGAAAGTACCGCTCGCCGTCAACCCCACCGGGGAACTGAACCCGATCACCGGGACATCCCCCAACAGGCCGGAAACGCCGCTGGCAATGTCGCGCGGCTGGTATTGGTGGGAGGCGATCACGATCCCCAACCCCGGCGTGACAGCGCCGATCCGGTTCAGCGCGTGGTGGATAGCCTGCAAACTGGCCTCGCGGCCATCCAGGGCTTGCGCCCGGCCAACGACAGCAGTCAGGGCCATAAGAAGTTATTCCTCCGCCGTTGGAATAGTGAAGTGGAAAGTCGTACCTTCATGAAGCCTGCTTTCGAACCAGATACGCCCGGCCTGCATCTCCACCAGGCTCTTGGTGATATTCAGTCCCAGCCCGGTGCCAGGCGCTTTGCGGGCCGTTTCGTCTTCAGAACGGAAGAACTTGGTAAAGATCTTTTGCTGGTCCTCCAGGCTGATGCCGATGCCGTCGTCTTTCACCCAGATATGCACCACGCGGGCGGCCCCGTCGGGGTCCCAATGATTAGCAGAGGCTTCCGCGCCGATCAGGATGCTGCCTCCTTCGGGCGTATATTTATGGGCGTTGCTGACCAGGTTGGTCAGCACCTGGATGACGCGGCCACGGTCTGCCCAGACCTTTGGGAGCGTATCGGGTATCTGGATACTTAGCGCCTGCTTACGTTCCTCGATCTGGCGGTGGGTAGAGCGGGCCACATCGTCAACGAAATCGGCTACGTCTATCGCCTTGAAGTCCAGGCGCAGGCGGCCGACCTCGATCTTTGCATTGTCATTCAAGTCCGAGACCAGCGTCGACATGCGGTCTACATTCGAGCGGATCGTGTGCAGGAAATTGGTCTGCGTCTCATTGATGTCGCCGACTTTGCCGCCCGCAAGCAGTTCGGTATACCCTTTGATGGAAGTCATCGGGTTTTTGAGTTCATGGGCAACAAAGGAGACGAATTCGCTCTTGGCTTCGTTGGCGCGCTGGACTTCCTGGTACAGTTGGGCGTTCGAGATAGCGATGGCAGCGTGGTCGCTCAGGCGGTTGAGGAATGCAATATCTTGCTGGGAATCGCTGGTGCTTTCCAGGAAGATCAAGCCGACCACATTGGCTTCACGGCGGATGGGAATGGCAATCTGTGTGTGCGCCCCGGGTAGGATGCTGCTTTCCTCATGCTCTTGCAAGGAAACCTGGTTCGGCTGGGCAGACCCGATGGCGGATTTCATAGCAGGCATATCCAGGGGAATGGCGCCCTTGGGGAATTGTTTTTCCAGGTTGCCGTAACCCTGTTCGGCCATAACGTACAGCCTTTCTTCGGTCAGTGTCCCGATCAGGCCGGCTTCCGCTTTCGATTGGCGCATAGCCCATTCCAGCGTGATGCGCATGGCGCGGTCGATTTCGAGGCTGGCGTTGAGCTCACGGTCGATGCGTTGTAGAACGGAGAGTTCCTCTACACGCGCGGCCAGTTCCTGGTCGGTGAGGGTATGCAGGCGCGCATTTTCGATGGCGACCGCCGCCTGGCCGGCAAAAGCCGAGAGCAGGGTCTGGTCGTCATCGACAAAGGGCAGGCCGTCCTTGCGGTTGATCACCTCCAGCACCCCGATGACCTGATCTTTGAACAGCAGCGGCACCGCCAGCAACGATTTGCTGGTGAAACCGATCTGGATGTCGGTGGCGTTGAAGTGGGTGGGGGAGGATTGCGCCCGGTTTTCCATGACCGGCGCGCGCATTTTGGCGGCGCGGCCAACGATCCCGCTGCCGGGCGGGATGCGCTGGCCTACCAGTTCTGCCGAAGCCGGCGGGCCGGCTGTGACCTTGAAGACCAGTTCGTCTGTCTGGTCGTCCACCAGGAACAGGCTGCCGGCCTCGCAATTGAGAATGCTGACCGCGTTTTCCAGGATGTTCTTCAACAACGGCTCCAGGTCCAGGGTGGAAGTCAACTGGCGGGTGAGATCGTTCAAGGTGGACAGTTGGTAGGCGCGTTGTTGGGTCTCTTGCAGCAAGCGCGATTTCACGATCGCGCCGGCTGTCTGGTCGGCAATAGCCTGCAGCAGGCCGAGTTGCGCCCGGGAATAGGTGACATTGGCTTGCCGGTTACCAATGGTAAGCGCGCCGATCGTTTCCGCCCCGGCGTTCAGGGGGACTCCCATCCAGGCGTATACATCCTGAAGGGCTGGGGTCACATTTCGCGCCTGGCACTCGCGCGAATAGTCGTGGGTCAGGATCGGGCGACCCTTTTCGTACACTTCTTGCCCCAAGCCGAACTTGACCGGCAGGGGGATATTTTCCCGCTCGTGTAAACGGTCATGGGCCTCGATGCAAAAAGCGTAATAGAAATAGCCTCCGTCCTTGTTCAGGAGCGTGACGTGGAATTCCGTGGCCGGGATGATCTGCCCGGTCTGCGCAAAGATCAGTTCCATCACGTCATCGAACGTCAATGTGATGTTGACGCCTTGTGAGACGCGCGTCAGGGCGTTCATCTCCTGGATGCGGCGCTCCAGGTTGGCAACCGTCTGCACGCGCCCAATCGCGACCGAGGACTGGTCTGCCAGGGTCTCCAGGAAGGTCAGGTCTTGCGGGGTATAGGGCTGCCCAGAAAGGCGCTGTCCCAACGCCAGCCAACCGGTGACCTCGTTCTCGCCTGGCAGGGCGATGAATAACTTTGCGCCCAGCAATTTCAGGCGGCTCTCTTCCGGTTTGAGGCTGGCGGGAGGGTTATGCTCATCCAGGTAGAGGGGCAAACGTTCCCTTTGGAAATATTGCGCCAGTTGACTACCGGCAGGAAAGCGGACGTCGCTGCTGGGGCGGCCATCTTCGTCCGGCAGGCTGGCGTATTGGTCGTTGACCGGGTCGAAAACATAAATATGGACGTATTCGGGGGACAGGGTATCCAGGATGTGCTTCCGTAACATGCGCCCAATGCTTTGCAGGTCTAACGCATTGGTCAGGTCGTGGCTGAAATTACGGGACCTTTCCTCATAGACTTTCTGCCCACGGAAAAAGGCGCTGTCTATGGCCTTCACCAGGAACATGCGCAGGGGATCCAAAATGATAGCCAACACAAAGACGATCCCACCGATCAACACAGGACTGTCGGGCGGAACAACATTGTGGAAGACCAGGCCGATCCCGCTGACCAGCAGGGCGTAGCCTCCAACCGCCATGACGGTCAGGGCCGCATAGACCAGTCCCTGGCGCAGCCAGATGTCTGTCCGCACCAGGCGGTAGCGCAGGATTGTGTAACCAACCGTCAGGGGGAAAAGGATGATGGAAAGGAAAAGATAAGGGGAAAACTTGATCAGGTCAAAAGGGAAGAGGATAAACCAGATCGTAATGGGACCGAGCGAGAAAATGATCCCCACCAGCACCATACGCGCCTGGCTCTTGACGACCGGCGACTGCGCAAAAAAGCCCCGCTGGATCGTCACGCCAAAATGTAACAAGACGGCAATGGCGTTGAAGAAATAGGACGTGTACCAGGCCGTGAAATATGCCCTGGGCTCTTCCAGGTTGGACATCGTAAGGAAGGAATATCCGGCTAATATGAGCGCAATGAAGTAGCCGCTCCACCGGAGATAGGGACGTCCTACAACGGCGCGCGCCTCCTGCGGAAAGGAAAGGGTCAGGTCTATCAACGCGCCGCCGGCCAGCGGCAAGGCCAGCGCCCACAGGTAAGAAAAGCGGTGTGTGGTGTAGAGGTCGAAAAATGTCCCAGCAACGATCGCCATCGAAGAGGCGAACAGGGTAAAGGCGCGGCCGGGTGGTTCGGTGCGGCGCAGGCCGAAGATCCAGAAACTGAGCGCAAAAAAGGCAACGCTGACAAATGACGGAACGATCCAGTATGCCATCCAGTCAGCGGTGGGCAGCCGCTGTAATTCCACGGCATACGTTTCGATCTCGCCGCCTGCGGAGCGGACAACCACCGGGATGGTCTCGCCGGGGAAGAATCCGTCCAATGCTTGCTGCATTTCTACCGCATTGCGGACCTGGTTGCCGTCGATGGAAATCAATTGGTCGCCGTGCTGGATACCCTGGTTGTACAACTGCCATGCCTCGCTCGGCGCGCTCGGCCCGCCGCCATTCATCACCATCGTGGGTTCGAAGAAGGCTCCCAGGAATGGCTTTTGAATCCAGGTGAACGCCAGGTAAAACGCCACCAGGAAAGTAGCGGCAGCGATGGCCTGGTAAATCAATACAAGGAGTTGCAGGAACCTGCTGAGAGTGAGGTTGAAGCGTAATGGATTGAACATGGCTTGAAAATGGTTATGCAAGAAGGGTTTTTGTAATTCTATACTATATTCCCAAGCGAATAAATGGTACTTTCATAACAAAGCCATGCGAAACCGTAACAAAAAAGACCAGCCATTCGGGTTGGTCTTTTCTCTTGGCAGGGTCTATATATCCAGGTTCCGGACGCTCCTGGCGTGGGTCTGGATGAACCTGCGGCGGGGATCCACTGCATCGCCCATGAGCATGTCGAAGGTCCGGTCTGCTTCGGCGGCGTCTTCCACCGCCACCATCAGCAGGGTGCGGTTTTCCGGGTTCATGGTCGTATCCCACAGTTGCTCTGGGTTCATTTCGCCCAGACCCTTATACCGTTGCAGGCTGGCCTTCTCGCCGCCCAGGGTTTTCAACATGTCATCTTTTTCTGCCTCTGTGTAGGCATACTTGAACTGGTTCTTGTGCGCCACGCGATAGAGCGGCGGCTGGGCAATGTAGAGATGTCCTTCTTCGATCAGCGTTGGCATGTAACGGAAGAAGAAGGTCAGCAGCAAGGTGCGGATGTGGCTGCCGTCCACGTCGGCGTCAGTGTTGTGACAGCACAAGCCGCCCATTCCACAGATGAACGTTTCGTCGCTTTCCACCGAGAAATCGTAGACTTTGCGCGCCGAAGGGGGGATAACACGAGCAGCGCGCACCGGAAGCCCAACCAGGTCGCCCGTCAGTGAGACAGCCGGATGGGCGCCACCCTTTCGCAGGGGAGAGGCCAGCCAGTCGTGCAGATGTTCGGTTTTCGGGTGGTCGCGCCAGATTGGTTCGCATCGGGCTACGTTCTCGCGGCCTGAAACACTCAGGGTGTAAGCCGTTTGCCGGGTAATTACCGGCTTGCCGCGAATCAGGCCGTCCGCCTTTCCGCTCGGTTCACGACGACTAAGAGACGAATGAATGCCATGCCCAAGTAGCAAGTACATCAATTGATTTACCAACGTCTCCGAAACTGTGGTGAACGACAATGTGTGATTCCCAATCGTTCCATCGCCCAGGAAATATCCGCGCAGGAAAGCAAGTTGCAGTTCGTGGCTGACGTTGAAGACCAGGTCGGGGATACGCTTGCGAGAGGCGCTCAGTTTTCCTCCACCAAAAAGGGATTGGAAAAAGAGACTGGTCACGCGGTTGAGCAAGCGCAGCTCGAACACACGCCCTTCCAACTTATAAAGCGTTGGCGTCAACCCAAAAACTTCCTCACAGGCCGCAGTCAATTCGGCGACGCGCGCCTCGTTTCGTTTTCCAATGGCAAAACGGATGCCGTTACGGGCGCTCAACGAACCCTCTGCCATAAAGAAGCCCAACAAGAACATGAGCGAGGCGTTCACCGGCAAGTTGCGCGGTAGGCCAGGGTTGGCATAATGGATGGGCGTCAGGGTAACTTCGCCTTGAATGTTTGCAAGATCGTCTATCGTCAGGTCGCGCAATGTGACGTAGGCGCGAACGCGATTTCTCGGCGCGGCGCGATATTGAGTGTTCCAAACCAGGTCGAGGCGGCTCTCGCCAACCGCGGCCTCGGCCAGCGCAAATTCACGCTCCAGCCCCAACAAATCCACATAGCGGAGGAAATGCGTCAATGTGGGACGCGCCTCGCCTCGCTCCCAGCCATAATAGGTGACGGGCTGGCGAATTCCCACTGCCTGACAAATCTCCATTTGACTCAGCCCCAGGCTTTGACGGCTGGCTTTGAGTTTTTCCCCTAACGGAGCAGGGATGGACACGCGAGCCTCGCTCATTTGTGAATCATTTGCGTATTCATCCCGCACTTTTTGCCGATACCATGCCTCGATGCCGGGACCGCGCGCAACCAGGTTGCCTGTACCCTCCACATTTGTTTCGAGCAAAAGACGCAACAGATCAATGTGGCTGGGATGATCCCCGGTCAACGGTAAGCGAGCGGGCGCAACCATCAAATCTCCCGGTTGCACTTCATCGCCGCGTTTGAGAATGGGAACGCCGTCCGGCCCGACCACAAAGACACTATGCTCGCCGGTCACCCGCACTCGCCTTCCATAGACAGTTTCGATTTCATACAACGGGTCAATGTGGTCGTGACGGATCACCGACTTGATAGGGCGGAAGCCAGTCTTGCCTGTTGACGGGTTGAACGATAGCACTTGATAGGCAGATGGGTTTTCCTTCTTTTCCATTAAGCCATCAATAAAGGTTCCCACTCGCGCCGCATGAATGTCGCCTTGCGGGTCTTTGACGAAAGTTAATTCATCCCCATCCACGCTCATAATGATGACCCGCCCATAGCGCAGGCCTTCCAGGTCGAAGGATTCGCCGATGCCGGTGCCAAGCGCCGAGATGAGCGCCTTGACTTCATTATTCCCCAGGATCTTGTCCAACCGGGCGCGCTCGGTGTTGAGGATCTTGCCGCGCAACGGCAGGATGGCCTGGAAGTGCCGGTCGCGGCCCTGTTTGGCCGAGCCGCCAGCCGAATCGCCCTCGACGATATACAACTCGGTCTTGGACGAATCGCGCTCGGAACAATCCGCCAGTTTGCCCGGCAGCGTGAGCGACTCGAGCGCCGACTTGCGGATGACCAGGTCGCGCGCCTTGCGGGCCGCGTCGCGCGCGCGCGCAGAGGTGAGACATTTCTGCACGATGGCCTTGGCCGCCTGCGGGGTCTCTTCCAGGAAAGTGTTGAAGGCCTCCACCACCACTTGCTGCACGTAGGTCTGCACCTCGGCGTTCATCAACTTGACCTTGGTCTGCGACTCGAACTGTGGGTCGGGGTGCTTGACCGAGACGATGGCGGTCAGCCCCTCGCGCGTATCGTCGCCGGAAAAGTTCGGGTCGGCGTCCTTGAGCAGGCCGTTCTTACGCGCAAAGTCGTTGATCACGCGCGTCAGGGCGCTGCGCAGCCCGGTCAGGTGCGTGCCGCCGTCCACCGTGTTGATCGTGTTGGCAAACGAATAGACCGACTCGGTGTACGCATCCGTGTACTGGATGGCGGCCTCGACGCCAATGCCCTCGATCTCCTTCTCGGCATACACCGCCGCGTGCAGGGTCTCGCGGTTGCGGTTCAAATAGCGGACGAAGGAAGTGATGCCGCCCTCGAAGTAGAACGTCATCTCGCGCTGGCTGCGCTCGTCGCGGAAATGGATGGTGACCCCGCGCGTGACAAAGGCCATCTCGCGCAGACGCTGGGTCAGCGTATCGAATTTGTAGTCGATGTCATCCTTGAAGATGTGCGGATCGAACTTGAACGTGGTCTTGGTGCCGCTTTCCCCGGCTTTCGTCTTGCCGATGACCTTGACCGCCTCCTGCGGGTGGCCGCGCTCGAAGCGCTGGAAGTGTACCTGCCCCTCGCGCCGCACTTCCACCTCGCACCATTCGGAGAGCGCATTTACCGCGCTTACGCCCACGCCATGCAGGCCGCCAGAAACCTTGTACCCGCCGCCGCCAAACTTGCCGCCTGCGTGCAGGGTGGTCATCACCACTTCCAGGGCCGACTTCTTCATCTGCGGGTGGATGCCCACCGGGATGCCGCGCCCGTTATCCTCTACCGTGACGCTGCTATCGGGGTGGATGATGATCTCGATGCGCGTGCAGGCCCCGGCCAGCGCCTCGTCAATCGAATTGTCTACGACCTCGTAAACCAGGTGGTGCAGGGCTTTGATATCCGTGCCGCCCACGTACATACCCGGGCGGCGGCGGACAGCCTCCAGGCCTTCCAGGACCTGGATGTTCTCTGCTTCATAACTTGCATTCGGTGGAACCACAAAACCTCCAAAAATGCGTTACGCCGATTGCGGCGGCGTGTTCGCTTTCATTTTCGCAAAGACAGTTTGCAGCCAGACCTGCATGTCACGGTAAAAGATGAAACTGGCTGCCAACAAGGATGTCGTGATAAAGGCGTGACCGGTGATCCCGACCAGCGCCATCCATGAATTAGATGATGGAATATTCCACAAGTAGTTCAACCCGTAAGCGATTAACAGGACGCTCAGGACGAACAGGCTGCTGGTAGGCAGCGTAAAGCGCGCCATGCGCAGGCTGGTATAAATCGAGATGAACGCATTTTCCTGGCGCATGAAAATGCCGTGCGGGGCGAAGAAAACAGGCACCACCAGCCACATGGACAGCAGCCCTATGATCAGGAGCATTGCCTGCGCCAGCAGGGGACTGGCAAGGACGACCAGCGCCAGCGCCACGAACACCGGTATCCCGATCATGAACGCCAGGAAGATCCACAACAAAGAGAACAAAATGGCCTGCGCCACAGAGTAGCCAAACCTGAACGGCGTTGGCTTGGACGGGTCTGCCACCACCAGCGATACCCAGCGGAAGAAAAGACCGCCGCTGACCCAACCAGCCAACGTGAGCAGCGCCATCCAGCCCAACAAGGCCAGCGGATCCTCCACCTGGATGACAGTCGCCGCGCCCAGCGGCGTTTCCCCCGGCATCCTGCCGCTCATCAGGCTGAACACGCCGATCGGGAAGGTGCGCAACACGCTCATCAAGTTGAATGTCTGCAACTCAGCCGACAAGGCCGCGTACGCTTGCTGGACGCGCACCACTTCAGCAGACGGCAGGCCGCTCAATCCAGAGTACCTGGACATTTCATCGAAGAATGGCTTGAAGAGATGATCGACGCGCAAATGCGGGCCTAACCACAGCCACAGGTCCAGCGCCAGCGGCAGCAAAATGACCAGGATGTTGGACGCGATCACATCGAAGCCAGCCTTGAGCGATCCTACCACGCCAGGCGGCGGGGGAAGCGTTTGGAGATGCTCTGTTTCCATAACCGATTGATTTTACCATAATCGCATCACAACACTGGAAATCTGTTCTAAAAATGCAGTAATTCTCGATATGGCTTTGCAGGATTGCCAAATCCAGCAAAAACGGCTTCGGATTTGTCAATCCGAGCCAGCCAGGGATCGGGATCGGATGTCGCGAGCGGGCGTACGCCAAACCAACGTCGGGTGTATACTTGGACCAGGTGAATACAATGGAATTCCTCCCCTCCCGAACCTTTGCCCTCGAAATGGACTCGCGCGACGAACTGGCATCCTTCCGCGACGCCTTCGTCATCCATGACCCCGACATGTTGTACATGGACGGCAACTCGCTTGGACGCCTCCCCAAAGCCGCAGCAGAGCGCGTGCGCGTTGTGGTCGAGGAGGAGTGGGGACGCGACCTGATCCGCAGTTGGAACAGGGCTGGCTGGTGGCAGGCGCCCGTCCGCGTCGGCGAGAAGATCGCCCGCCTGGTGGGCGCCGCGCCGGGGCAGGTCATCGTCACCGATTCGGTCTCGGTTGACCTGTTCAAATTGTCTATGGCTGCGCTCGGCTTACGTCCTGGCAGGCAGCGCATCGTCACCGACGCCTTCAACTTCCCATCCGACCTGTACATCTTGCAGGGCGTTGCCCATCTCCTCGGCGCGGATTACGAGATCATCCGCGTCGGGTCGCGCGACGGCGGCCTGACTCCCGACCTCGACCAACTTGCGCAGGCCATCAGCAACGAGACCGCGCTGGTCACGCTTTCGCACGTGCTGTTCAAGAGCAGTTACCTCTATGACATGAAACAGGTCACCGACATGGCCCACCGGAAGGGAGCGCTCGTCCTGTGGGACCTGTCGCACTCTGCTGGCGCTGTACCGGTCGAACTGGACGCCTGCGGCGTGGATTTTGCGGTCGGCTGCACCTACAAATATCTCAACGGCGGCCCGGGCGCGCCAGCCTTCTTGTACGCCAGCCAGCGATTGCAGGAGCAGGCGCTCTCCCCCATTTGGGGCTGGTGGGGACAAAACGAACCGTTCGCCTTCGGCCTCGACTACACGCCCGCCGCCGGTGCGAGCCGCTTCCTGGTCGGCAGCCAGCCAATGATCTCCATGCTCACCCTGGAGGCGGCGCTCGAGCCTCTCCTGGAAGCCGGATTGGAGCGCGTGCGAAAGAAATCCGTCCTGCTGACGGAATACCTGACCTACCTGACCGACTCGATCCTTGCCCCGCTCGGATTCACGCTCGGTTCTCCCCGCGACGTGGAGCGGCGCGGCTCCCACGTGAGCATCCGCCACCCCGAAGGATACCGCATCAACCGCGCCCTGATCGAGGAGATGAACGTCATCCCCGACTTCCGCGCCCCCGACAACCTGCGCCTGGGACTGGCGCCCCTGTACACCTCCTTTGCCGAGGTGTGGGACACGGTAGACCGCATCCGCCAGGTGATGCTGGAAAGGCGGTACGAAACGTACCCGCAAGAGCGCCTGGCTGTCACCTGACGTTGTCCCCCGAGACGCGCAGGCCTGCCAGGCTTCGAAAGCGAAAGGCGAACGATGCCAAAAGTAACCGACTTGATTGACATCGAAGCGCCGTGCGAAGAAGTATTTGCTATCGTCGTAGACAATGCGCGGCGTATGCAACTCAGTCCCTTCTGGGGGACAAGCGACCTGTTGGAAGTTTCGCCGGATTTCCCCAAAATCGGGAGCAGGTACCGGGTCCGGCTTTCGAGCGACGCGCCCATTGCCTTTGGGCAGGCGCCTCAAAATGTCGCCAGTAACGCTCTGTCGGGCCTGGCGCAGGTGTTGTTCATAAAATGCAACCAGGCTGGCTTGAAACAGAAACAGCAGCCTGGTTTGGGATCGCTGCAAGAGGCGGTGGTGAACAGGGCGCAAACGGCTGGAACGGTGGTGCAGGAGTATCGCGTAGCAGCGTACGATCCGCCGCATCAATTCAGTTATGCCCTCCAGGCGGATTGCAAAACGACCGTTACGTGGCGCTTCCAGGGCATCCCGTTTGGCTGCCGCGTCAGTTACGAAGAACAGTTTTGCGATGAAGTTGTGCGCAGCAGCGAATTCATCCCTGCGCTGCGTCGGGTCATCCGCGAGTGGCTATCCAACCTCAAACGTTACAGCGCGTTGCGCGGCAGTCGGGGGCGCCTCTTTGTAAAATGGCTTTTGGACCGGTTTTACTTGAGGCTGCGCCCCGACCAACGTCGCGTTGTATTGATGATGGTATTTATGCAAGCCGTGGGGTTGATCGCCTTCGCCTTGGCGCTCTTTGGCTGGGGCTTCACCCATCTACTGGTTTGGTTCTATTCCCTGGGCTCGTAGCAACAGCGGAAGCCGGTATCCTCGCTGCGGTGCATGGGGGCCGCCCAGCCCCGGTACGCGCAGCGCGCCTGGAATTTCGATTCGCGCCATGAGCCTCCGCGGATGACCGATTTGCCGGCCGAGGCTTCCGCCGATTCGATCAGCGAGGTGGTGCCGGTCCCCCAGATCTTTGGCATCAGGTCGCTCTCTTGCAGAGTGTATACATACGCTTCGCGGCCATCGGCAGGATCGTAGGGGTATAACCCAAACAACGAAGAACACCATTCCTGCACGTTCCCGCCCATATCCGCGACGCCATACGGGCTGTCGCCCTGGGGAGAAAACTGGTCTACAGGGGTTGTCGCATTGATTTTTTCTTCACGAATATTGCATAATCCTTTTTCCCATTCATCTCCCCAGGGGAACACGCGTATTTGTGGGCCGCGCGCTGCCTTTTCCCATTCGGGTTCGGTCGGTAAGCGCACCGGCTGGCCGGTCACCTGTCCGGCCCAGGCGCAAAATGCCAGCGCATCTTGTAGCGCCACGCCCACGACCGGGTGATTGGCTTTTTCGATTGGATAGACGCCATCCTTCCAGAACAAGGGAGCGCGATATCCGGTTGCCTGTATGAATTGGTTGTATTGCGCATTCGTAACCGGATATTTCATGATGAAGTAATCACTGACGTGCAAGACGTGGGCGGGCATTTCATCGTCGTGCGCTTCGATGTCAAGGGAGCGTTTGCTGCCCATCGTAAAATCGGAAGCAGGGATTTTTACAAAGTTCAGTTGAAGTTCTGTCATGGAATTCTCCTTCGATGTGATGATTTGTATCCTGGTTGCTGAACCGGTTCATTCTGCAACTGGCATACCGGTCAGTTGATGGTTGGCAGCAACGCGTATTAACTCAACCGTGTTTTGAACGCCTAATTTGGTCATCAGGTTGGTTCGATGCACAGAAACGGTTTTGGGGCTGATGCCGAGCGAGAGGGCGATTTCTTTATTGCTTTTGCCGGTTACCAGCAATTGGAGCACTTCGCGTTCTCGCGTCGTCAAATGGTTTTCTTCTTCTTTGTAGAACTGGTTGGCTTGCGAGTATTCTTGCAGCACTTCTTTGGCAACGTTATTGGTCAGGAATGCTCCTTGCTCGTAAACCTGGCGCACTGCATTCAAGAGTTCGCGCCTGCCGGAACGCTTCAGTACATAACCGGAGGCGCCGGCCTGCAGCGCGGGAGAAATATACTCCCGGTTATCATGTTGTGTCAGGATGAGGATCTTGACTTGGGGATAATTTTCCTTGATGACGCGCGTCGCTTCCAGACCGTTCGTCTTGGGCATGGAAATGTCCATAAGCACGATGTCTGGCAGCAACTTGCCAACGTATTCGATTGCCTCTGCGCCGTCGCTTGCTTCGCCGATGACGATGATATCTTCCTGGCTTTCCAGCAAGGAACGGATCCCGTCGCGCAGGATAGCGTGATCGTCAACGACAAGCACCCTAATCATAAGCAAAAATCCTTTCTTTGACTTCGATGGGAATATGGATATAGACTTGCGTCCCGCTGCCGGGCGCCGAATTGATCTCCAAGTCCCCGCCCAACAACTCGACCCGCTCCTGCATACCCAACAAACCCAATCCGCGCGTGTTATCCGATGACAGTGGATCTTTGCCGTCGATGCTTTTAATGGTTTCGACGTTCAGTTCCGTCAGGTCGAAGCCAATCCCATCGTCTGTTATGCTCAGGATGGCAATATCATCTTCTATGTTCAGATTGATTTCTACATTGCGCGCAGCGGCATGGCGGGCAATGTTATTGATGGCTTCCTGTAGGACCCGGTACAGCGTCGTTTCGATTTCTGGTGAAAGCCGTTGGTATGGTTCGCTGTCGAAGTAATCGGAAGCAATGGAAGTAATAACGCTTACCCGTATCCCTTTCGGCTTCAGGCGCGTCTCGGCCATCCAGCGCAAGGCCGGGACCAATCCCAATTGGTCGAGAATCGAGGGGCGCAGGTCGAACATCAGTTTATGCACGTTGTCCAGCGTATGCCGGGTCAAATCGCAGATGCTTTGCAGGCGATTTTTGACGGCCGGCGGGTGGTTCAGTTCCAATTCATCCTCGGCTTCGTAAAGCAGCGCGGTCAACGATTGGCTGACTTCATCGTGTAACTCGCGCGCTATGCGCTTCCGTTCGTCTTCCTGCGCGGCCAGGGATTTCTTGAACAGTTTCCTGCGGATTTGTTCCTTTTGCTGCACTTCGCCATATAAACGGGCATTTTCTACGGCTATGGCAATCTGGTTTCCAATGGCTATGAGCAGGTTTTGTTCCTCTTCGCAGAATTCGCTGTGTTGATGGGTGCCAACGCACATACTTCCCAGCGCCCATCCTTTGGTCATCAGCGGCACGTGCATCAGGGAAGCGATTTTTTCTTGCTGGAGTGACTTTGCGCCGCGCCCGCGATACTGGGACAGGTCAGGGACAACAACGGCCCTGCCTAGTTCCATCACGCCGCCGCACGAACCGTCCAATAAGCCCACTTGATTGGCCAGGCGCGCCGCTTTCTCAGACAGGCCGCGGTATGCCATCAGTTTGAGATGGCCCTGCGCTGTATCCTGGAGAAAGATCGCCACCACACCCACGCCGCTTAGTTGCAATACTTCGTCCAGGGCGCGGTTCAGGATATCCTCCAGGTTCAGGGACTGGTTGACGGTCAACGCCACCGCATTCAAGATGGCAAGTTGCTGGGTGCGAGCCTGTACGCGGGCATCCAACTCACGGTTCCAGGACTGGATTTCCTTCATGGATTGCTGCAAGCGGTTGCACATCGTCAGGAAACTATTTGCTAGGGTGCCAATTTCATCCTGCCGCCGGACAGATTTCTTCGCCAGCGCATTTGCCAGGGTGCACTCTACCAACTCCAAATCCGAAGGGTCATGCAACGCGTCGCTGATCCTGCACGTAGCGTCGGTAAGCGCCTGGACGGGCAAGATCACGCTTCGCGTGGTAATGAACACCAGCACCAGCGCGCCCAAGATCGCCAGGAAACCAAATATGACCGTTTGCAAGGCCAGTTGGCGCACAGGAGCAAGTAGTTCTTGCGAGTCATACCATAGGATCACCCCCCAGGGCGCTTGTGAAAGCGGGGCAAATGCCAGGATAGTACCAGTCTCGGTCATCTCGTTGCTCGTACAACCCAGGCAGGCTTCGAACATCGGTTTTTCTTCGACGAATAGTTGTTGGGTGATTTTGTCTATCGTCTCTTCCGAGAGCGTTCGCTCTGGCTGTGTGCTGGCGAGTACCTGCCCTTTGCCGTCCAGGATCTGTAAAATCCCGGTATGTTCCAGGTCCAAGGTGCCGCTTGACATAAAGATATCGGGGTTGGAAAGGTCTATCACGGCAGCCAGGACGCCCGGAGCGCCGCGCGGATGAGCAATTGGGACGGTAATGATCGCGTAAGGGCGCGGCATCCCCTCAATGGATATGCTGCGCGGCGCGCTGCCCGGCATAGTCTGTATCGCCGGTACATCTTCCCAGCGCACATCCGGCGAAACAGCAGTTGCCGCAAGCATGCGCCCCTTGGCGTCGAACACGTACACACCTTGAATGGACTGGAAATCCTGGTCGAAAATGGCGTCCCATTCTTCCAGGTCGGCCTGGGGATCATCCAGGTTGATTTTCGAGGAAAGGATGGTGAGCATGCCTGCAACGTGGCTGAGGCTGGCGTCCAGGTTTGCCGCAAGTATACGCGCGCGCAGGACATGTTCGCTGAGTTGTTGCTGTGTCTCCTGGCGGACAGTAGAAATGGCAATGAACGCAAAAATCCCGATCAACCCAACCAGGCCAACGGTCACCATAGCCGACATCTTACTTCGCAGGCCAACATCGAACCATCTTTGTTCCAAGATGCGTTCAAGCCATGTCTGGAAGAAACGCTTCCAGCCGGCATGCAACGCTGCGGCTATTTTCATGTTTGCTTGCCTTTGATTTCCATACTTGTTTGTTCGGACGGCGGCGGCCAGGCGCAATACCGGGCGCGCTTGCAATATTTACAAATACCGTCTTCCTCTAGTTCATCATAAACACCTTCAAATTCACCCATTTCTTCGTACCATTCATACGTGCGTCCAATTGTAATTCTTAAAGGTGTTTGCGGCATGTCGAAAGTCGAACGCGCCTTGGTCGTTTCATAGTAAAAAAACTGCGCTTCCAGCCGTAACCGGTCGCCGGTCAACGGCACCGGCCCTGTGGTCTGCGGCTGTAACATGTCGGTCAACCCGGCAACGAGCGATACCTGCCAGCGCGGCATGGCCTTCAACTTCATCCCGCAGCCGACCACATCCGCGATCGTCTGGTAGAGTTGCAAATGCGACAAATTCTCGCCGCCCAGGATGTAGCGTTCCCCTACTCGTCCCTTGATCGCCGCCTCGATCGTCCCTTGCGCCGCGTCACAGATCGGCGCCACGTTGATCCCGCCCGGCGGAATGAGCGGCGGTACGCAATGCTTGGCAACCTCTACGACCATGCCGCTCGATACCTTGCGCACATCGCGCGGCCCGATCACCGTAGTCGGATTGACGATGACCACCGGCAGGCCTTTCTTGATGTACGCGTAAGCAACTTCCTCGGCCTGGTACTTGCTGTGCCCATAGACGAACCGTTCTGGCCTGACGTTGAACGTAAACGTCTCATCCACCAGCACATCCGGATGGATGCCCATCGCCGCCGTCGAACTGATGTGGACAACGCGCTCGATCCTGGACTTGAGGGCCGCTTCCATTACATGGCGCGTCCCCTCCACGTTGACCTGGTACATGCGTTCCACGCCCTGCTTCCAATAGTCCACAACCCCTGCGGTATGGAAGACAACATCGATGCCTTGCATGGCAGGCGGCAGGGTTTCCGGGATCAAAACGTCGCCAGTGACAAATTCAAACGGGCCGCCTTCCAGCAACTCGCGCGATGCGCCAGGCCGTTCCAGGATGCGCACATCCCAATGGCGCTCGACCAGCCGCAAGGCGACGTTCGATCCGATGAAACCTGTCCCGCCGGTAACCAAAGCGCGCGCCATATTTGAAATCGCCTCACTTCCAGGCCAGGCCTGAACCTGAAAATTCCATCTCAGGCTTGAACCATTCCAACGTGGAATGCAGGCTGACCACCTCGCCGACGATAATGATCGCCGGAGGCTTTATGATAGCAGATTTTTCGAGGATATCCGCCAGCGTCCCAGTTACCACCTTTTGCTCAGGCAATGTCCCTTGCTCGATCAACGCAATCGGCGTGTCCGGAGAGCGGCCTGCTTCCACCAGCGAGTCGACGATATTTGGCAGGCTATGTACACCCATCAGGAACACCAATGTGTCCACCCCATCTACAAGCGCCCGCCAGTTCAAGTCCAGCGGCTGGGAGCCCGCGCAATGGCCCGTGATGAAAGCCACGCTGCATGCGATACCGCGATGTGTGACCGGGATGCCCGCATAAGCGGGGACCGCAACTGCGCTGGTCACGCCCGGCACCACCTCGAAGGGGATGCCGGCCTCGATTAGCGCCTGCGCTTCCTCCCCGCCGCGACCGAATACAAAAGGATCGCCGCCCTTCAAGCGCGCTACGGTTTTGCCTTCGAGCGCTTTTTCCACCAGGATTGCATTGATCCTGCCCTGGGGGATCGGGTGGTGGTCAGGCTGCTTGCCTACATCGACCAGTTCTGCCTGGGGCGCATACGCCAGCAATTGGGGATTGGCGAGCCGGTCATGCACGACCACATCCGCCCGGCGCAAGTATTCCGCCCCGCGCACGGTCAACAGCCCGGGGTCGCCAGGCCCCGCGCCGATCAGGTAAACGATCCCGCTGGAAGAGGCGTCAATGTTGTTGGTATAGTTGTTCTCTCGCATAGGTTATCGCTGCAGCCTTCCCTTGACTTTGAATGACATGAAGAATATCCGAATCGACGATGCGTAAAGCCGCTTGCAGGCGGGCCTGTCCGGCTGGAAAACAGGCAATCAGTTCCGGGCGCAACTCGGCCATCAGTTCGGTCAGGACGCCATATTCCTGGCCGACAAAACTTTCTATCCGTTCGCGCAACCTGCGCGCCAGCGCCGGGCTGCCCCCACCGGTAGAGATCGCAATGCTCATCTCGCCTCGTTGCAGCATGGCCGGCAAGATGAAAGTGCTGTGTTGAGGGTCATCCACCACATTGACCAGGCAGCCGCGTTCCACGGCCTCGGCCCAGACTGCCTGGTTGACAGTTTGGTCATCGGTTGCGGCAATTGCCAGGAATGCGCCCTCCAGGTCGCCGTACTGGTAAGTGCGCTGGACAAGCGTAACTGCGCCTGCAGCGCTCATCGCCTGCAGTTCGGGAGTGCATACCGGACTGATGATCTTTACTTGCGCATCTGCGGCCAATAAGCCTTCGACTTTTCGGGCGGCCACACTGCCCCCTCCCACCACAACGCTGTGTTTGTCGTGCAGCCCGATCAAGCATATTGTGTAAGTTTTCACCAAGTTTTTTTATCACATTGGAATTTGACTGTCAAATGATGGAAGTCACTGATTTATGTCTACAATTTTCCTCTAAATTGCACACAATCCCTTGTAAAATTCACATTGTATTAGGAATTTCTTATACACTTTCACGATTTTTTAATCAAATCCTGATAAAGTTTGGGTGTCCACTTGTGAATATTTTCCCTATACTTGGAAAAATACCGGCGCTGCCGCAACTGTTTGGCCAAGCCGCAAAAGCCTCGATACCCATGCACAGACACGTATCCTTTTTGCCCGGGCGTCAGCCTGGCGTAAGCGCGGTAGGGTAAAATACTGGAATTGTTTCCCCGGTCAGCGAAAGCGACCCGGGCTTGCTAACCTGCGCTCGACTGGCCGCAAGATGACCGTAAAGAAATTATGAAGAAACTCATTTTTGCCACCCGCCCTTCCGC
>JBMOMO010000345.1:0-4713 GCA_049324135.1 Chloroflexota bacterium
TACGGCTACCTGGTGAACATCTCCTTCGTGGCCGAGGAAGTGGTGCGCACGCTGGTCGGGTCGCTGGGACTGATCGCGGCGGTGCCGCTCACGACCGCGGTTGCGGCGGGATTCGCCCTCAACAGGGGGCGGCTCGGGGCGTGGGAGCAGGTCCTGGGTCCCGAAGGAAGCGGGGGGCACATCCACTGAAACGCAACCTTTTTCGTCCTGCTGCGTAAAGGAATTGCAGAACGTCACAAGGAGCAACGTGAACGAGGAACAGGCCTGGGTGCTCCAGGCGCAAAACGGAAGCGACGAAGCCTTTACACAGATTGTCGAGACCTACCAGATCCCGGTCTACAACCTGTGTTATCGCATGTTAGGTGAACCGGAGGCCGCCGAGGACGCCGCCCAGGAGACCTTCCTGCGCGCGTACCAGCACCTCCATCGTTATGATACCAAGCGCCCGTTTGCCACCTGGCTGCTTTCGATTGCGGCGCATTATTGTATCGACCGGCTGCGGCGGCGCAAGTTGCCCACTTTTTCGGTGGATGAAGACGAAGAAAGCACCTTCGAGATCCCGGACGTTGGGGCGCCTCATCCCGAACATGAAATGGTGCATGGCGAACAGCGCGAGCAGGTGCATCTCATGGTGAATTCGCTGGAGGCGACCGACCGGGCTGCCATTGTGATGCGTTACTGGTATGACTTTTCGGAAGCCGAGATTGCCGAGGCGCTCAACCTGACCGTCAGCGCGGTGAAGAGCCGCCTGCACCGGGCGCGCAAGCAACTCGGCAGGCTGTGGCAAGAATCTTCCACAACCGCACATGTGGAAAGGAGAGCCTATGAATCACCGGCCTTTTGAAGATTGGCTGTTGGATGACCAGTTCCTGGCCCCGGAACAGAAACGGGAACTGGACATCCATTTACGGACCTGTAAGTCCTGCACGGCGATTGCCGAGGCGAACCTGGCCTTGCGTTCGGCGCGCGTGGTTGCGCCCGCGCCGGGCTTCAGCGCCCGCTGGCAGGAACGCCTGGTGCTGGCGCGCCAGGCGCAGCGCCGCCGGACATTGATCGGTACGCTCGTATTCTCGATAGGCGGGTTGCTCCTGCTGGCCTTGCTGGCAGGACCAACCATCGCTTCTGTGATCGGCTCGCCAGCGGAATGGCTTTCTGCGCTGGTGAGGGTCGGTCTATTTACTTATTCGGTTTTGATGGCTACGCTGGAGGCGGGATCGGTTCTCTTCCGCGTCCTGCCCGGCTTCGTGCCGCCCTTTGTATGGTTGGTGATGCTTTCTACCCTGGGCGGGTTGGGCCTCTTGTGGTCCGTATCCATCTGGCGCCTGACGCGCGCGCCGCAAGGAGTACAACTATTATGAAAATGATCTACAAACTGGCTACACTCCTGTTGTTGCTGGCCCTGGCGTCCCTGCCGACCGGCGCTGTCCATGCCAGCGGGATATTGTTGGATGGACGGGTGATCTTCGGCGAAAACTTCACCCTGGAAAGCGGCGAAGTCATGGAGGGCGACCTGGTGGTCTTTGGCGGCAACATCGTCGTAGAAGAAGACGCCGTCGTCGAGGGCGACCTGGTCGTCATCGGCGGCAACGTCACTGTGAGCGGGGTCATCGAAGGCTCGGCGGTCGCCATCGGCGGCGCAGTGACCCTCGGCGAAGCGTCCTTGATCGAAGGCGACCTGGTGACGGTGGGCGGCGCGCTGACCCGCGCAGAGGGGTCGGAAGTTGAAGGCGACGTGGTGACGGACATCCCCGCGCCGGACATCGAAATCCCGGACGTGCAGATTCCGGAATCGCCTGCGGCCCCGACTCCGCCGACGCCCCCACAGCCAGGGATTGGTTTCGATTTCAACCCCCTGGACGACCTGATCCGCTTGTTCTCTACCACGCTGGCTGTGGCGCTCCTGGCGATGCTGGCCAGCCTGTTCCTCCAGCCGCAGACCGAGCGCGTGGCGCAGGCGGTCGTCAGCCAGCCGGTCATTGCCGGGAGCGTCGGCCTGCTGGTGGCGGTGCTGTCGCCGGTGGTCTTGCTCATCCTGGCGATTACAGTCATCCTGATCCCGGTGGTCATACTGGCGGCGGCGGCGCTGGCGCTGGCCTGGCTGTTCGGCGTGATCGCCATCGGGACGGAGGTCGGCGAGCGCTTTACCCGCGCCGTCAACCAGACCTGGGCGCCGCCGCTTACGGCCGGGTTCGGTACTTTCCTGACCATGCTCATCGCCGGAGGCATCGGCATGGCGCCGTGCGTTGGCTGGCTGGCGCCGACCATGCTGGCGATGCTGGGCATCGGCGGCGTGACGTTGACCGTGTTCGGCTCGCGGGCTTATCCGCGCCTCGCTGCGCCCGTCCCGCCTGCCGCAGGGGAACCGGCGGGATAGAAATCCCCCGCAGCACGCTCGTAGTATAATCAACCTGCCTCGGTTTGCCTGCCGGGGCAGGTTTGTGTTTGCTGCCTTGCAGCAAGTTCCAGGAGTAAAAGAGTATGACACAAAAAAGAGACCCCTTCGAGACCCCAATCCATTCCGACCCGCCGCCGCTGGTGCGCGTTTCCGGTACGCACCGTGAAATGGGCCAGCAGATCGGCGAGACCTGCCGGAAGCGCGTGGAACACAGCATCGAAAACGCCCGCGCGCTGCTGGCGGAAGCCTACACGGAACTGGCCCTGACCTGGGAAGGCGCGCAGATCCAGGCGCGCAAGTATTTCCCCTTCTCCCAGGAGCGCTATCCCCAATACGTGGAAGAGATCATGGGAATTGCGGAAGGCGCCAACGTCGCGTTGGAGGACCTTTCGGTGCTGACGGCCATGGAGGCCGTGACGATGGACGCGCTGCACCTGACCAGTTGCACCAGTATGGCGGTCAGCGACGAGCGCACCGCCGATGGGCACGTCCTGGCGGCGCACAATGAAGACTGGCTGCCCGAAGATGAAGAAGACGTATTCCTGATCCACGCCACGCCCAAGAACGAACCGCCTTACCTTGCCATGACCTACGGCGGCCTGATCCCGAATATCGGTTTCAACGCCTATGGCATTGCGCAGTTGATCAACTCGGTCTACCCCAACGACTCGCGCATCGGCATCCCGCGCCTGGTGGTGGCGCGCGCCGTGTTATCCGCCAAGACGCCCGGCGGCGCCGTCCGCCGCGCGCTGGTGCCGCACCGCGCCGCCGGTTACAACCACGTGATTGTGCATGAGAGCGGTGAGATTTTCAATGTGGAGGTTTCCGCCCGGCGCTCTGCTATTTTCGGGAACGAGCAGGGCTATTTCGCCCACACCAACCACTACCTGTCCCCGGTCATGCAGGCCATCGAGAACGACCCCGAAGACCTGGTGTCTTCGCGCGTACGGTATTTCCGCGCCATGCGCCTGTTGCGACAGACAGAATTGCATACGGTCAAGACCTTGCAGGCTATCCAGCGCGACCACGTCAATTTTGCCAATTCGATCTGCAACCACGCCATCGACGCCCAGCAGCCGCTGGACCGCGAGAAGACGGTCAACGCCATCATCATCGACCTGACCGCGCGCGAGATGCACATCGCCTGGGGGAACCCGTGCCGCAACCTGTATCACACTTATCACCTGGATGCGTAAACAAACCGCCCTCCTGCGATCCAGGAGGGCGGCATTTCGTCAAGCCAGCGCCGCTTGCGCAACCGGCTCCCGCAACTGCGAAGTGAGCAAGGCCGCCAGCAGGACCAGTCCGGCCGTCATCTGGAAGACGGGCGGGAAGCCCTGCGCATCGGCCAGCGGCCCGGAGAGTAACGTGCCGAGCGCGCCCGCCGAGAACATGAAGCCCAGGATCAAGCCCGAGGCCAGCCCCGAGCCGGCCGGGATGGCGCGTTGGGCAAGCACAACGATGATGCTATGCACAGCGCCGGTGAACATGCCGGCCAATGGGACCAGGAGATAGACCCACCCTGACCAGCCGGTGACGGCCAGCGCATAGAGAGGCAGCGCCGCCAGCGCCAGCATGAGCGCCGCCACGCGCTGCTTGCCGAAGCGGTCGGCCAGGCCGCCGCCGAGCACGTTCCCAACCGCCGAGCCGCCCATGAAGAAGCCCGCTACCAGGCCATACGTGGTTGCGGATTGTCCCAGGTCGTGCAGGTACTTCGGCAGGAAGGTGATCATATTCTGCTGCGCCCAGGCCTGCAGGGCGGCCACCAGCGCCAGCGACGCCAGGAAACCGCGCCTGGAAACCATCCAGTTGGCCGCCCGCACCGTCCCATGCGCGCTCGGAACGGGGCTGGATTCTTTTCGCAACTGCCAGGCGGTATTCAACCCGAACGGCATGGCGACCAGGGCGGGGATGAGCAAGCCGGCCGCGCCGAACCTGTCCAGCAGGGGACCGCCCAGGATCGGCCCGAAGAAATACCCGGTCTGCCCGAACATGAAGAACCAGGCAGCGGCGGTGGTCTCGCGCTGCGACAATCCCTGCCGCCCTATCGTGGTCGCCTGGGACGCCCCTGCGGGGTGGAAAGCGCCGGAGCCCAACCCGGCCAGCAGCAGGCACGGGATGGCGGCCTGCGGCGGCAGGAAGAGCGCCAGCGCAAAGAAGCCGCCCATCCACAAGACGCCCCCGGCAGCCGTCCAACGCGTGGAGCCAAGCCGGTCAGTCAGCCAGCCGAACAGGGGCTGGGAAAGGGAGGCCACCCATACGTACACGGTGCTGACCAGCGCCAGCGAGGCGTTGCTCAAGCCCAGTTGCACCGCCCA
>JBMOMO010000345.1:4813-36886 GCA_049324135.1 Chloroflexota bacterium
TCCAACGCGTGGAGCCAAGCCGGTCAGTCAGCCAGCCGAACAGGGGCTGGGAAAGGGAGGCCACCCATACGTACACGGTGCTGACCAGCGCCAGCGAGGCGTTGCTCAAGCCCAGTTGCACCGCCCAGTACGTCAACAGCACGGGGCGCATCCCGTTCAGCACATCCACGATCATGTGGCCAAAGGCCACCGAGGAAAACAGGGGGTCGAGTAGTAAGGTCACAGCGGGGTACGCGAGCCATCCGCGTTCTCGCGCAACATGGCAATGTGATTCCCTTCACGCATCAGCCGGAAGCCAAGCCGCTCCAGCGCCTTGACTACCTTAGCCTTAGGAGCGTCTACCGGGAATTTGGGCATTAGATCGCCACCCCCAATTCCGCAACGAAGGCCTCGAGTACCGGCGTCTCGCTTTCCAGGGCTTCCCTGCCAAATGTCTCGATATGGAACTGAACGGCGGATTTCACATCTGCCAGGGCGGCTTCATAAGAATCGCCTTCGCCCACGACGATCCCTTTCAAACCCAGGGGGTAGGCCACATACCCATCTGCGTGTTTTTCAACGATGAATTTGAGTTTTTGTACCATGCTAAACTCCTTGCTTCACATTATACGCTGGAATCAGATGGGCAAATCTGCATTGCGAGGTGAACAGCTACTTATCGATACAGATGCTTTTCCAGGATGTATTCGTACACGGCAGGCGACAGGTAATAGCGGAACGGCTTCGCTTGCCGGATGCGGCGGCGGATCTCGCTGGAGGCGATCTCCAGCAGGGGCGCATCCACGAAGCGGACCCTGGCCTGCGCGCCCGGAACCTGCCGCTCCAGCGCCGACAGGTCCACGGAGGCGCCGGGGCGGCGCATCACGCCGATTTCGCGGCAGGCAGCCACCAGGTCCGGGGCGAAGCGCCAGGTGGGCAGGTCGCGCAGGGAATCGCCGCCGATGAGCAGCACCAGGTCGGCGGAGGGGAAGCGCTCCGCCAGCAGTCGCAGGGTGTCGGCGGTGTAGTGCGGGCCGGGGCGGTCCAGTTCGACGCGCGATACCTCGAAGGCCGGGTCGTCCCGCACGGCCAGTTCGAGCATCGCCAGGCGGTATTCGGGCGGGGTGATGGCCTGCCCCAGTTTGTGCGGCGGGATGGGCGTCAGCACCCACAGCAGGCGCGCCAGGTCGAGTTGCGCGCAAGCCTCCTGCGCCAGGATCAGGTGGCCGAGGTGCGGCGGGTCGAAGGTGCCGCCGAAGATGCCGAGGCGTTCTTTTGACATGGGTGAAGTATATCGCAGTTGTTGGGGTCGTTTCCCGCCCAAGCAGCGGGCAGTTTGCAAAAGTGTTAAGGCAAAACAGGATCATGTGCGCATTTTCCATTGTATAATTTAAGCATCCCCCAAGAGTACTATTTGGAGATTTCTTGTCTATAATTTGAGGAGGAACGATGGCAGAGATCAAGAAGTTTTCGCAGCAGGACCCAAAATGGAAAGCGACAAAATTGGGATTTGACAAAGAGTCCACAATTGGGAATTTCGGTTGCCTGCTGACCAGCATCAGCATGGCGGCCAGCCGATATGGCTTCGACGACACGCCCGCCGCCCTGAATGACAAGTTGAAAGCGGCGGGGGGCTTCCAGGGGGCGTTCCTCATGCCTTACGCGGTGGCTGGCGTGTTGAAAGGCATGTCCTACAAGAATTATATCGATTGCAAGAATCAACCGGCCCCGCTGGCAGAGATCAACTCCTGGCTGGGGATGGGGAAACCGGTCATCATCGAAGTGGACTGGTCGCCCCAGGCCGGGGTGCAGACGCACTACATGGTGGCGTACGCCAGGAAAGGGGACGACTACCTGGTCTACGATCCCTATCCCTTCCCGCCGTCCGATAAGGAAATGACGCTCAAGACGTCCAAATATGCGCAGGTCGCCAGGACGGACGACCCGGCGCGCATCATCACCGGGGTGATGTTCTTCGACGGCCCGGCGGGAAGCGCGCCGCCGCCCGCGCCTCCCAAACTGGACACGGGCGTGTACGCCTCGTTCCCGGTCTATGCCGCGGCTGACGAGTTGGCCGTCCGCAGCCAGGCGTTGGTCTCGGATGCGACGCTGCTCAAACGGGTGCCGGTCAACACCGCCCTGAAGGTGCTGGAGGCGGACGCCGCCGCCAACGCCAAGATCGGGCAGATGAACCAGTGGCTGGCGGTCAAGACGCCGGACGGCGTGGCTGGTTACACCGCCGCCTGGTACGTTTCGAAGACCAAAGCGGAGGCGGCCGATCCTGCCAAAGCGCCCGCGCCGCTCCCGGCCCCGAAGGATGCGCCGGTGGTCAAATCCACGGTGGACGGGCTGAAATTGCGCTCCAAGCCGGACAACACGGACGCCACCGTCCTGAAATTCCTGCCGCTCGGCGCGCACTTGAAGGCGCTGGAGACGGCCGCGGAAGTCAAGCGCAAGACGGGCGTCATGCACGAGTGGTTGAAGGTGTCGGACGTGGAAGGGCGGCAGGGCGTGGCGGCGGCCTGGTATGTGTCCATCGTCAGCCTGGGCGCGGCTTCGTTCGGTCCGCAGGCCCAGCGCGAGACGACGCCCGCCAGTTTCGATGTGATGGAAGCGAGGCCGGTCTTGCTGCGGACGACAGAAGATGGGGTAGCCCTGCGCAGCGCGCCGCTCGTTTCGATGGGAACGCTCATCCTGCGGATGCCGCTCGGAAGCGAACTGATCGCCATCGAACCGCCCGACCTGGCCGCGCCCAAGATCGGCCAGTTGGGGTCCTGGATCCACGTCCGCGACGTAGCCGGGAACGAAGGCTACGCGGCCGCCTGGTGTGTGGAAGAGCGACCGGAAGACCCGGCGCCTGGCGCGTCCCCGGTCGATTCTTAGTTTTACTTTCCTCCCCCCCGCCAGTATAATCTCCTTGTACTGGCGGTTGTCTTTTTTCTCATGATTGGAGAGTACTTTGACTGAACCAGCCGAACTCGAGCTCAGTCTGCACCGGCGCGAGGGCGCTTCTTATTCTATCGAGATGCGCTTCAGCCAGCCGAACAGCGACGCTGATATCCGCCTGGGGCAGGGGGAAGCCATCAGCGCCCAATTCGACTTCGAAGACTTGAGGACCAAGACCCTGGACGCGGCGGCTTACGGCAAAGCCCTGACCGCCAGCCTGTTCGCCGATCCCAAAATGGTGACCGCTTTCTCGGAAGCCATGGCCAGCGCCCAATCCCTGCAAGCCCCCTTGCGCTTGCGGTTGGTGATCGGCGCCAGCGCGCCCGAACTGCATACCCTGTACTGGGAGACGCTGCGCAACCCGAAAGACCAGTCGCCCTTGTTTACCGGCGAGCAGGTCTTCTTTTCGCGTTACCTGAGCAGCCTGGACTGGCGCCCGGCCCGCCTGCGCTCGAAAGCGGACCTGAAGGCGCTGGTTGCCATTGCAAACCCGTCCAACCTGGGCGAGTACGGGCTGGGCGAAGTCAAGAAAGACGAAGAAGCGGCGCGCGCCAGGCAGGCGCTGGGCGACATCCCGGCGACGGTGCTGCCGGAGGATGGAAAATTTTGCACGCTGACGGCGCTGGCGGACGCCCTGCGCGAAGGATACGACATCCTGTACCTGGCAGCGCACGGGGTCTTCAAGAAGGACGAGGCCTGGATCCTGCTGGAGGCCGAGGACGGCAAGATGGCGCGCGTCTCGGGCGCAGACCTGGTGACGCGCATCCGGGAACTACAGAACCTGCCGCGCCTGGTCGTGCTGGCCTCCTGCCAGAGCGCGGGGGAAGGCGCGGGGCAGGCGTTGCAAGCCCTCGGTCCGCGTTTGACCGAGGCCGGCGTGCCGGCCGTCATCGCCATGCAGGGCAACATCACGATGGACACGGTCGGGAAGTTCATGCCGGTCCTGTTCCAGGAATTGCGCAAGGACGGTTCGATAGACCGGGCCGTCTCGGTGGCGCGCGGCCTGGTGCGCGGGCAAAGCGACTACTGGATCCCGGTGTTGTTCATGCGCCTGAAAAGCGGGCGCGTCTGGTACGAGCCTGGTTTTGGCGAGGAGGGCGGCTTCAAGAAATGGCCGGCGCTGCTGAACAGCATCAAGCGCGGGCAATGCACGCCCATCCTGGGGGCGGGACTGTATGAGCCGCTGGTGGGAACCTGGCGCGAGATGGCCGCCAGCCTGGCGGAAGAATATCGCTACCCGCTGGCGCAATTCCATTGCCAGGCCTTCCCCCAGGTGGCCCAGTACCTGTCCATCAACCAGGATATTGCCACCATCCTGAGCGAGATCGACGAGGCGGTTTGGAACAGCGCCCAGAGGCGTCTCAGCGAACCCCTGCCAGAGACGCTCAAAGACGGCGTTGGGATCGCCCAGGGTGTGCTCTCGTTTGCAGATGCAAAATTGCGCGAGAAGGACCCCTTCGAGCAGCACAAAGTTCTGGCAAAGTTGCCCCTGCCCATCTACCTCACCGCCAATTATGACAACCTGCTGGCAGAGGCGTTGAAGGAAGCCGGGAAAGACCCCCAGGTGGTGATCTGCCCCTGGAACGAGCGCTTCTTCGCCGAATCCGTCTATGACAAGGAGCCCGGCTACCGCCCGACGGCCGAACGCCCCCTGGTATACCACCTGTACGGCCAGTTCAGCGTCCCGGAATCCATGGTGCTGACCGAGGACAATTACTTCGAGTACCTGATCGGCGTCACCAAGAACAAGGACCTGATCCCGGCTGTGGTGCGCAACGCCATGGTGAACACCGCCTTGATGTTCCTGGGCTTCCAATGGGACGATTGGAGTTTCCGGGTGCTGTTCCGCTCGGTGATGGGTTTGCAGGGCGGCGTGGGACGCCAGAGCCTGTACTCGCACGTGGCGGTGCAGGTAGAGCCGGACGACGCCAACAACCTGGACCCCAAACGCGCGCGGGATTTCTTGAAAGATTATTTCGACAGTTCTTCCAAGATCGGTATCTATTGGGGGCAGTCCTACGACTTTCTACGCGAACTGGGCCAGCAATGGAAACCAGCCTGACGCAAGGAGTGACGATGACTACACCCATGTCCAGACCCAACCCGTACGTCGGCCCGCGCTCCTTCATGAAAGGCGAGCGGCTGTATGGCCGCGACCTCGAGACCGCCGAACTGGTGGACTTGATCGTTGCGGAACGTATCGTTCTGATGTACTCGCCGTCCGGGGCCGGGAAGAGTTCGCTGGTCAACGCCTCCATCATTCCCGGGATCGAGAAACAGGGTTTCCGGATTTTGCCCATTATCCGCGTGAACCACGAACCGCCCGCCGGCGCGGCTGGGAATCCCGATTTCAACCGCTATGTGCATAGCGCGCTCCTTTCCATGGAAGAAGAGGTAGACGAGGCCGACCGCATCGCCGAGCCGGAATTGCTGTCCATGACGTTTTCGGCTTACCTGGCCAGGGCGCGCGCCCGCAAAGGCGGCAAACGCAGGAAAGCGTCGCAATCCTCGGCCCTCTTCCTGATCTTCGACCAACTCGAGGAAGTGCTGACCCAGAACCCCACCGACCGCGCCGCAAAAATGGATTTCTTCATGCAAGTGGGGGAAGCGCTGCGCGATCAGTCCGTCTGGGCCTTGTTCGTGATCCGCGAGGATTACCTGGCCGGGCTGGACCCCTTCCTGCGCCCGGTGCCGACGCGCCTGGCGAACCGCTTCCGCCTGGACCTGCTGGGCGTTTCCGCGGCGGTGGACGCCATCCAAAAACCGGCCAAGGATGTGGGGGTCAATTTTAGCGAGGACGCTGCCGCCAAACTGGTGGACGACCTGCGCTTGATGCTCGTCCAGTTGCCGGATGGCACGTCGGTAGAACAGCCCGGCTCGTATGTCGAACCGGTGCAATTACAGGTCGTCTGCCGCCGCCTATGGGGCGGGCTTGGCAGTGACGCAAGGGTCACCCTGGAAGACGTGCAGGCCGCCGGCAGCACGGACGAGGCCCTGGCCGATTATTACGCCATGCAAGTGGAATCCGTCGCCGCCGATTCGGGGGTGAAAGAACGCGCCATCCGCGAGTGGGTGGACCGCAAACTGATCACTGTGCATGGCATCCGCTCCCAGGTGTTGATGGAACCCGACCAGAGCGGCGAACTCTCCAACCAGGCCATCAGCCTGTTGCAACAAGCCTATATCGTCCGCGCCGAGAAGCGCGCCGGGGCGGTCTGGTTCGAACTGGCGCACGACCGCCTGATCAACCCGGTGCGAAAGAACAACGCGGACTGGTTCAGCGCCAACCTGAACGTTTTCCAACGGCAGGCCGACCTGTGGCACTCACAGGGACGCCCGGACGGCTTGCTGCTCACAGGCAAAGACTTCTTGGAAGCGGAACTGTGGGCGGGCGAAAACTCCTCCATGCTGACGGATGTCGAAAAGGAGTTCTTGCAGGACTGCAAGAAAGCCTATGCGTCTGCGCGACGCGAACACCAGACCAATTTGTTGGTGCGTTGGCTGTTGGCGGCTGCCACGATCATCAGCATCATTGCGGTCTTCTTCTTTTTCCGCGCCAGGGAGCAGGAACAGCGCGCCAGGGCGCAGGAGAGCATCGCCCTGGACAATGCCAGGCAAGCCGAGCAGAACGCGCAACTTGCCATCCAGAGCGAAGAGACCGCCATCCGCAGCGAGAAAGTCGCCCGGGCGCGCGAGTTGTCTGCGGCGGCCCTCAGCAACCTGACGGTCGACCCGGAGCGCAGCGTCCTGCTGGCCCTGCAAGCCGTCGAGGTCGTCAGTCCGCCGGTCCCCGAAGCGGAGGACGCCCTGCGCCGTTCCCTGCCCGCCATGCGCGTGGAACGGGTGCTGGGCGGCTATAACGGTTCCGTCTATAGCGTCCGTTTCAGCGCAGACGGGCGCCGGGTAGCCACGGCCAGCAATGACGGTACAGTGGTCGTCTGGGATGTGTTTTCCGGCAACCAGGTGTATTCCATTCCGGTCGTTTCCCCTGAAGTGCAGCAAGCGGCCGGCGGGGCCACGCAGGCCATCTTCAGCCCCGGCGGGAAAACCCTGGCCGTCTCCACCTCCGATGGATGGATCAACCTGTACCAGGCCTCCGACGGACAGGAAGTGCGCCGCATCCAGGCGCACGACGCGGTCATCTGGGGCATGGCGTTCAGCCCGGATGCCACCAGGATCGCCAGCGCCAGCGAGGACAACCTCGCCAAAGTCTGGGACGTGGAAAGCGGCAACCTGTTGCTGACGCTGGAAGGACACCAGGGCGGCTTGCAGTCCATTGCATACAGCCCGGATGGGACCTCTATCGCCACCACCAGCGCGGATTGGACAGCCATCCTGTGGGACTCCGGAACCGGCAAAATTGTCAAGACCCTGGTCGGTCATAGCGGGATCGTCAACGGGGTAACCTTCAGCCCGGACGGGAAAAAACTGGCTACCTCGGGCGGCGACGACCGCTCCATCAAACTCTGGGAAGTGGAAAGCGGTCGCTTGCTCATGACCATCACCGGGCATCGCGACTGGGTCTACGAAATGGCCTTTACGCGCGCTGGTTCGACCCTGGTCTCCGTCAGTTCGGACCGCACCGTGCGTTTCTGGGACACCATCTATGGACGCCCGCAGGGAAATATCCTGTACGGGCATAGCGACCAGATCTTCAGCCTGAGCCTCAGCCCCGATAACAAGCGGCTGGCGACCGCCAGCGAAGACCGAACCGTGCGCGTCTGGAACATCTCGCCGGAAGGCGGGCGTGAATTGTATACGATAGATAACCGCACTATCGCCATGGCGATTGCCCTGAGCCCGGATGGGACGCGCCTGGCAAGCGCCGGACGCGACAGGAACATCCGCTTATGGACCGCCTCTACCGGGCGCTTCCTGTCCATCCTCAGCGGCCATACCGACATCGTCGAGGCGATTGCCTTCAGCCCGGATGGGACGCGGATGGCCTCGTCAGCCCGCGACGGCACAGCCATCGTTTGGGACGCTGGCAACAACCAGGAATTATTCCGCTTCCAGGAACATGACGGACAGATCTGGGACCTGGCCTTCAGCCCGGACGGGGCGCGCATCGCCACCGCCGGGCAGGATGGGGCCGTCAAAGTATGGGACGCCGCCACCGGCGAGGGGTACCACACGCTGCGCGCCGCCTACGGCGCCGTCCTGGCGGTGGAATTCAGCCCGGATGGAAAATGGATCGCCTCCGGTCATTACCGGGACGCTGTCGTCCTGTGGGACGCCGATACCGGGCAGCGGGTTGCCACCCTCTCCGGCCACGCCGATGTGGTCCAGACGCTGGCCTTCAGCCCGGACAGCCGCTGGCTGGCCTCCTCCGGCGACGATGGCAGCATCCTTTTGTGGGACATGGCCTCCGAGCCCATTGGCGCAAAACGCGGCCCCCTGATCGACCGCGGCGATACGATCTTCGGCGTAGCGTTCAGCCCGGATGGGAAGTACCTGCTCTCCGGCGGCGCGGACGGCATCGCCTCTGTCTGGGACCTGGAAACGGACACCGTTATCAAGCGTTTGTACGGCAGCCAGGACCGCATCTACGGCGTGGCCTTCAACCCCGACGGCAGCCGCATGTTCACCGGCGGCGCCGATTCGACCGTGCGCGCCTACCTGTTCGACTTCCAGCAACTGGTGTCGCTGGCGCAGAAGCGCGTCACGCGCCAGTTTACCGAGGAAGAATGCCAGGAATTCCTGAACGAGGCCTGCCCGGCTGACTCAGGCCTGCCGGCCCCCGAAGCGAGCGATGTCGCTGTCAACCCGCCGCCCGAACCTCCCAAGTTTACAGACAGCCAGATCACCGACGAGGTTTCTGAAGCCACTGCCGGGGATGCGCGCGCGCCCGGCGGGGACGATTTCACCAAGAACCTGTTCGAACGCCCCTTCAACGCAAACAGCATGGGGACTTATTACCCCGATATCGACATCCAGGGCGCCTCGCTGTCCCAAACGGGCAACTGGGTCTATGTGACCATCGAGGTGGTCGGGCAGCAACTGGACAGCGAATTCCTCGGCTCCTACGCGGTGGAGTTCGACCTCAACGGCGACGGGCGCGGCGATACGCTGGTCAACGCCTTCGTGCCGGGGGAGCAGTGGTCCACCACCGGCGTGCGCGTTTGGAAAGATACCAACCGCGATGTCGGCAACGGCGTACCGGTCGAGACCGACCCGCCCCAGACCGGCAACGGCTACGAGACCATCTTCTTCGACCAGGGGCGCGGCGACGCCCCCGACCTGGCCTGGGCGCGCATCATGCCGCAGCAAGATAGCATCCTGCAATTTGCCATCTCGCAGACCCGCTCCATCCAGATCGCCTTCAAGACCTCGGTCATCGACAATGACACCTATTACCTGTGGAGCGCCTGGGCCAGCCGCGACCTGCTCAAACCGGCCTGGTTCGACTACAACGACCACTTCACCTTCAAGCAAGCCGGTTCGCCCTTGAAGGAAAACCCCGAATACTACCCCATCAAATCCCTGTTTGGCTTGGACAACACCTGCCGCCAGGGCGTGGGCTTCGAAATGACCGGCTACGAACTGGGCGGGTGTAAATCTCCGCCGCCGCCCACGCCCCTCCCGGCGGACGAAGAGCCGGCCGAACCCGCCGCCCCCTGAACCGGGCGCAACCACAAGAAAAGAGGAGACCATGAGCGAACAGTTATTCTTCAACGGCATCAATGCCGCAAGCGGCGCACCGCTCGCCCCGCCGATGGATGGCGACCTGATGGCCAAAATCATCACCGGCGAAGAGCGCAACCCCGAGCAGGAAAGCGAACTGGCCCAATGGTGGGAGCAATACGCCCGCCCCAACGCCCCCAAGCACATGGTTGCTGTGGAAGGCACGGACTATAAAAAACTGTCCTCGGCCGGCTGGGGCGTCATCTTCCCCTACAACGCCGATCCCAAGATCGTCGCGGCCCTCAAGCCGCTGCTCGACTGGCGCAAGTCCCAGGCCGGGGATCGCTACAAGGAATTCACCGGCCCCGAAGGCTACCGCTACAAACCGGACGGCAGCATGGCCGAATCCAAGAACGACTGGCTGGCGCGGCATGGCATGGGTCCCGGTCCCGCCGACCCGGAGAAAGTCCCCTACTACCTGCTCATCGTCGGCGGCCCGCAGGTGATTCCCTACCGCTTCCAGGTGCAACTCGACGTGCAATACGCCGTTGGGCGCATCCACTTCGACACGCTCGAAGGCTACGCCAACTACGCCAACAGCGTCGTTTCGGCGGAAAAGAAGAAACTTGCGCTCGGCAAAACCGCGGCCTTCTTCGGCGTCGCCAACCCCGACGACCCGGCTACCAACATGAGCGCCGAACAGTTGATCGCGCCGCTGGCCGAGAGCGTCTCGAAAGACAATAAAAGTTGGAAGGTCTCCAGCCTGGTCGAAAGCAAGGCCACCAAGTCTGCGCTGGGCGGGCTATTGGGCGGCAAACAGCCCCCGGCGCTTCTGTTCACCGCCAGCCACGGCATCGGCTTCCCCAACGGCCACGCCCTGCAACTGGCCGACCAGGGCGGGCTGCTGTGCCAGGACTGGCCCGGCCCCAAGCAATGGCGCAAACCCATCGGCAAGGACTTCTACTTCGCCGCCGACGACCTCCCGGATACCGCCAACGTCTTCGGCCTGTTGGCCTTCCTGTTCGCCTGTTACGGCGCCGGCACGCCCAAAATGGACGAATTTGCCCGCCAGGCGCTCAAACGCCCGGCGCAGATCGCCCCCCAGGACTTCGTCGCCAGACTGCCGCAACGCCTGCTCGGGCATCCCAAAGGCGGCGCGCTGGCCGTCATCGGGCATGTGGAACGCGCCTGGGGCTACTCCTTCTCGTGGGGCAAAGCGGGTACGCAACTGGCGGTCTTCGAGAGCGCCCTGCAGCGCCTGTTCGACGGCTACCCGGTCGGCTACGCCTTCGAGTACTTCAACAGCCGCTACGCCGAACTCTCCTCCGACCTCACCAGCACCCTCACTGACATGGAATTCGGCACAAAGGTAGACCCCATGGAACTGGCCGGCATGTGGACCGCCAACAACGACGCCCGCAACTACGTCGTCCTCGGCGACCCCTTCGTCAAACTGATGGCGTAACGCGGAATTCATTCCGCATGGTTTTGACCGCTTTAAGATTGCCCGCAGTTCAACTGCGGGCTGTCTTATTTTTACAACGCGACGACGCTCGCCCCCTGGCTGGCCTGGCAGACGTAAACCCGCGCCTCCAACCTGGACTTCTGCCTGTATGCCGCCAAAACGGACTCGGTGAACGCCCCGGCTTCTTCCCGTTTTACCAGCGCCACTGCGCAGCCGCCGAAACCGGCCCCGGTCATGCGCGCCCCGTAACAGCCCGCCTGCGCCTGCGCCGCCTCCACGATCTGGTCCAGCGCCGGGCTGCTGACCTCGAAATCGTCGCGCAGGCTGGCGTGGCTCTGGTCGAACAGCGCCCCCAGCCGCGCCGCGTCTCCCTGGCGCATGGCGCGCGCCGCCTCCAGCACCCGCCCGTTCTCGCTGACGATGTGCCGCGCCCGGCGCATCACGACCTCCTCCAGTCCCTCTTTCCTCTTTCTTCTTTCCTCGAACTGCTCGACACTCACATCCCGCAAGGCTGGGACGCCGAAGAAGCGCGCCGCCGCCTCGCACTGCTCCCGCCGCTCGTTGTAGGCCGAACCCACCAACCCGCGCCGGGTGGAGGTGTCCAACACGACCACGGCGATCCCCTCCGGCAAGGGGACGTGTTCGTAGTCCAGCGAGCGGCAGTCCAGGAAGAGCGCGTGTCCCTGGCGCGAGGCCGCGCAGGCCATCTGGTCCATCACGCCGCACTGCACGCCCACCCAGGCGTTCTCGGCCCTCTGTCCCACCCGCGCCATGCGCGCCGCTTCCCAATCGAAGCCGGAAACAGCCGCAAAGGCGCGCGCCGCCGCCAGTTCCAGCGCCGCCGAGGAAGACAAGCCGGCCCCCTTCGGCACGTCGCCGCCTACTACCCCCTCCCAACCTGACAATTCTTTTTCGTCTTTCCCCTTTCCTCTTTCGTGGTGCAACGCCCACGCCACCCCTTTGACGTACTCCCCCCACCCCTGCCCCTTCTCGAAGCCCTCCAACGAAAATTCCAGCGCATCCCCATAATCCAGCGAATGGACGCGCACCCGGCGGTCGTCCCTGGGCCGCAGCGCGATCCAGATAGCGCGGTCGATGGCCATCGGCAGCACGAAACCCTCGTTGTAATCGGTATGTTCGCCGATCAGGTTCACCCGCCCCGGCGCGCGGATGAGGAAGAGGGGATCGGTGTTGAACAGGTTTGAGAAGGTTTCGATTACGGGTTGGTAGGTTTCCATTTGCAACTCTGGCGGTGAAGGTAATGCAAGCCTCGGAAGTGTAGCAAAGAAACGCAATTCGGGCAAGCGCTGTTCAGCCTCGAAATTCAGTGTATAATGATTGCACTATCATTTGCACTAAAGGATGACACCATGCGCGTCGTCAAAGAACGGATGAACCTGTACCTGACCAAATCGGTGGCCGACGAACTGCGCCGCCTGGTGCCCGCCCGCGAGCGCACCCGCTTTGTGGAAGAAGTGCTGGCGCGCGAGTTGCGCCGCGCCCGCTTACGGAAAGTCATCGAGAAATCGTATGGCGCCTGGTGCGACGAGGATCACCCCGACATGATGACCGGCGAGGACATAGACCGCTGGATCGAAGAGCAGCGCCAGATCGGCGCAGCCAGCCGGCAGGAGATGTTGGATCGACTATGGCGGGAAGGTGAAGATGAGTAACGTTCTGTTGGATACGAATATCCTGATACGCTACTTTCGCAAAACCCCGGGCTACAACGATTTGCTTCACCAGGCGCGCAGCATGGGTTGGACGTACATTTCAGCCATCACCAGGCTCGAAATCGTGCGCGGAATGCGCGATCGGGAACGCATACGGACATTCGACTTGCTGGATGCCTGCGAAACGCTGCCCATTGATGCCCAGATTGCCGACCAGGCCGGGGAACTCATCCGCTCCTGGCGGGCGCGCGGGGAAACCATAGGGGACGCTGACGCCCTGATCGCCGCCACCGCCCGGCAGCACAACCTGGCGCTGCTGACGACCAACCCCAGGCATTTCCCCATGCCCGGCCTGGCGATCTACCAGGCTGACGAAACCGGCAGGATGAGCCCCTGGCTGCCCCCAAAAAACGCCTCTACACTACCCTTGCCATAATCACGCACTGCAAAGTACGCATTACGTTTTACGCATCACGTTTTACCCCCCCCCACCGCGCAAACACCGCCTGCGAAAGCAGCCTGCCTGCGCTTTGTTCGCGCGTCACCAGTTCGCCGCATTCCACCTTTCCCCCACGTCCCGGCGTCATCGCCTCCAGCGCCTGCCCCAGGTGGATGGCCGAAGCCTGCACCGCGTAGACCGTCAGGAGGATGAACAGGGGCTGCTCGCTCAACACCTCCCGGCATGCGCCCAGCAACTTCGGCAGCGACTTGTACACCTCCCACACCTCGCCCTGCGGGCCGCGCCCGAACTTGGGCGGGTCGAGCAGGATGCCGTCGTACCGCTTCCCGCGCCGCGCCTCGCGCTGGACGAACTTGAGCGCGTCCTCCACGATCCAGCGGATGGGCTTGTCCGCCAGGCCAGAGAGCGCCTGGTTCTCGCGCGCCCAGGCCACCGACTTCTTCGAGGCGTCCACGTGCGTCGCCTGCGCGCCGGCGGCCGCGCAGGCCAGCGTGGCCAGCCCGGTGTAGCCGAACAGGTTCAAGACTTTGACCGGGCGCTTTGCCTCGCGAATGAGACCGGCGCACCAATCCCAGTTGGCGGCGCATTCGGGGAAGACGCCCAGGTGCCGCCCTGGCGTGGTCATGGCCCAGAAGCGCAGGCCCCTCACCCCTGACCCCTCTCCCCCAGGGAGAGGGGAAAAAACGGACAGGGGGGCATAGCGCATCTCCCACCTCTCCGCAACCTTCTTCTTGAACGCCCAATGCCCGCCGCTCTCCTCGCCGCTCGGCTGGAAGACGGCGTGCGCCCCGGCCCACTCCTTTTCCGGCAGGGCGCGCGGCCACATGGCCTGTACTTCCGGGCGGACGAAGGTGTAGGCCCCGAAGCGTTCCAATTTCAGGCCGTCGCCGCTATCCAGCAGGGCGTAGTCGCGCCAGTGAGGCGATTCCAGGGGGGAGAAAGTGGGAAGGGAAAGCATTGCAAATCGGTCACAACGCGCCAGGCGCGTGGAAAAAACCAAAAGTACTACTTGCTTTTTGCCCACAAAATCAGTATAATGTGGGAAAAAGTGGTAGAAAGTGGCAGGAGCGCCGGAGGTCCCGGCGTTCATCCATTAAATGGAGTATTAGAACTAATGTTCTTAGGCCAGTTCCAGCACAACCTCGACGAGAAAGGTCGCCTGATGATCCCGGCGCCCTTCCGTCAAACGCTGGAAGGCAGCGCCGCTTACATCACGCAGGGCTTCGACCGCTGTCTCATGGTGATGACCGAAGCCTACTTCGGGCAGGTCTACGAACGCATCAACGCCATGAACCTGGCCGATCCCGACGCCCGCTTGCTGCGCCGCCTGATCTTTTCCAACGCCTGGCCGGTGGAAGTGGACAAGGTCGGGCGCATCCTCGTCCCACAGCACCTGCGCGGCTTTGCCGGCTTGGACGGCGAGGCGGTGGTGGCGGGCCAGGGCGAGTACTTCGAAGTCTGGAAGCCGTCCGACTGGAGCGAGCAGATGGCCCAGATCCAGAACACCGAGGCCAACAACCAGCGCTTCTCGGCGCTCGACCTGTCCTCACAGGCGTAGGACAAATTGGCAATTTGTCCTACCATGCAGCACCAGCCTGTTCTTTACCATGAAATTATACTCGCGTTGCAGCCCAAAAACGGGGGGCGGTACGTAGACGGCACAGTCGGCGCGGGCGGGCACGCCCGCGGCATCCTGGAGGCCAGCGCGCCAGGTGGGCGCCTGTTGGGGTTGGACGTAGACCCGCAGGCGTTGGCGCTCGCCCGCGAGACCTTGGCTCCTTACGGGGAGCGCGTCCGCCTGGCGCGGGCCTCCTACACGTCCCTGCCCGACCGGTTGGCAGAACTGGGCTGGGAAGCGGTAGACGGAATCCTGCTCGACCTGGGGCTTTCGTCCATGCAGTTGGAGTCCCCGCAGCGCGGCTTCTCCTTCCAACATGATGCGCCGCTGGACATGCGTTTCGACCCGCAGGCGGCCCTGACCGCCGCCGACCTGGTCAACAGCCTGCCGGGCGACGAACTGGCGGACATCCTGTACCGCTACGGCGAGGAACCCGCCGCCCGGCGCATTGCGCAGGCCATCCTCCGCGCCAGACCGCTTCGCACCACGCTCGAACTTGCCGCCGTTATCGAGACCGTCCTGCCCCGGCGCGGGCCTATCCACCCCGCCACGCGGGCATTCCAGGCGCTGCGCATCGCGGTGAACGCGGAACTGGCCCAGGTCGAGGCGGCGCTCCCGCAAGCGGCAGCAAGCCTGGGGCCCGGCGCGAGGCTGGCGGTCATCTCCTTCCACTCGCTGGAAGACCGCCTCGTCAAAGCGTATTTCCGCAGGGAGAGCAGGGATTGTCTCTGTCCACCAAAACAGCCCATCTGCACCTGCGGGCATCATGCAACGCTGAAAGAGGTCAACCGCAAACCCATCACCCCCGGCGCGGACGAAATCGCCGCCAACCCGAGGGCGCGCAGCGCAAAGTTGCGCATCGTCGAAAAACTGTAACGACTATCCTGTGCAAGACAGCGATGACCATCGCCCAAATCCAGGTCATCATGGACTCTGTAAACCACTTTACCCACGCTTATCGGCAAGCGCCCTGGCGCACGCAGCGCCAATGGGTGAGTCTTTTCCTGTTGGCTGTGCTGGGGTTTGCCATGATCGCCAGCCTGTATTTGATGATCGCCTCGCGGGCCGCCATCCTGGGGCGCGGGATCCAGGACCTGCGCGGGGAGATCCTCACGACCCAATACCAAAGCGCCGACCTGCAGACCGAACTGGGCAGGTTGACCTCTAAAGATGAAGTGGAACGACGCGCGTATGCGTTGGGATTCCGCCCGGTGCAGCCCGATGAGTTGGAGTACCTGTCGGTACCCGGTTATGTGGTCTCGAAGGCCGCCTTGCTGGCCAGCGTCCCGGAGTTGAAGCCCAGCGCGCCCAGCGTCCAGCCGGAATACACCCAGTCGCTGCTGGACTGGCTGGACGAGCGCCTGCAAGCCCCCGGAGGCCTGCGATGAGACAGCAATACGCCTGGCGTTCGTTGGTGTTGAACGGTTTCCTGGGGCTGGCGGCGGTCGCCATCCTGTTACAGATGGTGCGCATCCAGGCCAGCGCCGAAGCGGAACAGTTCCGCCAGCAGGCAGACGCCTTTGCGGGCGAGTGGAAGATCTACTACCCGGAGCGCGGCGAGATCTATGACCGCAACGGCCACCTGCTGGCCGGCAACCAGACCGTCTACGAAGTCGGCGTGGACCTGGCCTCCGTCCGCGACCCGCACAGCGTCGCCATGGCGGTCAGCGTCAACCTGGGCAAGGACTATGACCAGGTCTACAGCAGTATCCTCAACCCGCCGGAGGGGATTTCCTACCTGGTGGTGGATAACTTCGCGGATTCTGAATCGGTTGCCTACCTGGAACAGGTAAAGGAAGAACTTGCGCAGCAGGAATCCCCGCTCCCCAGCCTGGCAGGGCTGGAGTTCAGTATGCGCTTGCAGCGCAGTTACCCGGAGGGCGCGCTGGCCTCCAACGTGCTTGGCTTCGTCAACCGCGAGGGACGCGGTTACTTTGGCGTGGAAGAGAAATACAATGACCTGCTGGCCGGCCAGCCCATGCGGGTGTGGGTGCCCTCCGACCCCAACCGCGCGGTGGAAATCCCCCGCATCCCCAACGGCACCAGCCTGATCCTGACCATCAACCGCGACCTGCAGGACGCGCTGGAGGAGATCCTGGACGACGCCTTGTACGAGTATGGCGCGCAACACGGCGCGATCATCGTCATCAACCCGCGGAACGGCGAGGTGCTGGGCATGGCTGCCACGCCGCGCATGGACCTGAACGCATTCTGGGACTATGGTTCCATTTATAACACCGCCAGCGAATTCAACCGCGCCGTCGCCATGCCCTACGAACCCGGCTCCGTCATCAAGGTCCTGACCATGGCCGCCGCGCTCGACTCGGGCCTGGTCACGCCGGAGACCACCTATCTCGACACCGGCTCGATCCAGGTGGGCGGCAGCACCATCAAGAACTGGAACGAGGAAGCCTGGGGCCTGCAAAACATGGTCGGTTGTTTGCAGCACTCGCTCAATGTCTGCATGGCCTGGCTGGCGACCCAGATGGGCCCGCAGACCTTCTATGGTTACATGAACCTGTTCGGGCTGGGCGCCCCCTCCGGCATTGACCTGGCCGGGGATGCGGCCGGCCGGCTCAAGTTGCCGGGCGATGCGGACTGGTATCCGGTCGACCTGGGGACGAACTCCTTCGGGCAGGGCGTCACCGCTACCCCGATCCAGGTTATGACCGCCGCCGCCGCCATCGCCAACGGGGGCCGCATGGTCTCGCCGCATGTGTTGTACGCGCAATTGCGCGACGGGCGCCAGTTTACGGTCCCGCCGCAATACGCCGGGTCGCCGATCAAAGAGGAGACCGCCGCTACGCTGAACGAGATGCTGGCCATCTCGCTGGAAGCCGAATCGTCGCAGGCGCTCGTCCCCGGCTATCGCGTGGCGGGCAAGACCGGCACCGCCCAGATCCCCACCCCGTATGGCTTTTACGATTACAGCCAGACCAACACTTCCTTCATCGGCTGGGGGCCGGTCGACGACCCGCAGTTCATGATCTATGTCTGGCTGGAACGCCCCACCGCATCCATCTGGGGCTCCGAGACCGCTGCGCCGGTCTTCTCGGAAGTCGCCCAGAAGACCGTTATCCTGCTCGACATCCCGCCGGATGCCGTCCGGTTACAATTGGCCGCTCCCTAAAGGTATCGAAATGCTGACCCTTGCCGACGCGCTGGAAGCCCTGACCGACGCCCGCATCGAGACCGCTCCGCTGGTGATCACCGAAGCGGCTATCGACTCGCGCCAGGTCATCCCCGGCTCGCTGTTCGTCGCCATCCCCGGCGAGCGCGTGGACGGTCACGACTTCGTCGCCGAGGCCTTCAAGCGCGGCGCGTCCTTTGCCTTGATCCAGCGCGACGTGGACGCCTCTTGCCCGACCCTCGACCTGCGCGCCGGGCTACCGGCCAGCGACCCGGGCGACGGCTCCACGCTCGCTGAAAGGCTGGCTGCCCCGCTGTGCCTGCGCGTGGAGAATACCCTGGCCGCCTTGCAGCAGATCGCCCGCTCCTGGCGCCGCAAACTGGACCTGCGCGTGATCGGCATCACCGGCAGCGTCGGCAAATCCACCACCAAAGAGACCGTGGCCGAAGTCCTGAGCCAGCGCTACCGCACCCTGAAAAGCCCCGGCAACCTGAACAACGAGATCGGCCTGCCGCTTTCCATTCTCAGGTTATCCAGCGGCTACCAGCGCGCGGTGCTGGAAATGGGCTTCTACGTGCCGGGCGAGATTTCCTTCCTGTGCGACCTGGCCCTGCCGCAGGTGGGCGTGGTGACCAACATCGGCACCGTCCACGCCGAGCGCGCCGGCTCGCAGGAAAACATCTTCATCGGGAAATCCGAACTGGTGCAGGCTCTCCCGCCCGCGCCGGAGGGCGTTGCCATCCTCAACTACGACGATCCCTGGGTGCGCAAAATGGAAGAGAAGACGCGCGCGCAGGTCTTCTACTACGGTCTCTCCCCAGAGGCCGACCTGTGGGCCGACCACGTCACCGGCCTGGGATTGGAAGGCATCCGCTTCCAATTACACTATAAGCGCGAGACCCTGCACGCGCGCGTGCCGCTGATCGGGCGGCACTCCGTCCATACAGTCTTGCGCGCCGCCGCCGTCGGCCTGGTGGAGGGGCTGACCTGGCAGGAGATCTTCGACGGCCTGCGGCAGGGACACACGCAACTGCGCCTGGTAGCCGTCCGCAGCCAGAACGGCGCGCTGCTGCTCGACGACACCTACAACGCCTCGCCCGAATCCATGCTGGCAGCCTTGAACCTGCTGGACGAGATGGAAGGCCGCAAGATCGCCGTCTTGGGCGACATGCTCGAACTCGGTCCCTACGAACGGCAGGGACACGAACTGGTCGGAATGCGCGCGGCGCAAGTGGCGGGGGTGTTGCTCACGCTCGGGCAGCGCGGCCACATGATCGCCGAAGCCGCCCGCAAGGCCGGACTGAAGAAAACGCTCGTCTTGGAATTCGAAGAACTGGAACCGGTCGTGGCATGGCTGGAGGCCAACCTGTCTGCCAACGACAACGTGCTGGTCAAAGGCTCGCACGGGCTACGCATGGAGCGCATCGTCAACGCCCTGGAGGTGCGATCGTGAAAGACACCACCCTGGCGCTCAGCCTGGCCGGGCTGGCCTTCATGATGACCGTCATCTGGGGCGGGCCCTTGCTGCGCATCCTGCGGCATTTCAAGATCGGCAAACTCATCCGCGTGGAAGAGCCGGGCCGCCACGCCGTCAAGATGGGCACACCCACGATGGGCGGCGTCCTGTTCATCCTGCCGGTCCTGCTGCTGACCGTGCTGCTCAACGCGGTCGCCCTGCTGGGGTTGGACGTGGTCGGGCGCTCGGTGCTGGTGCCCTTGATCGTCATGGTCGTTTACGGCCTGCTCGGCGCAGTGGACGACTGGCAGGGCATCCGCGGCAAACGGCGCGGTTCGGGCATGACCATCCGCGTCAAGTTCCTGGCGCAAATCTTCCTCGGCGTAGGCACGGCCTGGGTGTTGAAATACATGCTCGAAGTGCCGGAAATCTACCTGCCTGGCATCAACCTCCCCGGCGGCGTGGACCTGAACGATTTCCTCTACATCGCCATTGCGGCCTTCATCATCGTCAGCGAGTCCAATGCGGTCAACTTCACCGACGGCCTGGACGGGCTGGCCGGCCTGGTAGCCGCTACGGCCTTTGCAGCCTACGGCGGTATCGCCCTCGCCCAGGGACAGATCTACCTGGCGCGTTTCTGCTTCACCCTGGTTGGCGCCATCTTTGGCTTCCTGTGGTTCAACGTCCACCCCGCCGAACTGTTCATGGGCGACACCGGCTCACTCTCGCTGGGCGCAACCCTGGCGGTGGTGGCCCTGATGACCGGGCAGTGGCCGTTGCTGCTCGTCATCGGCGTCATCCCGTTCAGCGAGGCGCTCAGCGTCACCTTGCAGATCGGCTATTTCAAACTGACCAAAGGCAAACGCCTGTTCAAAATGGCGCCTCTGCACCTGCACTTCGAATTGCTGGGCTGGAGCGAGACCCAGATCGTGCAGCGCTTCTGGCTGATCGGCCTGCTGGCGGCCATGTTTGGCATCGGGTTGACCCTGGTGTAACCATGATGGATTGGACCGGTAAACGCATCCTGATCTTGGGCGCAGCGCGGCAGGGGATTGCCCTGGCGCGCTGGATGGCGCGTCACGGCGCGCGCGTGACCCTGTCCGACAAACGCCTCGAAACGGACCTCGAGCCTGCCCGCCGTTCCCTGGCCGACCTGCCCATCGCGTGGGCCCTGGGCGGCCACCCGCTGGAACTGCTCGACCACACGGATATGCTGTGCCTCTCCGGCGGCGTCCCGTTGACGCTGCCCATCGTGGCCGAAGCCGCGCGGCGCAACCTCCCGCTCTCGAACGATACGCAGGTCTTCCTGGAGGCCGCGCCCTGCCAGACGGTCGGCATCACCGGCTCGGCCGGCAAGACCACCACCACCACGCTGGTGGGGAACATGGCAGCCGAAAGTTACCGCTCCAAAACGGCCAGCGGACGCCAGCCCAAAACCTACGTCGGCGGCAACATCGGCGACCCGCTCATCAACTACCTGGACGACATGGCAGCCGATGACCTGGCCATCCTGGAAATCTCCAGTTTCCAACTCGACCAGATGACGGTCTCGCCGGCGGTAGCAGCCATCCTGAATATCACGCCCAACCACCTCGACCGTCACGGAACGATGGAAGCCTACACGGCCGCCAAGGCGCGCCTGCTGGACTTCCAGCGCGCCAGCGATACGGCCATCCTGGGCCGCGACGACCCGGGCGCGTGGAACCTGCGTTCACGGGTGAAAAGCAAATTGCTTTCGTTTGGCCTGGGCGGCCTGGGCGCAGGCCAATCCGGCGTATATGCCAGCGAAGGGCTGTATCACTTGCGGGATGGGAATGCTTATGTGCTGCTGCCCATCCAAAACGCCATCCACCTGCGCGGCGACCATAACCGCCAGAATGTGCTGGCTGCGATTGCCATCGGTCACGCCGCCGGGTTGTCGCTGGACGCTATGCTGGAGGCGATCGATCACTTCCATGGCGTGCCGCACCGCCTGGAACTGGTGCGCGAACTGCATGGCGTGAAATGGTACAACGACTCGATTGCTACTGCCCCGGAGCGCAGCATGGCTGCTGTCCGTTCGTTCGAGGAGCCTATCGTGCTGCTGTTGGGCGGCAAGGACAAGGACCTGCCCTGGGAAGGCCTGGCTGCCCTGGTGCGCGAGCGCGTGGATCACGTGGTGGTCTTCGGCCAGGCGGCGGAAAAAATCCTGGCAGCGCTGGGCAAGCCCGGGGCCGGGGAGAGGCGGCCGTTCAGCATCCAGCGCGGGGGCGGCCTGGCCGAGGCAATCCGCCTGGCGGCGGAAGTGGCCGAGGCCGGGGACGTCGTCCTACTCTCGCCGGGTGGGACGAGTTTCGACGAGTTCGATGATTTTGCCGAGCGAGGAGAAAGGTTCAGGACATGGGTACAGGAACTTTCGTAAAAGAACGCCCGCTGGCGTTGCCGCGCGAGCAGGAAGGGGCCAGGTCGCCCACGATTGGTATGGATGTTCCCCTGTTGCTGGCGGTGATCGGGTTACTGGTGTTCGGGCTGGTGATGCTCTTTTCGGCCTCCTGGGATTTCTCATTGGGCGCATATGACGACCCGATGCAGATGTTGAACCGCCAGGCGCTGTGGATGGGATTGGGATTGGTGGTCATGTTCGTCTTGACGCGCCTGGATTATCACTACTGGCGCAAACTGGTGTTGCCTGCCATGGCAGTGACGATCATCCTGTTGCTCATCGTCCTGCTGATGAGCGAGGTGCGCTTCAACGTCAAACGCGCGGTTTGGGATGGCTCTATCCAGCCTTCCGAACTGGCAAAACTGGTTTCCATCATTTATCTTGTTGTCTGGCTGTTCAGCAAACGGGAGCACCTGGGCAGCGTGCAACTAGGGTTGCTGCCCCTGGGCGTGATCCTGGGGATCGTGGGCGGCTTGATCTACCTGCAGCCCGACCTGAGCGCCGCGGGGACAGTGCTGATTATGGGCAGCCTGCTGTTCTTCCTGGCGGGCGGCGATTTGAAGCAGATCGTCGTGCTGCTGGCAGCGGCTCTGGTGGTCGGCTGGATCGTGGTGCAACTCAGCCCGACCGGGCAGCAACGCGTGGGCGATTTCGTGACCGGCATCAAGGACCCCATGCAGGCCTCGTACCACGTGCGGCGTTCGTTCGAGGCCGTCGTCAAAGGCGGCTTGATCGGGGTGGGCGTAGGGCGCAGTGAGACCAAATTGCTGGGTTTGCCCGTGCCGCCTACCGATAGTATTTTTGCAGTCGTCGTGGAGGAACTTGGCCTGCTGGGCGCCATGGCGTTGATCGGCCTGTACGCCATGCTGGTCTGGCGCGGCATGGTGATCGCCCGCCGCGCGCCCGATATGCTCGGCACCTTGCTGGCTTCGGGCATGGCGTTGTGGATCGGGCTCGAAGCCTTGATCAATATGGCCGTGATGGTCGGCTTGATGCCGTTTGCGGGCAACGCCCTGCCTTTCATCAGTGCGGGCGGCTCGAACCTGGTCACCTCGCTGGCGGCCATGGGTATCTTGTTGAACGTTTCGCGGCAAACGAGCGTAACGGTAGAAGAAGGAAACGAATGGAGGTCTTTCGGTGCGGTTGTTGATCTGCGCTGGCGGAACCGGCGGCGGCGTGTATCCGGCGCTGGCCGTCCTTGAGCAACTCAAGGCTGCGGCCTCGAACCTGGAAGTGCGCTGGGTCGGCGGGGAAGGCGGCATGGAGGCGGACCTGGTGACGCGCGCTGGCATCCCTTTTGGCGCGATCCCGGCTGCCGGCCTGCATGGGGTTGGCCTGCGCGCCCTGCCGCGCAACCTGGGCCTGCTGGCGCGCGGCGTGCTGGCTTCCATACGCATCCTGCGCGCTTTTCGCCCGGACGTCCTGTTCTTCACCGGCGGGTTCGTGGCTGCGCCGATGGCGCTGGCTGGCTGGCGCATCCCCTCGCTGCTGTACGTGCCGGACATCGAGCCGGGACTGGCGCTCAAGTCCCTGGCGCGTTTCGCCGACCGCATCACCGTCACTGCGCCGGATTCGCAGGCCTATTTCGAAAAGAAGGTCATTGTGACCGGTTACCCGCTTCGCCCCGAACTTGCGGCCTGGTCGCGCTCGAAAGCGCGCGCGGCGCTTGGACTTTCTTCCCACAAACCTGTGCTGTTGATCTTTGGCGGCAGCAAGGGCGCCCGCTCGATCAACCAGGCCACGCTGGCGCGCCTGCCCGGCTTGCTGGAAATGGCCGAAGTGGTGCACATCAGCGGCCAGTTGGATTGGGAAGAGGTCGAAAAAACGGAAGCAGGCCTGTCGTCCAAGTTGAGGAAACGCTACCACACCTTCCCCTACCTGCATGAAATGGGCAAGGCCTTTGCGGCTGCCGACCTGGTGGTCTCGCGCGCGGGAGCGTCCACGCTGGGCGAGTTGCCTTTCTTCGGGCTCCCGGCTGTGCTGGTGCCATATCCGTATGCCTGGCGCTACCAAAAGGTCAACGCTGAGTCGCTGGCGCGGCATGGCGCGGCGGTGATCCTGGATGACAGCCGCCTGCAAGAGGACTTGCTCGATACGGTCAAGGTTCTGCTCGAAAACCCGGGTAAGCGCGAGTCCATGCGGGCAGCCATGCGCTCCCTGGCCCACCCGCACGCAGCCCAGGCGATTGCCAGCCAATTGGTGGAACTGGCCGGAGTGAAAAGCCTATGATGAGTATTATTTACGTTTTTTGGATGTACGTCATCCTGTTCGCTGTGATCGGCGGGATGCGCGGTTGGGTGAAGGAACTGATGGTCAGTTTCAGCGTCATCCTGGCGCTGACCACCAGCCATGTGCTGCGCAAGTACATCCCGCTTGTCCAGGCGCTGCCGGTCGACAGTTCTTCGCTCTTCTGGATCCGCACGCTGTTGTTGATCACATTGGTGTATTTTGGCTACCAGACGGTCATCAGCATCCAGCGCCTGGCATCGCGCGCGGCCCGCGAGCGCCTGCAGGATACGCTCTTTGGCGTGTTCATGGGCGCGATCAACGGCTACCTGGTAGCAGGCACGGTGCTGTTCTATATGCACGAGGCAAAATATCCCTTCCCGACCATTGTCAGCCAGCCGGGCAGCGACATCCTGGAAAGCGTCCAAATGATGATGAACTGGATGCCGCCGCACCTGTTGGGCGAGCCCGGTATTTACTTTGCCGTGCTGCTGAGTTTCATTTTTGTCATTGTTGTATTCATTTGATATGTAGCGCCGACCTGCTTGCGCCACTTGTGCCACTTGTGCCACTTGTGCCATGAAATGGTATGAAATGGTATGAAATGGCATGGTCGGCCTTACCAGGCAAAGCCTGGCGGTACAAAAGAGAGAACTATGACGCAGGTTCACTTCATCGGCATCGGGGGCAGCGGACTTTCCGCTATTGCCCGGCTCCTCCTGGAGAGCGGGCATACCGTCACGGGTTCCGACCGCGCGTTGTCCCCTTTTGCCACTGACCTGCAGAAGGCCGGCGTCACGATCTACATCGGGCATCACCCGCGTAACATCTCCGGCGCGGATTGGGTGGTGCGCTCGTCCGCCATCCCGGACGACAACCCGGAGGTCAAGGCGGCGCGCGCGGCGGGCATCCCGGTCTACAAGCGGGCAGATTTCCTCGGCCAACTGATGACCGGCAAGATCGGCGTCGCCGTGGCGGGTACGCACGGCAAGACCACTACCACCGCCATGATCGCCTGGGTCTTGAGCGAACTGGGCCGCGACCCATCCTTCATCGTGGGCAGCACGGTGAACAACTTCGGCGTCAACGCCCGCGCCGGGAAGGGCAACGCTTTCGTCATCGAAGCCGACGAGTACGACCGCATGTTCCTGGGATTGAAACCCAGTATCGAGATCGTCACCAGCCTGGAGCACGACCACCCGGACTGCTACCCCACCTTCGAAGACATGTTCTCGGCCTTCGAATCTTTTGTGGACCTGCTGCCTGCTGACGGGACCCTGATCGTGTGCGCTGACGACAGCGGCGCCATCGCGTTGCTCTCGCGCGCCCGCAGGGCCGGGAAAGCCGTGGTGGCTTACAGCATCCAGAGCGAACTGACCATCAACAGCCCGCAATGGATGCAGGCGCGCGCCATCAAGCCGAACACCCTGGGCGGTTTCAGTTTCGAGGCTGTCTCCAACCTGGGCGGGGGGCTGGGCAAGGTCAAGGTCGAACTGCAAGTGCCGGGTGAACACAACGTCCGCAATGCGCTGGCAGTGTTGGCAACCGTCGAGGTGCTGGGATTGTCCCAGAAGAAAGCCGCCGAAGCCTTGCAAGGTTTCCAGGGCACAGGCCGCCGTTTCGAAGTGCGCGGCGAGAAAAAAGGCGTGACGGTCATCGACGATTATGCCCATCACCCGACCGAGATCATGGCAACGCTGGCTGCCGCGCGCGCGCGTTATGGCAAGCGGCGCATCTGGGCTGTCTGGCAGCCGCACACCTATTCGCGCACACAGACATTGTTCGCCGAGTTCAGCCGCGCCTTCAAGGATGCGGACAAAGTCATCGTCAGCGAGGTGTACGCGGCGCGCGAGCCGAAACAGGAGTTCACCTCCGCTGAAGTGGTCAGCGCCATGCCGCACGCTTCGGCGCGTTACATCCCGACCTTGCCAGAGATCACGCAGTATCTCCTGAAGCACTTGAAATCCGGCGATGTTTTACTGGTGCTTTCCGCCGGTGACGCCGACCAGGTCAGCCGGGATGTGCTGGCTGGTTTGAAGAAGTAAGAGAGGTGCAAGATGGCAACCAAGAAAGAAGAGAAGAAACGTACGTTCGAATCGGAATTGGCGTTGCCGCCCTTGAAGATGGTGCTGGCCGAGGCCGAGGGGCTCGTCCCGTCCGACTGCAAGCCAGCAACCCCCACCAAGCCCGGCGGCCCGTTCCGCGAACAGGTTGTGTTGCGGCTGATCGAGAAATTGATCTCGAAAGAATAATGTCCACCTCCCTGCCCCTGCCTGCCCTGCGCGCCGCCTTTGGCGACCGGCTGCAAGAGAACGTCCCGCTTGCGCCGTATACCAGTGCGCGCATCGGCGGCCCGGCGGACGCGCTGGTGACGGTCTCCTCGGCGGATGAACTGGCCGGGACCATTGCCCGCTTGTGGGACATGGACGTCCCCTACGTGTTGCTGGGCGGCGGGTCGAACGTGTTGGTCAGCGACCGGGGCTTGCGGGGGGTAGCGGTGCTGAACCGGGCCAAGGCCGTCCGCTTCGATAGCGGAGACAAGCCGAGGGTCCGGGCAGAGGCGGGAGTGGTGTTCGCCAACCTGGCGCGCCGCTGCGCGTCGCATGGGCTGTCTGGCCTGGAATGGGCGGCGGCCGTCCCCGGCACGGTGGGCGGCGCAGTGTACGGCAACGCCGGCGCCTTCGGCGGCGACATGGCCGGGTCGTTGCGCCAGGCCGAAATGTTGAGCGAGGCGGGGCGCGAGACCTGGCCGGTCGAAAAGTTTGGCTACGGCTACCGCACCTCGGCCTTGAAACGCGGCGACTTGAAAGGAATAGTACTTTCGGCTGAATTTGGCCTGGAAAGTAGCACAAAAGAGGCTGTGTCTGTTAAAATCGCTGAATTCAGCGCGCGCCGCAAAGCGACCCAGCCTCCGGGCGCCAGCATGGGTTCGATGTTCAAAAACCCGCCTGGCGATTTTGCCGGACGCTTGATCGAGGCCGCGGGCCTGAAAGGCGCCCGCATCGGCGCGGCTGAGATCAGCCCTGTGCACGCGAATTTTTTCATCAACCATGGCCAGACCCGGGCCGAGGATGTACACGCGCTTGTCCGCCTGGCGCAAAGGACGGTCGCCGAGAAATTCGGCGTAACGTTGGAATTGGAAATCGAATTAGTTGGAGATTGGTAAATGGCAAACACAGACCGCAAACTCCATCTCGCCATCCTCTTTGGAGGGCGTTCCGGAGAACATGAAGTCTCGCTCATGTCCGCGCGTTCGGTGCTGTCTGTTCTCGACCCGGCCAGGTACGAAGTGACCCAGGTCGGCATCACGCTGGACGGGCGCTGGTTCACCGGCGCGGACGCCATTGGCGCGCTGGAGAAAGGTTCCACGGCAGGGTTGGAGCATGTCATCCTTTCGCCTGACCCCTCCGAACATGGTCTCTACGTTCTACGCAATACAAATTACGTCAAACTGACCGACATCGATGTCTTCTTCCCGGTCATGCACGGCACTTTCTCGGAAGACGGGACGATGCAAGGTTTACTCGAAATGGCGGACGTGGCCTACGTGGGCGCAGGCGTGACCGGTTCGGCGGTAGGCATGGACAAGGCCGTCTTCAAGGAAGTTATGATTGCCAACGGTATCCCGGTAGTCGAGACCCTGCTCGTCCTGCGCCGCGAGATCGAACAGGACATGGATTCTGTCATCCGCCGCGCCGAAGCCATGAGCGCCTACCCGCTCTTCACCAAACCGGCCAACCTGGGTTCCTCAGTGGGCGTGACCAGGTGCAACAACCGCTCCGACTTGCAGGAAGGCCTGTTCGAGGCGGCTGCCTATGACCGGCGCGTCCTGATCCAGCGCGGCGTCCAAAACGCGCGCGAGATCGAGGTCAGCGTGCTGGGCAACGATGACCCGCAGGCCTCCGTGCCGGGCGAAGTGCTGCCCAGCCGCGAGTTCTACTCGTACGAATCCAAGTACGTGGATGGCACCTCCGGGTTGGTCATTCCCGCGCCGTTGCCGGCCGAGACCAGCGAACGCATCCGCGCGCTGGCCGTCCGCGCCTACAAACTGATCGATTGCGCCGGGATGGCGCGCGTGGACTTCTTCGTAGAAAAGGGAACGGACGCCGTCTACCTGAACGAAGTCAACACCCTGCCGGGTTTTACCAAGATCAGCATGTATCCCAAACTGTGGGAAGCCAGCGGCCTGCCCTATCCCAAACTGGTAGACCGGCTGATCGAACTGGCCCTCGAACGCAAAGCCGAGCGCGACCGCACCAAACGCGCCTACCGGAGCGCCGGATGAGCGAAAAAGAGACGCGCACCCGCGCCGACCTCGTGCGCCAGCGCCGTTGGGAGCAGATGCGGCGGCAAGAAGAAGAGCCGTCGCCCGCGCCGCCGTCCCGCAAACCGCGCGAGCCCCTACGGGATGCTTCGCGACCGCGCCTGCCGATGAAAAAAAAACCGGCCGCCCGCGAACTGCCGCCCCTCACCTCGCGCGGCGTGGTCAACGACTTTGCCCTCCAGCGCCGCAAAAAGGCCGTCCGGCGGCGCTTCGACGCCCTCCTCAGCCTGCCGCGCCCCGCCCTGCGCCCATTGGCCCTGCCGCGCTTCCACCTGCGGCTCGGCTGGCGGCCGCTGTCGTTCATCCTGGCGGTCATGTGCGGCGTCGCCCTGTACCTGCTGTGGAGTATGCCGCAGTTCCGCGTGGGCGCCGCGCAGGTGACCGGCAACCAGCGCCTGACGGCAGACGAGATCAACGCCGTGCTGGGATTGTCTGGACACCCGATCTTCCTGCTGGCGCCCGCCCAGATCGAGTCCCAGGCGCTTCGCAACTACCCGGAACTTGCCTCCGTTACCGCAAGCATATCCCTGCCGAACCTGGTCGCCGTCCAGGTTGCCGAGCGGCAGCCGGTCATCCTGTGGCAGCAGGACGGCGGTTACACCTGGATCGCCGCGGATGGTGTGGCCTTCCGCCCGCGCGGCGAAGCGCCCGGTTTGGTTTTTGTGCAGGCGCTGGCAGCGCCGCCGGCCCCGCCCGCGCCGGAGCCAGATTCCCTGGCCCCGTCCGCCTTCATCAGCAAGGAGACCGTGAACGCCATCCTGACCCTGGCGCCCTTTGTCCCGCCGGGGACGCCCATCCTGTATGACCCGCTGGCAGGCCTGGGTTGGAACGACGGGCGCGGCTGGCAGGCCGTCTTCGGCAGCGGCGCAGGCGACATGGCCGTCAAGGCGCGCGTCTACCAGGCGCTGGTGGACAACCTGTCGGGGCGCGGCATCCGGCCTGTATTGATCAATGTTGCCCATCCCAACGCTCCCTTCTATCGCCTGGAGCAGGCCGAAGTGGAGAGCGAAGCGCCGGAATCGGAATCAGTTGTAGTGGAAGAACAGTAAGCAATGGAAGAGATTGTCGTAGGTATCGACGTCGGTACTACCAAAGTCTGCACCCTGGTCGGGCGCATCGAGACGCCAGAGACGATCCGCATCCTGGGCGTGGGCATCGAACCGTCGGACGGCATCCGTAAAGGCGTGATCGTAGACCTGGAAGCGGCCACACAAGCCATCACGCGCTCGGTGAAACGCGCCGAGAGCACCTCTGGCCTGGAGATCACAGCGGCGCTGGTGAGCGTGGCGGGCGCGCACGTCTCGTCGGTCAACAGCCGCGGCTCGGTGGGCGTCACCAACGGCTTGATCGAGGAATATGACCTGCTGCGTGTGCTGGAGCAGGCGCGCGCCGTGGCCATCCCCCACGACCGCGAGATCGTGCATGTCATCCAGCGCGGCTTCTCGGTGGACGGGCAGGACGGCATCCGCTCGCCGCTTGGGATGCGCGGCTACCGCCTCGAAGTGGAAGCGCACATCATCACCGCCGCCTCGGCCACCGTGGACAACCTGCGCAAGTGCGTCGACGCGGCCGGGGTGCAGATCCAGCAGTTCGTGCTCAATCCGCTGGCTTCGGGCGAAGTGGTGTTGACCGACCAGGAGCGCCAGATGGGCGTGGCCGTGTGCGACATCGGCGGCGGCACCACTGACCTGGCCATCTACGTGGACGGCGATGTGTGGCACACCATGGTGCTGGCGGTGGGCGGCAACCACATCACCCAGGACATTGCGCACGGACTACGCCTGCCGGTAGCGCAGGCCGAGGAAGTCAAAAAGCAACAAGGCCATGCCGTGCGCGGCGAAGTAGGCGCAGACGAATATTTCGGCATCCGTCCCTTTGGCGAGGAGCGCGCGGTGCAGGTCAACCGGCAGGACCTGGCGCACATCATCGAGGCGCGCGTGGAGGAGATCTTCCGCCTGACGCTGCAGGAGATCAAACGCTCCGGTTACGACGGTTTGCTGCCGGCTGGCATGGTGTTGACCGGCGGCGTGAGCGCCCTGCCCGGCATCAAGCGCGTTGCCAGCGAGGTGCTGGGACTGCCCGTCCGCACGGCGGGCCCCGAAAACCTGGTCGGCCTGGTGGACCGCCTGAACTCGCCCGCCTATTCCACCAGCGTTGGCCTGCTGCGCTGGGCGCTGACCATGCACAGCCACGAAATGCCCGCGCCGCGCCGCGCCAAAGGAGAGAAGCGTATGGACTTTGGTTTCATGAAAAAATGGATCGACCGACTGTTACCTTAAGGTATTGTTTTTTTGCAAGGAGGAACCCATGGATACGACCAAGAAACAACCAGCAACAACCCCTTCGGGGAACGAGGCATTCGCCCGCATCAAGGTCATCGGCGTGGGAGGCGGCGGCTCGAACGCCGTCAACCGCATGATGGAAGAAGGCATCAAGGGTGTGGAATTCATCGCCGCCAACACCGACGCCCAGGCCCTCACGCTCTCCAAAGCGCCCGTGCGCGTGCGCCTGGGCGAAAAACTGACGCGCGGCCTGGGCGCGGGCGGCGACCCTGAAGTGGGGCGTAAAGCGGCCGAAGAATCAGCCGACGAACTGTACAGCGTGCTCAAAGGTTCGGACATGATCTTCGTCACGGCTGGCATGGGCGGCGGCACCGGCACCGGCGCGGCCCCGGTGGTAGCGCAAGTTGCCAAGGAATGCGGCGCGCTGACCATCGGCGTGGTCACCCGTCCGTTCACCTTCGAAGGCGCCCGCCGGATGCAAGGCGCGGAGGCCGGCATCGGCAAACTCAAGGAACACGCCCACACCCTGATCGCCATCCCCAACGACCGCCTGCTGCAGATCGCCGACAAGCGCTCCAGCCTGCAGGATGCGTTCCGCCTGGCGGATGACGTCCTGCACCAGGGCATCCAGGGCATTTCCGAACTCATCACCACTCCCGGCCTGATCAACCTGGATTTCGCCGACGTGCGTACTATCATGTCCGAGGGCGGCGCAGCCTTGATGGCGGTGGGCGTCGGCAGCGGCGAGGACCGCGCCAAGACGGCTGCCGAAAAGGCCATCTCCAGCCAGTTGCTGGACATCACCATCGACGGCGCGCGCGGCGTGTTGTTCAACGTGACCGGCGGCCCGAACATGACGCTCTTCGAGGTCAACCAGGCGGCTGCCATCATCCGCGAGACGGCGCACCCGGATGTCAACATGATCTTCGGCGCGGTCATCGACCCCAACATGGGCGACGACATCCGCATCACGGTCATCGCCACCGGCTTCGAGCGCAACGGCGTCCCGCGCCGCGTGCTGGAGCGGGCAGCAACGCCCCGCGTGGCCGAGCAGCGGCCTGTGCACTATATCCAGACGAACGAACCGGTCAATGTGGGCGTGGAGGCGGGGCGCAGCGCTCCCTCCCTGGGGAGCGAGGCGCGGCCGACCACGCCGCCGTCCGTTGCCAGCGACGACCTGGATATCCCAACTTTCTTGAGAAACCGCCGGTAGTTCCGAAGACCCTGAATGTCTCGCAGACCTTCGGGGCTTGGGAATGACCGACTGGTTGGTTCCTCCCCCTTTTGCCGGGGCGGCCAGTGCGTGCCTGGGCGAGGCATGTGCAAGCCGCCCTGTGCGTTTTCCTGCTTACCCAAACTGCAAGATCACCCCTGCAATGATCGCGATCTGTCCCAAGTGGTAAAGCCCGATGTTCAACATGCGGCCATGTCGGATGGGGGAAACGAAGCGGTTCCAGGCCAGCGCGAT
>JBMOMO010000346.1:0-36497 GCA_049324135.1 Chloroflexota bacterium
CGCCGCCCTCGCCTTCCTCCGGTTTTCAAGGGCTTCCCCTGAGTAGAATCGGCTCGTTTGTTCAGCTTTTAAGGTGCTCTTCATGCCCATACATTATTGGGACGCTATCTCTTTGTCTAAAGTCCAAACTATATCTTCCTCACTTCATAGCGAGATCCGGCTCGAATTTCAACGGGCAACCGCCGCCGCATTCTGCCAGCAAGTCACAGCCGTGACATTGTTCGGGCAAACCTTGTCTTTCGCGCAGCCGCACGGCCAGTTCGTGGTTCCAGATGGAATCCCACGCATCATTGAGCAGGTTGCCGAGCGGCCGGTAATAGGACTGGCAGGGCAGCACCCCGCCATCCGGCTCGACGCACATGTTGTACAGGGCCGCCGTGCAGCCTTTGACGCCCAGGTCCAGTTGCATCGGGTCGAAGTGACAGTATTGCGTGGGCGTGTACCAGATTAGTTTCTGCCCGCGCGCCTCGGTCTTGGCGCGCGCGGTTTCCAACAATGGAAGCAGGTCGCTTTCGGGCAGGCCCGTGCCGACCGTCGTCCCGTGGCCGGAATAGATGAGCGCGTTCAAGCCCACCGTCGGCACGCCCAGGCCTGCCAGGAAATCGAGCGTATCCGGGATGGTGTGGACGTTGGTGCGCAGCATGGTGGTGTTGGTCATCACGTATAACCGCGTGGCCAGGACGTTCTCCAGGCCGCGGATGGTCTGCTGGAAAGCGCCCTTTGCGCGCACCATGTTGTCATGCACGCCGGGGTCGCAGGATTCGACCGTGATCTGCACGTGATCGAGCCCGGCCTCCAGCAGCGCCTGGGCGAATTTCTCGTCCGAGAGCCGCCGGGCGTTGGTGTTCAGTCCGGTGATCTGGCCGTTCGCTTCGGCGTACGAGACCAGTTGGGGCAGGTCGTTGCGCAGGGTCGGCTCCCCGCCGGTAAAAACCACGTGCGGGATGCCCAGTTCCCAGGTCCGGTCGAGGATGCGCTTCCAGTCGCCTGTGCTGAGTTCGCCCCTCCCGCCATCCGCGCTGGTGGGATGTTCCAAATTGTAGCAGTGCGCGCAGTCGTTGTTGCAGCGATAGGTGAGCGCCAGGTCCATGCGGTAGGGCGCAGACGGGCGCGCGCTGAACGGCATGACCGTCTCCAGGTCGAGTTCATGAATGGGACAGGCCCCGTCGGGGCGGAGAAGTTCTTCGAATTGAAAGAGGAAAGAAGAAAGATCGGCCTCCGCCTGGCGCTTGCTGACGGAGTAACGCGCCGTGAGCGCGCGAACCCTTTCCTCTTCTGCCTTTCCTTCCAGGATCAGCCAGGCCATGAATGCCGCCGTCGGGTTCAAGTGCATAACGCGGTTGGCGTTCACGATCAACGCGCCGTGTCCGTCCGCGTCGAGGCGCAGGTGAATGCGCGCCTTTTCGTTCTCACCCTCGCGGGTGTAGTGGTAGAGGCCCGCTCTCGGACTTTCGATTGACGGTTTACGATTTACGATTTTCGATATATCGTTAAGGATACTCATGGTTGTCTGCTGAGCGCCAAATACTGAACTCTGCACACTGAACACTGAACACTGAACACTGAATACTGAATACTAGCGCCCACCTCCCGCGCAGGCGCAGGCGCACCCCGCGCAGGCGCAGGCGCACGCGCAGGATCGTCCACCACCGCCGCCGCTGCGCCAACTGCCGCTGCGGCTGGCGGACTTGGGGATCGGGTTGGTCACGGTGGTGACGCGGTTGGTGAAGTCGCCCACGTTGCCGATCACCCTTTGCGAGAAGGTCTGCACGCCGCCCACCACTGAAGCCGCAAAATCGGCGCCGGGCAGGCCGCTGGAACGGGAACCCGAGGCGGGCGCGCCGGTCGAGACCGGGCGGGGGGCGCTGACCGAGCGTCCATAGCCCGGATCGTAGCGATGCCACCAGGTAGGGACGACGACCGGCCGGGTAAACGTGCGCCGTGTGCGGTCGTCATAGTCCTTGTCCAGCATGGTCCATTCGATCGCTTCCTCGAACATCTTGCTTTGCACTTCGGGGGCGCCGGCGGCGGCAATCTGGTCCCAGGCGCGCTCCATGATGCCCTTGTAGTAGTCGAGCGTCTCTTTGCGGCTGAAGCCTTTCATTTTCTCCGAGACAGATTTCACCAACCGCACGGTCATATCTTGCAAATCGATGCGGCGCTGCTTGAGATTGATCCCAGCGCGGAACGCGCCCAGGAAATCCTTTTCGTACTGGTGCAATCCTTCCGGCAAAGGTTCGGCGATTTTTAGTTCGAGCGGGTCGCGGGTCACGACTTCGGCGGCGTTCTTCTTGATGGCCCCGAACAGGATCATCGTCATCACCTTGTCCAGGGGTTGTTCCATCAGGATGGCCGCTTCGACCGCAGTCAACCCGCGTTTGATGCCGTGCCCTTCGATGGAAATCTTGGGCGGCAGGTATTTCATCTTGCGCCGCTGGGACTGGACGATGCTCAGGATGGGCGAGCCAAAGAAGAATAACGCCCAACAAGCGCCAAAACATAATCCTATATTATCCTCGAAGTCAATGCTCGGCAGTTGGAAGGTAGGCTCTGCCTGGATAGCGGAAGCGGGGACGTAACTCTTGGGGAACGAAGCGCCGAATTCGTATCGTGTGTGGGCATTGGCGCTCGGGTTGTTCCACGTGTAGGTCACGCGGCCGCTGTCGTCCAGGGTTGTTGCCGGTTCAGACGGGAAGCCGGATGGCGCCGCGTGCCAGCGCGGTTCCTCCGGTTGGACGCCGGGCGGCAGGTGGAAAGTGACCGTCAGGTCGGTGTTCCCGGCCACGTACTGGCTGCCGAACCAGGTCGGCGAAAAGACCCCGCTGGCGTAAGTTTCGTCGTCGCTGTCGGTGTACAGGACGTTCTTGATCGTTCCCACGCGTACATGCACCGTGCCGCGCTGCCCCGGCTGGATGGCATACCCGCCCAGATCCACCGCCACGCCGGTACCGTTCCCTTGATAGTCGCTGGAGATGGCGACCGAATTTCCGTCGACATCCGCGGAAATACTGTCGAATGCATAATTCGAATTCGGCAGGCCCACATCTACAAAATCAATCACGTGCGCGCCAGGCTGGTTTTCGAAGACAAAGGTGTAGTAGAGGGAAAGCGTGCCGTCCTCGTTCCAATATACTGCGACAGTCTCCTGCGGCACCGCGAAATAATATTCCTGCGCCAATACGCTGGCAGGCAAGGATAGCATGACCAGTAACGCAAGCAACGAAATCACTACTCGTCTCATAAAAGCCTCCTTAACACATCACGCTTACGCATCACGTTTCACGCCTCTACCACTTCGGCTCTTCGGTAAGTTGATACACAGTATTGCAATACGGGCAATTGACCATCGGCGCGCCGTTCACCAGGTTGATGTCCTTTGCGGTCAGCGTCCCGCCGCAGGAACGGCATTTCACCTCTTCGATCTTGGTCTCGCCGGGCAGGTCCACTTGCATGGTGACTTGCTGCACCACTTCGGTCTTCTGTCCGCGCATGGCCAGATAGACCAGGCCGGCCCCGCCCGCAAAGAAGAACACACCCACACAGCCAAAACCCAGGCCGTACGCCAACCAGTTGGAACTTCCTTGCGGGGATGTGGAGCCGATCACGCTCAATACCCCATAACCCACCAGGCACAGGCCGATCAGGAATAAAATCCCCGCGCCAATGTAAAGTAATGTTTTCGACATAGGACCTCCAGGCGAATAGGTTCTATCACAATCTACGTTCAATTTCTAATAATGTAGCATCTTCCCCTGGTTTCGGCAATTGACTTTCATCTTCCTTTTGTACTATTTTTTCCGGGAGAGCAGCCCGTCCCCCTGCCAGGCCGCTTTCCTGCCGTTGTATCCCTACTTCTCAGGCGACTTTCGTTCCAACCCATAAGCCTGGCTGACGGGCAGCACCACTAACATGCCGGTGTTGGGCAGGTCCAGGTCCCCGATGATGGCCTCGGTCGCCTCTACCACCTTTTTCACTGTCTTGTCGCCTTTGACGACCGTAAAGAGCGTGCGGTGGTATTCCTCGGCGCGGTTATAGAAATCACCCAGGCCGGGAATCAAGGGGAGATCGTCGCGATACCCCGCGCCTTTGTTGATCCGCCCTAGCCCGGTGCTGGGCAAGACCGTGACCCCATTGACGCCTGCCTCTGACCAGGCTTCCAATATTTCTTCCAGTTTATCTGGATCATCCAGGACGAACATGATCAAATACATATTACTCCTCCTTTGTGGGACGTTTACGCGCAGCGGATATTTTCTTCTCGACCGATTTGGGCGCTTCTTTGCCTGGACTTTCGGCCTGCCCGCCGTTCCCGGGCTTTTTCCCGTCCCCAGGCCTGGCCCCGGCAAACAAGGCCCGCAACATCGGCGGCGTGACGATCGTGGTAGCCAGCACCATCCCGACGATAGCCGAAAACTCGCTTGCAGTTACCAGCCCCGCGCCAATGCCAACGTTGGCCACGATCAGGCCGACCTCCCCGCGCGAGACCATGCCCGCGCCCAACTGCCAGGATTCGCGCCATTCGAACCCGGCCCAGCGCGCGCCGAGACCAGCGCCCAAAAACTTACTGGCAATGGCAACCACGATGATCGCCCCGGTCAGCGCCAGCGCTTCGCTCTCCAACGCGCGGATGTTGACCGCCAGCCCGATGCTGACGAAGAAGATCGGCACGAACAGGCCATAGGCCAGCGCCGAAATACCGCGTTCCAGGCGCTCCTTTTCTTCGCAGCGCGCAAACATCAGCCCTGCCAGGAACGAACCGGTGATAGCGGCCATCCCGCCCACCACCTCCGCGGCGACGCCATAGAACAGCAGGATGACCATTGCCAGCGAGAGCACTCCCTGGCTGATGGGCAGTTGTGAAGTGGCGCGCACCAGTCTGGGCAGCGCGTATAGCCCAAAGGCCACTGAGGTTGCCAGGAAGATGACCATCTTCCCCAGGATCAGCAGGATGCCGGCCACGCTCGTCCCGCCGGAGACGACCGCCAGGAAGATGGATAGCAGCAGGATGACCATCACATCGTCGAACACGGCCGCGCCCAGCAGTCCCAGGCCGACGCGCGTGCGCAGTACTTTCAGTTCCATCAACGTCTGCGCAGAAATGCTGACGGAGGTGGCGCCAAGCGTCAGTCCGAGAAAGATCGCGGGTTCCCATCCGAAATGGAATAGCAGCCCGGTCCCCGTCCCCAGCGCGAACGGCGATAGAACGCCCATGATGCCCGCAAACGCAGATACTTTGGTGTTACGGGTCAACTCTTCGAGATGTAATTCCAGGCCGGCGATGAACATCAGTAACAATACGCCGAGTTCGCCCAATTCTTTGACCGTCTCGCCCAGTTTCTCGCCTTCGATGAACGGCAGGTGCAGCAAGTCCAGCAGCGAAGGGCCGAGCAGGATGCCTACCAGCAGTTCCCCCAGCACAGAAGGTTGGCCGAGTCGTACACTTAAATAACCAGCCGTTTTTGCCGCCAACAGGATGACGGCAATCAGGAAGGCCAGTTGCAGGAAAATACTCATCGGTCTCCTCTAAAATGGATATGTAAATTATCGCCGCTCTTGCTGTGCTTGACCATGCCCAGGTGCGCGCTTGTCAAAACAAGAGCATCGCTGTCTCACGGTCTTATTTTACCAAAGTCAGGCTGGCCTTTTGCGGCAGTTTTACCCGCAGGGCGGTGAAGAAGTTGATCACTGCGACCATCGCGCCAAACAGGAAAACGTACTGAAACCCAAAGACATTCCAGACCACCCCGCCCACCAACGCGGCCGAGATGGAGAAAATATGATCGATGGTGACAGCCGCCGTCAGCGCCGGCTGGATGTGGTCGGGCTGTTTGGCGATCTTCTTCATGTAGGTGGCGCGCGCCATGCTGACTGAGAAGATCATCTGGTCTACCAGGAAACAGGCGCACACCACCAGGAAGGCAGTGTCCGCAGGGAAGATGAATTTGGCGAACCCATACCCGAAGCAGACGAAGACCAGGATGACCGCCTCCGACGACAGCACCGTCCGCTCGCCGAGTTTATCGACCGCCCAGCCCAGCAAGGGCTGGAAAAGGATGCCGATCACCCCGCCGATGGTGTAGAGCGTGGCCATGATCTGGGTCGGCTGTCCCAGCACGCTGACCAGCACCCAGGGCGCAAAAGTGATGAAGAGTTGTTTGCGCGCCCCTGAAAGCACGTTCAGGGCGTAAAAAAGGCGGTATTCCTTGTGCAGTTGCAGGAAACTGCGCCGTTCCATTACCCGTTCGGGCTTCATCGTGTACAGCAGGACGGCGGCCAGCAGCAGCAGGCCCGCCGCGATAGCAAAGGTGTGCTGGAAGGTGAAGCCCAGGTACTTGAATCCCAGCGCCACGATGAAACTACCCAGGATGGCGGCCAGGTTGCGAATGGAGTTGAGTTGCCCCAGCCGCCGCCCGTCCTGTCCCTCGCGCGCCAGTTCCATCCCGATGGTGGAGGCGATGGGCATGAAGAGGTGCTGTCCCATGCTGTAGATGAATAGCCAGATCACCATCACGCCGTAACTGGAGGAGGCGAATCCGATCAGCAGCGAACCGACCGCGCCGAGCAGCATCGCCGCTGCGCCCAGCCGCCGCGAGCACAGGAACCACAAGGCCGCCGAGACGAACACCACCAGGAAGCCCGGCAGTTCACGCGGGAACTCCAGGAAGGAACGCTGGAAACCCGTCAGTGCGAATGTTTCGTTGAGGAAGTTGTTGAAGGTGGAATCCACCATGCTGAAGGCCATGCCGAGCGCCAGCGCGGCCGAGGCAAAGATGAGCAGTTCACGGGAAGATTGTCGGATGCGGGAAAGGAGATTCATGTCACCTCGAAGAATTCGTGAATTCTAGCACGCAAATGGGGAAGTATTTCATCCTTTTCTGTGCTACTTGGCCTACGCCGAAACGCGGGATGGATTTATACTTGGAGAAAGACGAAAGATGAACATCCTTTGAGGTAAAAAGATGACTCTCATTGATCAATATAATAAGTGGAAAGAGACCACCCTCAAGAAATCGCTGGATCGATTCCCCGAACGGAAGCCGCGCTTCGAGACTTCCTCGGGCATCGAACTGCCCCGCCTCGGACTGCCATCACAAGCGGCCTCCGATTACGAGGCCAGCCTCGGCTTCCCGGGCGAATACCCATTTACGCGCGGCATCCAGCCGACCATGTACCGCGGCCGCTTCTGGACCATGCGCCAGTACGCAGGCTTTTCGACCGCAGAGGAATCCAACAAGCGTTACCGCTACCTGCTCGAGCAGGGACAGACGGGACTCTCGGTGGCCTTCGACCTGCCGACGCAGATCGGCTACGACGCGGACGATCCCATCGCGCAAGGGGAAGTGGGCAAGGTGGGCGTGTCCATCTCGTCCATCCGCGACATGGAGCAGTTGTTCGACCAGATTCCCCTGCAAAAAGTCTCCACCTCGATGACCATCAACGCGCCTGCGGGCGTCCTGCTGGCCATGTACATCGCGGTGGCGAAGCGCCAGGGCGCGGACATGCGCGAACTGCGCGGCACCATCCAGAACGACATCTTGAAAGAATACGTGGCGCGCGGGACGTACATCTTCCCGCCCGCGCCCTCGATGCGGCTCATCACCGACATCTTCTCGTTTTGCGCGAAGGAAGTCCCATATTGGAACACCATCTCGATTTCGGGTTATCACATCCGCGAGGCGGGCTCGACTGCTGTGCAGGAGGTTGCGTTCACGTTGGCAAATGGGATCGCGTACGTTGGGGCGGCCCTGGCGGCTGGCCTCGATGTGGATGATTTCGCAGGCCAACTCTCGTTCTTCTTCAACGCCCACAACAACCTGCTCGAAGAGGTCGCCAAGTTCCGCGCCGCGCGCAGGTTATGGGCGCGGATCATGCGCGAGCGATTCCAGGCGCAGAAGCCGTCCAGTTGGCAATTGCGCTTCCACACCCAGACGGCCGGATCGACCCTCACGGCGCAGCAACCTGAAAATAACGTGGTGCGCGTTACCTTGCAAGCCCTCTCCGCCGTCCTCGGCGGGACCCAGTCCCTGCACACCAACAGCATGGACGAAGCCCTGTGGCTGCCGACCGAGAAATCCGTCCGCGTGGCGCTGCGCACCCAGCAGATCATCGCGCACGAGTCGGGCGTGGCCGATTCCATCGATCCGCTGGCAGGCTCGTATCTCATCGAGAGCCTCACCGATGAGATCGAGAAACAGGCCGCGGACTACATTGCCAGGATCGATGAGATGGGCGGCGCATTGCAATCCATCGAGCGCGGCTTCATGCAAAACGAGATCCAGAACGCCGCCTATTCTGCCCAGCAGGCCATCGAGAAAAAAGGGCAGGTGGTGGTGGGCGTCAACATGTTCGAGACGAAGGAAACGATCTCGCTCGAACGCCAGAAGATCGACCCGTCCATCGAACTGGCGGCCCGTGAACGCCTGAAATCCCTGCGCGCGGGACGCGACAACGAAAAGGCCAGCGCCCTGCGCGCCCGCCTCGAATCCGCCGCGCGCGGCGACGAGAACCTGATGCCGCTCTTCATCGAGTGCGTGGACAACGATATGACGCTCGGCGAGATTTGCAATACCCTGCGCGGCGTGTGGGGCGAGTACGTGGCGGAGGGCTTCTAGGGATCGTCCGCTTGGAGGACGGGTACGCGCCCGCTGGCAGATCAATCGGTATTTGTCGGCCCACCAGGCATATTCGGTTGACCAAAACAGCATGGTGAATCAACAAAATCACCATGCTGTTTTACTCAAATCACCATGCTGTTTTGATTAATTCACCATGCTGTTTCATCCAAAAGAGCATGGTGAATCTATCTGGATGACAGGTCTCGTTGGTCAAGGAGTGAGATGGTCTAGGGGAGCGAAGCGGATTGCCAATCCCATGATGACGCCTTGCCGGACAGGAAAGAAGCATCGAGGCAATAGGCTGAAACCCGAAACGCCCCGCGGACTTGCGACCTGCAGGGCGGTTTCTTGCATAAAAGTGATATACTTTTCTCATGCGAATCGATTTCATCGTCTGCCCGGATGAAATTATCGAAAAACTTGCCCGCAAACATAACGTCAGTGAGCAGGAAGCGCGACAAGTTTTACTCAACAACCCACGCATCCGTTTTGCCGAAAATGGACATGTCGAAGGCGACGATGTTTACGCCGCTTTTGGACAGACTTTTGGTAACCGCTATCTCTCCATATTTTTCGTTTACAAACCTGATAATAAGACCGCCATCATTATCAGTGCCCGTGACATGAGCCAGAAAGAGCGTAGAGCCTATGGACGCAAATAAAAAGACCAGTTCCCTATCCAAAGCCAACTCTCTCGCAAAAATGGGCGAGTTTTGGGATATACACGACTTCACCGAATTCGACTCAGATGCCCCAGATGTCAAATTCGATGTTGCCTGCGCCGTGCCAGTGGAAATTGACCTGTTCGCGCAAATCGAAAAACAGGCCCACCAGCGCGGCGTGAGCGTGGAGACGCTGGTCAATCTGTGGTTGCAGCAAAAAGTGGCGGAAAGCCGGCCAACGCCAAAGGCAAAATACACCCAGGGAACGACCCAGCGACAGATAGCCGAGAAAAAATAACCAAAACGCCCCGCGGACTTGCGACCCGCAGGGCGTTTTCTTGGCCGTATTTTCTGGAAAACAGGATTACTTGAGCGTCGCCTGTAACGCGCCCGTAAACGCCTCCAGGCCGTCGTTCACCTGCCCTGCGGACACGTTCAACGGCGGAATCCAGCGGATGGTGTTGTCGTACGTGCCGCAAGAGAGCAGCAACAGGCCGGCCTCCTCGGCGGCGTGGATGACTTCCTTGACGACCGGTTTGGCTTTTTGGGGGCGTCCGTCCACCACGAATTCGGTCGCGATCATGAGACCCTTGCCGCGCACGTCGCCGATTTGCGGGTATTCTTCCTGCAATTTGCGCAGGCCGGTCATCAGTTGGATGCCGCGTTGCGTGGCGTTTTCCAGCATCTTTTCTTCTTTCATGGCGCGGATGGTGGCCACGCCCGAGGCGCAGGCCACCGCGTTGCCGCCGTAGGTGCCGCCGTGCGAGCCAGTCTCCCATTTCTTCATCAGGTCGAGGCGGCTGAACACGCCCGAAAGCGGCATCCCAGAAGCCAGGCCTTTGGCCGAGGTGATGATGTCTGGTATGACCCCGAAGTGTTCGAGCGCAAACCACGTCCCGGTGCGCCCGAAACCGGATTGTACTTCGTCGAAGATCAGCAGGATGCCGTTTTTGTCGGCGATCTCGCGCAGGCCTTTCATGAACGAGACCGGCGGGACGACGTAACCGCCCTCGCCCAATACGGGTTCGATCAGGATGGCGGCGGTCTCCCTGGGCGCGGTCTGCGAGGCCAGCAGGTGTTCGAGTTGTTCCAGCGCGTAGGCGGAGGCCTGCTCCTCGCTCATGCCGAGACGGAAAGCATACGGGAAGGGCGAGACGAACACGCCCGAGGGCAGCGGCCCGAAGCCCGCGCGGTAGATGGTCTTGGAGGTGGTGAGCGCCATCGTGCCGGCGGTGCGTCCGTGGAACGAGCCGCTGAAGACGATGACGTTTTGCTTGCCGGTGGCCGCGCGCGCCAGTTTGACCGCTCCCTCCAGCGCTTCGGCGCCCGAGTTCGAGAAGAAGAAACTGTCGATGGAGGGCGGCGCGATCTGGCGCAGTTCCTCGATCAGTTGCAGCATCGGTTTGTGGATGACGATGTTGGCCTGGGCGTGGAGGAACAGGCCGGCCTGCTCGCGGATAGCCTCCACGACCTTGGGGTGGCAGTGGCCGGTGTTGGTCACGCCGATGCCGCAGGTGAAGTCGAGCAGTTTGCGTCCGTCGGTGGTGTAGATGTACGATCCTTCGGCGCGCTCGGCGACGAAGTTGAAGATGCGTCCCCAGACGGGGGAGATGTGCGGGAAGTTTTGTTCGTAGAGGGATTCCATTCGTTTTCCAGTATCAGGTATCAGAAAGTGTCTGAAACGTCAGACCCTAAAGGTTTTCCCGTATAGCCTTGGTTGTTTCTTGCAGAAAAGTCCCGTTGAAAATGTGTTTTTGATTGCACAGGAAACCTTCAGGGTCTTTTTCCAAGGATTTAGGCCGGCAGGTATGCCGCTGCCCATTCGATATCGTACTTCTTGAGGGTGGCGGGAGTCGGCACGCCGTCGACGCTCCAGCCTGCCAGCCGGTAGTATTCGTCTATAGCGGAATCAACTTCCTCGTGAGTCAGAACGAATCCGGCTGTCGGGCCGGTACCGGTCATGGCCTGGAAGAATTTCTTGGGCAGTTTGTCGTCCTTGCGTCCCAGTCCCTCGCGGGCGTTGAATACGCGGAACAGGTTCAGGCGGCGCGCGCCGACTTCCAGCAGTTCGTCCAGCGTCATATCCCAGCCGGTGACGGCGTTGATCATCTCCAGCGTTTCGTTGGGGCCGTATAGCGTCCAGGTTGGGCCGTAGACGAACTGGCACAGTTCGGCCGAGTCCATCATGCTGTAGAACAGTTCGCTGAGGTAGGCAAAGCGCACTTTTTCGGGAGTCAGGCTGTAGGCCGGCTGCGGGTCGCCCAGGCCGATGGCCTTCAACCGGTCCAGGTTGAAATCGCCGATGCCTTCCTCGTAGTAGGGGTCATGCTCGCTGGACTGGTGATCCGCGCCGAAGGGGTTGACGGCGTAGATGAGCGCCAGGCTGCGCTTGGCCTGCGGCATGTGCGCCGGGGATTCTGCGCCCTTGACGGTGATCAGGCATTCGTCCGCGCCGTTGCCCCAAACCTGGGCGGCGCGCTCGGAACCTTGCGACAATACCTTGCCCAGCGCGCCTTCGTTTTTGACGATCTGGTCGAGGGCTTCGAGCATGGCGTCGGCGTCGCCGAATTTGAGTTCCAGGCCGCCGGTCTGTTCTTTGGTGATGATGCCCTTTTCGTAACACTCCATGGCAAAGGCAATGGTCGCGCCGCAGGCGATGGTATCCACGCCGTACATGTTGCAGACCTGGTTGGCCAGCGAGACGGCTGCCAGGTTGTCGATGCCGCAGTAGGAGCCGAAGGTGCCAAGCGTTTCATACTCCGGGCCGCCGTAATAGGGATCTACTTTGTAGGGGCCTTCGTTGATCTCTACCACGCGCTTGCAGCGCACCACGCAGGCGTAACAGGTATCGCGTTCCTTCAGCACCGTCTCGGACATCTTCTCGCCGCTGATGGGTTCGCAGCCCTCGAACTGGCCCTCGTTGTAGTTGCGGGTCGGCAGGGTGCCGATCGAATTGTTGAACAGCACCACCACCGCCGTGCCGAACTTGGCCAGGCCGTCCATGTCGCCGTTTTCGGGGATGGCTTTCGGGCCGGTGCGGTTCAGCGCGGTGAGCGCCTTGGGATCGAAGATTTCCGGTTTTTTGGTCCCGCGCACCGCCACCGCCCTGAGATTTTTGCTGGCCATCACCGCGCCCATGCCCGTGCGCCCGTTGTGGCGGTTGGACATGCTGACAATGGACGCAAAGCGGACGCCGTTCTCGGCCCCCGGCCCATGTTGCAGGATTTCGATCTTGGGATCACCCAATTCTTCCTTCAGGATGTGATCCACTTCCCCTGTGACCTTGCCCTTCAGGTGCGCAGCGTCGCGCAGCTCGGGCTTGCCCTCGTTGATCCAGAGATATACCGGCCTGGGAGATTTTCCCTTGACCACGATGCCGTCGAACCCGGCGAACTTCAATTCGGCTGGGAAGAAGCCGCCGCCCTGCCCGTCGCCGATGCCGCCGCTGATGGGCGATTTGGCGTTGGCGTTGATGCGGCTTTGCCCGGAGATGGCCGCGCCGGTGGTGGCCCCGGCCATCAAGGTCAGGACGTTATCGGGGCCGAGCGGGTCGGCGCCCTTGGGCATGTCGCGCAGGATGTAATACATCCCCATGGCGCTGCCCCCCATGTATTTTCGATAGAACGCCTCGGAGGGCGTTTCCACGTCCAATTTCCCGTTCGTCAGGTCAACGTGCAGGATCTTTCCGTTGTAACCGTAAGGCATGACCAACCTCCTAAAGGATAGAGATATTTGGGTGCTTCGATTATAAGCGCGGTTTTCGGTTATCGCAAATTCCACTTTCCGAAACCGACAAAAATCTTGATGTTATTGCAAGATTTGACGCAAACAGGCCGCCTTTCCGTAGGAAATAAACAGCCAGGCAGCCCTCCCAGCCTGGAGAGGAGGCCGGGAGGGCGAACAGGATGGCGATCAGCCGTTGTAGTCCCTGATGTACTCCTTTTTGTAGAACTTGGGAACCCAATAGCCATCCGCCATCCGCACCCATGTGATCGTGTATTCCGGGCCAACGACAAGAGGAATCCTCTCTGTGACCACCTGGGTGGTGGCGCTTTCGAAGATCATTCCGGTAGGCAAATTATTCTTCGTGACGACCTGGTACATACTCGGCGTCAGGCGCGGCTTGACCGGGGTGACGACGATGTATTTCGAGACCGGGGGCGCAACCCCTTCGACGAACATGGCGATGTGGGTGCCGACCAGGCGTTCCTGCCCGGGGACGCCGTTATGGATAGGCGAATTGACGATTTTATCCTTGACCCACATGGCGCTGCTGCCGCCGCCGTCCAGGTCGATGGCCGTCCAGGCGTCGAAGTCGATCATGATGCGGGCAGCATCGTACAGGTCGACGCCGATGTTGTTGGGCCCCTGGCGTCCATCCACCACACATTCGATCAGTTTCCCATCTTGGGTCACTCCCACCAGTGTGCGGGGGTGGACCTCTCGCCAGGCGGACGAAGTGTTGGGGCTGATCCGGCCGTTCACGACGATGAAACGTTTCCCGGCCAGGGCGTTGAATTTCTTCTCTTTGGACTTGAAGGCGTTGATTTGCGGCTTGTGCGCTGAGGTCAGGTTGACCCACGGCTGGTAAGGGATGACGTTCTGGTACACCTTTCCCTGCGAGGCGTGAAGGCCAGTGGCGTGGGCTGCGCTGAAATCCCCGCCGTTGATGACGATCTGCGCCCCCAATTCGCGCGCAACGGTAGAGACTTTTTTGAGACCAAATCTCGTTACAAAGAAGCGATTGCCGGCCGGGTCGATGACCGTCACGAAACAATGCGAATTGAAGCGCTTGACTTTATGCAGTTCGACGCCGGGATATGGCTGGGTATGTTCTTCGACGAATGGATCGGGCAGGGGCGGTTTCTCGTTGACCCAGGCCTTCAATTCGGCGAGCGCGCCGGGGAACACATCCACGTCAATCGGTTTGGGGCTGCCCGGCAAGATGAGCCGGTCTGCGCTGGCCTGCCACATTTTCCAATTTCCAGGCACTTTGTTGGCGTTCATCGGGCCGTCCATGCCGTTGATGACGGTGCGTACCTGCTGCCACGTCCTGGGTTCTGGGTTATCAGGATAAAGTGAATAAGGGTATTGCGCCCACCAGTAATCGGCGTTCGTGGGCCATGCGCTCAACAAGGGCAGGTAGTTTTCCCCGGTGTAGATCATGTAATGCCAGCGCGCGCCTACCAACTGGCAGAACTTTGCGACCTCATCGCGATAGGTGTCTGGCGAGTACCCGTCGTATTCGACCTCGATATCGATCATCACTGCCCCGGCCTCGTAGGGGATGTGCTTCACCAGCCAGTCGAAATTTGCCTGGCCGTCCACCCACGGGTTGTAGACGAAATACGGCACCCGCAGAAGCCCGGCATTGCCGGTTTCCGCCCACTGCGTGACGAAGTTTTCGTCCATGTGATGGCCGCCTTCGATGTGGTTCAGGCGCATGATGATCCCCGAAATGTTGTTTGCGATCAGCGCTTGTTCGTCGATCTGCCTTTCGCCTTCGTAGGTGTCCACTAGCAGAAGATAGTTGTTCACAGCCGCTCCTTTCCAAATTGGCGCAATAACCCGAAGAAAAACGAACACTCCCGGGTGATAATACCAGTATAGCGATTTTACGCTTTGGATTCAAGCAGTAGAAACCCCGCCTTTTTTTGCGCGCCGGGCGTGGTTTACCGGGCCAGCCTGATTGGCTTTCCTGCCTGCGCCGATTCTGCTAACGCCGTGATGGCTGCTACGTTGCCCCGGCTGTCGGCCAGGCTGACGCGCGGCGCTTTGCCGAGCAGGATGGCGTCGGCCAGGTCTTCCACTTCGCCGCCATACAGCGCGCCGCTGCTGCGGATGTGAATTTTCTCCTGCCGGCCATCGCGCTGCAGCAGGAGTGTTTCACGGCGGCCTGGCTTGAATGGATTGGTGATGCGCAGGCCGGCTCGTGAACCGACGATTTCCATTTCGGCGCGATAGGACGAACGGAAACTGCTGTCGAACTGCGCCAGGACGTCGCCCCGGAAACGCATCTGCCCAGCGAAGGTCTCGTCGCATCCTCCTGGACCCAAGACCTGCCAGCCAAACACTTCGAGCGGTTCCGCCCCGACCAGGGTGCGCGCATAGTTGATCGGGTAGCAGCCCACGTCCCACAGGCTGCCGCCGCCCATCTCTTTTTTGAAGCGGTAGTTGTCCTCGCGGGTGAACACAAAGGTGAACGCGCCGCGTATCAAGCGTAACTCGCCCAACACGCCCTTGCTTACGAGTTCCTGGACTTTCAGCGTTTGCGGATGGTGGCGGTACATGAAGGCCTCCGTCAGCGCGCGACCGGCCTCTTTCGCGGCAGCAGCCATTTCGTCCACGTCTGATGCGCTGAGCGCCAGCGGTTTTTCGCACAATACATGTTTTCCGGCCTGCAGGGCTTTAATCGTCCATTCGGCGTGCAGATGGTTGGGCAGCGGGTTGTAGATCACGTCTATGCCGGGATCGTTTATCAGGGCTTCATAACTTCCCAGTGCGCGCGGAATCCTCCATTTTTTCGCGTAGGCATTGGCCGCTTCTTGCGACCGGCTGGCGACAGCCGACAAAAGGTTGCGCCTTGATCCCCGCAGGGCGGGAATCAAGGCGCGGTTGATGCGGGCAGTGGAAAGCAGTCCCCAACGCAGGGGCTGGATGGTCATGTCATCCCTTGAGTGAGCCGGCCAGCAGGCCGCGCAGGAAGTAGCGACCCAGGAAGATGTAGACGATCAGGGTAGGCAGGGCCGCCAGCAGGGAGCCTGCCATTTGCACGTTCCACTGGATGATCTGGCTGCCGGCCATATTGTTGAGCGCTACGGTGATGGGCCAGTTCTGGTTGCCGGTCAGCACCACCGCAAACAGGAAGTCGTTCCAGGCAGAAGTAAATTGCCAGATCAGCACGACCACGAAACTGGGAATGGAAATGGGTAACAGGATGTAACGGTATACGCCGAGCATATCGGCGCCGTCAATTTTAGCGGCTTCGAGTAGTTCCTGCGGCAGGCTGGCATAGTAGTTGCGGAAGGTGAGCGTGGTGATGGGGATGCCGTAGATGATGTGGGCAACTGCCAGCCCGAACAGGCCGGTCAGCCCGACCGAGCGCATGAACTGAACCAGCGGGATCAGGACGCTCTGGTAGGGGATGAACATGCCGAATAGGATGAAGGGGAAGATGAAATCCGCGCCGCGGAATTTCCATTTGGCGAGAATGAAGCCATTCAGCGAACCAAGCATCGAGGAAATGATGGCAGCCGGGATGACCATCACAAAACTGTTCCTGAGGGAAGGCGCCAGGTGCTTGAAGGCTTCGAGGTAATTATCGAAGTGGATGCCTTTGGGCAGGTTCCAGATGGTTTGCAGGTCGACTTCCGCAAAACTTTTGAAGCCGGTGACCAGCATGACATACATTGGGATCAGGTAGAAGATCGCCATGCCGACCAGCGGGAGGTAGAGCCAGTTTTTTCCGAGGTTGGATGTCTTCATTGCTGCGCCTCCGTCTTCTGGGTGTAGCGGATGTACGGGATGATGAGCACAGCAACACTGATCAAAAGCAGGATGCCGATGGCTGCGCCGCGTCCGTAGAACAGGCCGTCGAAGGTGGTCTGCCACATGTAAATGGCTGGCACATCCAGAGGCAGTTGCTTGCCCGCCACAGCGATGATCAGGTCGAACACTTTGAGCGACATGTGCCCCAGGATGATGAGCGCGCTCAGGGTAACGGGAGCAAGCAGGGGCAGGGTGATGTGGCGGTAGATCTGAATCTCATTTGCGCCGTCGATCTGCGCCGCTTCGCGCAACTCGTGAGGGATGGCGCGCAGTCCTGCCAGGTAAAGCGCCATGGTGTAACCGGACATCTGCCAGATGGCAGCCAGGGCAATGGCGGCCATCCCCCACTTTGGCGTGGTATACCAACTGTTGGACAGGAAATCGAGGTTGAGATAGGAGAATAATAAATTCAGTCCGCTGGTGCGTGAGCCGGTGGCGGGGTTCATCAGCCAGCGCCAGACCACGCCCGTCACGATATAGGAGATGGCCATCGGGAAGAGGAACAGGCTGCGGAAGAAGCCCTCGCCTTTTAGTCCCTGGTCGAGCATGACGGCCAGCAAGAAGCCAAGCACGATGCTGCCTATGACAAATACGCCGGTGAAAACCAGCGTGTTGCGCACATCAACGTGGAAGCGGGGATCGGAGAATAATGCCAGGTAATTTTTCAGCCCGACCCAGGTGAAATCCGGGTTCAGGCCTTTCCATTTACTGAGCGACACGCGTACAGACCAACCGATGAAGGCATACACGAAGATCAAAACAGCCAGGATGGAAGGTGTGATGAGGATCACAGAAAGATAGCGGTCTTTGTCTTTGAACATCCGAGACCTCGCTTCCGAAGGGGAGAAAAAATCGTTGAGGCCCCAAACAACGGAGCCTCAACGATTTTACACCAGATTTACTTGCAGGGACCAGAACTGGCGCAGGCGGCAACCAGGGCGGCCTGGAAGGTTTCCACGTTCTTATCCGCAATGAACAGGCCCAGGGCCGTGTCGATTTCGGACTTCCAGGAGTCGTTGGCTACCACGCCGTGCGTGAGCGAGCCGACAACCACGTTGGAGGCCCAGTCATCCATAGCAGACTGCAGGTACTCTCCGAAGAGGGTTTTGTCGCAGTCGGTGCGGGCGCAGATGGAGCCTTTGACAGGGTTGAAGGCTTCTTGGCCAGCCTTGGAGCCGGCGATCTTCAACCACGCGGTTGCGCCTTCGGGATGCGGCGCGCCAACAGCCAGCGTGAACGAGTCGGACAGGAACTGGAAGACGCCAACGCTGCCCGGAACCGGCGCCCAACCGTAATCGGTCACGGGGGCTTTGCCCAGTTCGCGGAAATAGCCTTCGGCCCAGTCGCCCATCACGTTGAAGGCGGCGTCGCCGTTGACGACCAATTGCGCAGCATCCTGCCAGGAAAGCGAGGCGGCGTCAGTGTTGGTGTAGGTCAACACCTTGGCGTAGTTGTCCAGGGCGGCCTTGACTTCGGGGCTGGCCCAGTCGGTGGTGCCATCCCACAGGCCGTTGTAGGCGTCCGCGCCGAGCGAGCCGAGCAGCACGGTTTCGAGCAGGTGCATCTGTGTCCATTGTTCACCCAGGGCCAACGGCGTGACGCCGGCAGCGGTCAGGGTGTCCATGGCGGCAAACCACTCGTCCATGGTGGTGGGGACGGCTACATTGTTGGCTTCCAGGACGGCAGGGTTGTACCACAGCACATTGGCGCGGTGGATGTTGACAGGCACGGAGTAGATGTTGCCGCTGTCCGAAATGAGCGGGATCAGGGTTTCGGGCATCACGTCCAGCCAGCCTTCTTCTTCGTAGAGCGCGTTCAACGGCTCGATCTGCCCACCGGCAACGTAGGTGCCGATCAGTTCCTGGCCAGCGTGGCCTTGCCACGAGTCGGGCGGTTCGCCAGATTGCAGGCGAGTGGCAAGCACGGCGCGCGCGTTGGTGCCAGCGCCGCCGGCGACGGCCGCATTGATGAACTCAACGTCGGGGTATTCCGCGCCAAAGACGCCGATCATGGCCTCGAGGCCGGCCGCTTCACCGCCGCCGGTCCACCATGAGAATACCTCCACCTGTTCCTTTGCCATCGGGGCTTCGGTAGCGGCGGGGGCTTCAGTAGCAGCGGGGGCTTCCGTTGCGGCGGGTTCCGCAGGGGCTTCTGCAGCAGGGGCGCCGCAGGCGGTCAGCACAATGGCTGTGAGTACGAGGACAGCCATCAGGCTATACCAGAATTTTTTAGACATGGTGTTCTTCTCCTTTTATGTTTGTTTATCGAATGGTAGGGTAAATGGTTCGGACTCTGCTTGGTGTATTTTCTTGCGGGGATCACCTCCTTTCTACGTGGGTAGGGTTTTGGAGAATATCATGAACCACGATGCCGGTTGCGCCGATCAGACTCGCATCCGGTCCAAAACTGGAGAGCAGGATCTCTACTTGCTGGCTTGTCTCTGGCAGGGCATGTTTCGAGACCGCTTCTTTGATCGTGGGCAGCATATACTTGCCAGCAAAACTCAACGGGCCGCCCAGGAAGATTTTTTCAGGGTTGAACATATTGACCAGGGCGGCAAAACCTTGCCCCATGGCCGTCCCTGCTTCCGCAAATGACTCGAGCGCTTCGATATCCCCCTCGTCTGCCGCTTGTTTGATGATGGCGATGCCAAGCGAAGCGCCTTGTTCTGCCATCAGGCGCGGGATGATGCTGTTGCGTTTCACTTCCAGGCGGGCTTGCGCGCGCTGGACAATGGAATACTGGTTCGCGTATGTCTCCCAGCAACCCCGGTTCCCGCAGTGACAGGGGGCCTGGGTTGGTCCGGCCATAATCGGGGAGTGCCCGATTTCCCCCGCGTAGCCATTTTTGCCTCGATAGAGTCGTCCGTTCAAGAAGAGTCCGCCGCCGATGCCAACCCCTGCAAAGACGAAAATGAAATCTGTACAGCGGCGGGCAGCGCCGAATAGATGCTCCCCCAGGGCGGCAGCGTTTGCGTCATTTTCTATGAAAACTTTTAAACCGGTATTTTCTGAATAGATCTTTCGTAACGGTACGTTTTTCCAGTGCAGGTTGGGCGCAAAAATAAGTACCCCTTCGTTCAGGTCGACTGTGCCAGGCGTCGCAAGCCCTAAGCCAAGCAGGTTCAGTTTTTTCTCACGGGATACTTCGATAGCCTGCCCGACAAGAGGCAGGGTCTGGGCGATCATTTTCTCCTGCACCTGGGCCGGGTCGGCGTTGACGTTTTTGCGCCAGATAATCTTCCCCGTAAAATTTGTCAGCGCTACCGCAACAAAATCCACACCAAGTTCCACCCCAACGATACACCCCGCTTGTGGATTGATCTCGATCAAGGTGGCAGGGCGGCCAGTGACGCCGGCGTTGGTGCCGATCTCATGGATGAGTTGCCTCTCCAGGAGTTCATCAACCAGGCTGGAAACGGTGGATTTGTTCAAGCCGGTTGCCGCCGCAATTTGCGCGCGTGAAACCGGCGCTTCATTGTGCACATAGCGGAGCACCAGCGAAAGGTTGATTTCACGGACGAACGCTTGATCGGCAGTATTTGGATGAGACATTTTAATTAGTATGTTGTGGCAACAAACTAATTAAATTATATACGATTATTTTTTGTTGTCAATCACCCAAACCTTAAAAAAGACGGATAGCGCGCGAGGGTGTGCACGCAAAGGTTGTCAAACCATCCGCAGATCCCCAAAGGGGACGCTGTGACGCAGATTCTCGCGGATTTTTTCAGATTTTTCTGCGTTCTGCGAAATCTGCGGATTTTCCTTGTCATCGTTGACAACTTTTGAGTGCACACGTGCGAGGTTGCCAAAACCGGAAAAGAAGTCTGTGTGCTACAATTCGAGGGTTGTTTTCGAGAGGAACAGGCCATGAACAAACCAACCCCTGCCCAGTGGGAAAAAATGATTCTGATCCTGGCAATCGCGCTGGGAGCGTGGTTGCGCTTCTCGCCAACCATGATCGCAGGCGATGTGGTCAACGACGGCGGGATGTTCTTCAGCATGACCCAGCAGGTGCAGGAGCATCGCTATACTTTGCCGCAGGCAGTTTCTTACAATAACCTGGATATTCCCTTTGCCTATCCGCCCCTGCCCTTTTACCTGACCGCGCTTCTTTCGGACCTGTTCCTGCTTCCGCTTAAGGAATTGTTCCGCTGGCTGCCGGCTATCGTTTCTACCTTTTCAATCCTGGCGTTTTATATCTTGGCCAGGGCGATGCTGAAATCTTCTGCTCCGGCGGTATTGGGGACAGCGGCGTTTGCCCTGGTGCCGCGCGCCTATACCTGGTTCGTGATGGGCGGCGGGGTCAGCCGCGCGCTGGGACAGTTGTTCCTCCTGCTCGTGGTTTGGGCAACCTACCAGGCCTTTACCCGCAAACAAGCCAGATATCTCCTGTGGGCAATTCTGTTCGGGGCGCTGGTGACCTTGAGCCATCCTGGACAATTATTACACGCCGTCATACTGTGCGCTTTTTTGTGGTTGTTCTTGGATTGGAAGGCGTTCTGGCGCGCCTTGTTGATTGGATTGGGCGTAGCGGTTTTGACTGCTCCCTGGTGGCTGGCAGTCACCGGACGGCACGGGATCGAGCCTTTCCTGGCGGCCTCGCAAACCGGCGGCTTCTCTGGGATGCCCTGGCTGCCCCTCTTCTTGCCCACGTTTGCAGAAGAACAATTCCTGACGATATTTACGCTCTTTGGGTTGTTGGGATTGGCCGCCCAGTTGATCCGGCGGCAATATCTGTTGCCGTTTCTGTTGCTCATCCCCTTTTTGGTGGACCCTCGCTCGGCTTCGTCGGTTGCGATCCTTTCATTGACGATGCTGGCCGGTATCGGCCTGAACGACCTGGTCGTGCCGGCAATAGCCGCCCTGGCGGCGCGCGCAAGAGGGCAAACCCTGCCCCCGCCGGGCAAGGATTGGCCGGAACTCTTTGCCAGCCACCGCCCTGTGCGCTGGCTGTTGGGTTATTTCGCTTTCATTGCCTTGTTGGGCGCTTATGCCTACAATCAGCCGCTGGCGCGTAAAGCCCTGCCCGAGTCAGGAAAAGAAGCCATGGTCTGGGTGCGGGAGAATACTCCACCTGGTAGCACTTTTCTGCTGATAACTGGCATTGACGATCCTTTTGCCGACCCGCTGCAAGAGTGGTTCCCTGTCCTTGCCGGGCGCGTCAGCGTCGCCACCATCCAGGGCAGGGAATGGTCGCTGGGCAGGGACTTCCTGCCCTTCCATGACGCCGTCCGCGACTTGCAGCATTGCCTGAATGCTGATCCCGCTTGCGTGGAACAGGTTGCTGTAGAGATGGGCCTTTCCTACGATTATCTCTATTTACAAAAGACGACTGTCGTGGGGGGAGAATCGATTCCCGATAACCCGGCTCTTCTATCCTATCTGTTGCGCATTTCCCTTGATTATGAATTGGTGTACGAATCCGCAGATGTGGTGATTTTTGCATTGATTCCTTCAGCGCCACCTCCCTGACGCCGAGTTGTTGACTTTCCGATAATCACTTTTGAGTGTCTTGGGGTTGTTACTTGCTTGCCTTATCAGTCCAATAGTGAGAATGTGGCGAACGATTTCCCTACCGAGTCAGGATCACTGCCTGGTTATCCTGGAACACCAGGTTCCATCCATGCGCTTCTAACACCTGGATAATCGGCCAACGTGGTTCTAAAAAGACGACATTTACCTGCCAGGAATCAAGCAGGGAGAGAGCATTATCGTTCGCATTGACTACGTTGTGCCATTGTTGGATCAATTCATCCCCATATAAGTCTGCGCGGCCATCGATGAATACCGGATATTCCGGTAGTGACCAGATCAAATAGCCGCCCCAATTGTATGAGTTGAAAAGCCTGCCTTTGGGTTGGTGTGAAAGCAACCAGGCGACTGCGCCAACAGGGTAGTTTTCCTGCACGCGTTTTGGTTGCGAGACCAGGTATAGGTTCCCAAGCACGGTCAGGCCGAGCAAGAGGATAAACATGGCGTTGAGGGTGGATGCCAGGCGCGGGGGCAGTTCCCTGGAGGTTGCCAGGTGGCTCCTTAATGGAATTGCTTGCAGGAAAGAGTGAAGCCATTCGGAAAGCAAGGGGAGGGCAGTGATAGCAAAAAGGGCAATGTTGCGCTGGGCAACAAAGGTCAGGTAGGCGAATCCGAGCGATTTGAACAATTGTGGATAGTTGAGCGGTTTAGGGGCAAAGGGAGCCGCCAGTAGCAGCAAAAAGAGCATCCATAGCATAGGATGGAAATCTGCGCGGTGGAAGTCGGGCGAAAGCCATTCCTGGATTTGCAGGGAAACATCTACCTGTTGGAAAGGGAGCGCCCAGATTGCAAGCCCGTTTGGGTTAAGGCCGATGGCAAGGGCAGAAAGCGCAGTCCAGCCGAGCAGTTGTAAAGTCTTTTGGCGCAATAGGTTTTTTTCATGAGCAGGGGCAAACAAAGACTGGGCCAGCAGCCCTGCCTCATGTGCAATGAGCAGGAGAAAACCCCATATCCAGCCGCCGTGCAGGTTAGCCCACAGCGTGAACAGGAACGGCAGCATCCATTTTCTGCGCGGGAATGAGTCCAGCCATCTGTCCAAAACAGCGACCAGCAAAAAGGATAGGATCTGGGGGCGCGGCCCCCAGATTGGCGCAGCGGTGATAGCGGCAAGCAATAGTAGGAAGGCATTGACGAAAGAATTGCCGGTCAGGCGTCGCAGGATGATAGAAAACGCCAGGGCGCCGATCAGGGGCGGCAATGCGCTCAAGGCGAAGAACTTGCCGATGGCAAATGAAAGATACAGCAGCAGGTCAGAGAGCCAGAATGCGTTTGCCCAAGCGGCGCCAAGACGGGTATAGCTGAAGATATCTGTCAGCAGGATGCGCTGCTCTGTCCACATGACTTGACCAGCGCGCAGGTGCCACCACATATCTGAATCGTCAGGCGGATGCGTAAGCGCGAGGCCGATGAGGAACAGGCTGACGATATGCAGGAGCAAGGCCGTTCTTCGCTTGCTGCGGGGTTCAGTGGTCGAAATCGGCTGCATGTGCGCCTTCTTGTACCTCAACGCTTCGAGACCGAAAGCATCTTTGGAATGCCGCGATATGCCAGGAGCAAAATATATATATTCAGGAACAAGGCGCAATATCCTAAAAGAGCGCCAGTAAGGTGTTCGTTTAGTGGTAACGGGTAGAAACTTTTCAGCAGGGATAGGATGAGCGAAATAAGGAGCGCGGTCGGCAGCAGGAAGGTCCACAAGTTCAGGAAAGACTCACCCAGTTCCCCTTCCAGGTAGAAATAAGCCACAAAGGGAGCCAGTATGGCAAGCATGTAGATATGGGAATGCCATGTGACCGCGCAGGTCGCCGCCAGGCTGCCAAAGACGGCCATCAGGAAAGCCGGGGACGAGGCATGTAACGGTTGCTTCCAGAGCAACAGGGAAATGACAAAAGTGAGTCCCATCCCAATCCAGGCAATGGTTGGGCTGGCTGGCCCAGACAAATCCTGTAGATAGGAACCGACCATGCGCCAGTTCATCATGAGTTTCGGATCTATGGGCGATATTTCTGCGTCATTTCCCCAGGCGGTTGCCATAGCGCCCATCCCTGTTTGCCCTGCCAGGCTGGTAGAGAGCAGCAAGATGACAAGGGTGGCGGCGCTCAATCCCGCCAGGCTTTTCCAGCGGCGCTGCAAGGCCAGGGCTGGCGCGATCAGGATCAGGGTCTGGGGCTTGAGGAGCAACCCGCCGAGCCACAACCCGGCCCGGAAATCGTTTCCCTTATGGCTTGTCAAGATGAATTCGCCTGCGCACAGGAGCAGTAAAATGTTGGTCTGTCCGTTATGGAAGGTGCTGAAGACAGGGTAAGAGACCAGCAGCATGAAGGTCAGGCGGTTGGCCTGGGCAGGCGCATTGGACGCCAATCGCTGTATGAAAGAGCGCATATAGACAATAAAGGCCGCCAGGTTGAACGCTGTCCAAAAAAGGAAACTGGATGGGATAGGGAATCGGGCAAGCAGTTGGAACGGAAGGATGAATACGGGCAGGTAGAGGAACGGCGTCGGGTAAAACGCTGCTATCTGGAACCCAAACTGCGCCAGCAGTCGCTTCTGGGTGCTGGTCATCACTTCCAGGTCGTACGCCTGGGCATATCCATAGTTGTTTGCAATGTAGCCTGCGCTCCAGAAGGCCAGGTAGTCTGTCCTCAAGGCCAGGCCGTTCAGGATCTCCATGCCAATATGCGCACAGTACAGGGTCAGGACAGCCGCAAGTCCCAGGTTTTGCCAACCCTGGGCGCTCAAGCCCTGGAAGGGAAGACGCCGCTCGGATAACATGGTTTTGTAAGATGCCTCGCGTGGAATTATACCCGCACGGAACCGGGAACAAAAAACTCCATCCCGATTGGGGATGGAGTTGCAATCTTCCTTTACTCGCCCAGGTAATCGCGCAACTTGCGCCGGATGGTTGGGTGACGCAGGCGGCTTAATGCTTGCGCTTCGATCTGGCGCACGCGCTCGCGGGTGACGCCCATCTTGCGGCCGACTTCTTCAAGGGTGTAGGCTTGACCGTCCAATAGGCCGTAGCGCAGTTGCAAGATGCGCACTTCGCGCGGCGGCAGGCCGTTGAGTACCTCGCCCAGGTGTTCGCGCAGCAGGTTGTAGGTGGCGGTGTCGTCCGGCGGGGGGGCTTCGTCGTCCTCGATGAAGTCGCCGAGAACGGAGTCTTCCTCGTCGTCGGTGGGCGTCTCCAGCGAAAGCGGACGGCGCGCCACCTGGATCATGTTCTCGACCTTTTTCGGCGGCACTTCCAGCGCGTCGGCCAGTTCCTCTACCGAGGGTTCGCGTCCCAGGCGCTGGGTCAGTTGGTGCTGGACGCGCAGCAGTTTGTTGATCTGGTCGCCCATGTGCACCGGCACGCGGATGGTGCGTCCCTGGTCGGCAATGGCGCGCGTGACAGCCTGGCGGATCCACCAGGTGGCGTAAGTGGAGAACTTATGCCCGCGCCGGTAGTCGAACTTCTTGGTGGCGCGGATCAGGCCAATGTTGCCTTCCTGGATCAGGTCGAGGAATGGCACGCCGCGCCCCATGTATTTCTTGGCGACTGAGATGACCAGGCGCGAGTTGGCGGTGATGAGATGTTCGCGCGCGGCCCAGCCGTCTTCGATCAGGCGGCGCAATTCTGTGCGGCGGCGCGGGCTGACGTTGCCCTTGGCCAGTTCCTCGCGCGCCATGCGCCCGCGCTCGATGCGCTGGGCCAGTTCTACTTCTTCTGTGGCAGTCAGCAGTGGGACGCGGCTGACTTCCTTGAGATACAGGCCAATCGTATCGTCGGTGTCGATGTTAGCCAGGTAATCATCAATGGTCAGTTCGGCTTCCGGCTCGGTCTCTTCGGCCGTTTCCACTGCCACCAGTTCGTCCTCGCTGGGTTCGGTTGTGACTGTATCTTCCACGAACGGGATACCGGCGCTCAACAAGGCCGAGAAGGCTTCCTCTAATTGTTCGACATCCTGCTCGGCCTCGGGGAAGAAATGAAGGATATCATCCAGCGTGACATAAGATTTCTGCCGCCCAAGTTCGATCAGGCGCGCAATCGCTGGGAATTCTTCCTCATCGTCCGCGATCAACAGTTTTTCCATATCCATCAAAATACTTCCTACACTTGTGTTGAGTCCAGAATACTCTTTTTTTGTGAGAAATTCAATACCCTTTTATCGAGTTGCAATGATTCAAGGCGCGCTGGTTGGCGTCGCTTGTGTTTCCGGCAGCGGCGTTGGCGTCTCGGTGGGCGGTGCTGGGGTCGGCGAGGGAGTGGGGGTGTTCAGGTAGGGCGGGGAAGCCAACAAGCCCAACAGGACATCTATGCCGGTCTTGTCAAGGATGATGACGGCCTCGCTGCCAGCCTCTTGCGCGTAGTAACCGCTTCCGGTGGGGGTGGTATCGCCGATGCGGATGTCCTTCTCTGCGCCGCTGCTCGTTTTGACGGTCAGCGAAAAAGAAGGCGAGACCAGGCCTGCATCAGCGGGAGCAACCTCCGGCTTGGATAGGATGCGCAGGGAGGCGACTTGTGTCGCCGCCGCTTCTGCCGCCCCCTGGTCTGCTTCTGCTTCGATGGGCTTTTCCAGCGTCCATAACCCGGCCTCATTGTGGGCCAGTTTTACCGTCCGGCCGTCCTGGCTGGCGATTTCGATGCTGGTCGGCGTCCCGTCTGTTTCGTTGAACAGTTTCTCTGGCGGGACGGTCGGCGTGGTTGCGGCGGTCTCATCGGTTGGCGTTTCTTTCTGGTCCAAATACACCATCAAGCCGACCAGCGCCAGGAAAACGAACAGGACGATCCAGGTTGAGCGTTTCATTCCCTAGCCTCGCTTGCGGCGCGCTACCCAGGCGTAGACGCCTCCAACGATGACGGCCAGCGGGATCAGGCAGGTGGTGGTCACGACCAGCAGGATGACCTGCGTGGAGCCGGGCGGGTTGAAGGTGCGCAGGGTGGACTCGTTTTGGGTGATGCCGATGTTGGCGTCTTGCAGGGCAAGCCAGTCTATCGAGTTGACCAGCATGTCGCCGTTGCCGGAGAAGTCGAAGTTGCTGTCTTGGGCAAAGGAGGAACTGCCAAAGACGACCACGCGGCTGCCGGTGGTAATGTTTTCGGCGGCGGCGGCCAGCAGCATGGGACCGGGTTGGTCAGCGCCATCGTCATAACGCAGGTCGTTGTTTTCGATGCTGCTGAAATCGGTCTCGCCCCAGGAATTCTGGATGGTGTAGACCAGCGGATCGGCGGTTGCGTTGGCGTTTTGGGCAATGGTCAGGCTGCGCGAGTAGGGGAAGATGGCCGCCACGTTCTGCATTTTTTCGGTGATCGGGTGTGGGCCGTATTGCGCTGCCACCGCAAAGAAGGGCGAGGAGGAGGAGTTCGTGTCCACGACGATATCGTTGTTCAGTTGGACGCCCCAGTCGGAGGCCAAGTACTCGGCCAACAGGTCGGTTTTTTCGCCGAATTCCGTAAGCGGGACCGGGTTTGCCAGCACCAGCAGGCTGCCTTTATTTGCCAGGTACTCTTTCAGGTTGTTGACCACGCTCTCGGAGAGCGGCACGAGCGGCCCGGCTACGACGATTGCGTCCGCGTCTTCGGGAACAGCACTGACGGCTTGCAGGTTGATGGTTTTGACCGCGTAGTTCTTACTTTCCAGCACCTGGCGGATGCGCGTATAGGCCGCGTCGCCGGGATTCTCTGTGTCATGTTCCCCTTCGCCGGTCAGGAAGTAGATCACCGGGCGGGAGGGGTTGAGCAGGCGGATCAGGCCGCCGGTCAGTTCATTCTCGGAGGCAAAGGAAACGATTTCCTTGTTCTCGCCCATTTGCAGCAGGATCTTGCCGTCGCCGGTGATGCCCAGGTCTTTGACCAGCACCGGGTTGGCGTCGGGGTCCAGGAAGCGATAGTCGAACTTCCCGTTGCTGCTGGCTTTGAAATCCTGCAGCAGTTCTTCGGCGCTCTGTGAGTTCATGCGGATGCTGTAAAATGCGGTCGCGGTGACCGGTTCGGGCAGGGCTTCCAGCGCTTCGATAGTTTCGGATGCCAGGGTGTGCTGTTTGTCTTCGGTCACGTCCCAGCGCTGGGGGTAGCGGTCGGCCAGCATATTGACCGCGATTAGGATGCCGACGAATGCCACGAACAGGATCAGTGAATTACTGCCATACTGCGCCTGCCGGCCGGTCAGGAATTTGCGTACGCGGTCGGGGTCCAGGATGGCGAAGATGGCATACCCGGCGATGAAAACGGCGATGGCGATGTAGAGAATCCGGTCGACCAAGTCGGGGTCGGGCGGTGTGTACATGCCGACGGTGGTAAAGACCCGGATGACCAGGATGCCCAGAATGGTCAAGAAGGCCAGCCCGGAGAGAATCAGCCCGATGGGGGCGTAGCGGCGCGGATCGGTTTTCATTATCGCCACCTCCGAATATCAATGGCAAGTGTGCCGATGAACAGTCCCAGTGCGGTGACGCTCAGGAAATAGACGATGTCCGACAGGTTGATGATCCCGCGGTTGAGCGAGTCGTAGAAGCGTGAATTCATGTCGATGTAACTGAAGAATTCCCCGCCCGAAAAGAACAACTGCGAAGGGATGCCGATCAGGAACCATAAAATGACCAGGACGCCCATCGCCAGGAAGAAGGCTGCAAACTGGTTACTGAACATAGCCGAAATGCTGACCCCAATGGACAGGAATGCGGCTGCGACCAGGATGATCCCCAGGTAACTGGAAAGCATCAATTGCTGGTCGATGCCGGGCGAGGTCAGGTTGTGCAGGATCAACGGGAAGGCCAGGGTGATGGCGATGATGGTCAACACGAACAGGAAGGAACCCAGCCATTTGCCTACCACCAGTTCCCAATCACGGACGGGGGCGGTGAGCAGCAGTTCCATCGTGCCCATGCGCTGTTCATCCGCCAGCAGGCGCATGGTCAGGGCTGGGACAGAGAAAACGAACATGAAGGCCATCGGCCCGGTGATGATGGAGATGTCGGGCGCTTGTCCCGAACCAAAGGGATTGGAGGTCAGGCTGACGATGTTATAGGCAAAGACAATGCCCACGACGCCCAGGATAATCAGCATCACAATGTAAGCAAGCGGGCTGCTGAAATAGATTTTGTATTCGCGTTTTGCGATGGTCCAGATATTGCGCATCTTGGCCTCACATTTCCGTCTCGTTGGTCTCTTCGCGGGTGAGTTGCAGGAAGATCTCTTCCAGGCTCATTCCGATGGGACGCATTTCCAGCAGGTCGTAACCTGCGTTGACGACCAGTTTGGCAACTTCCGGGCGCACGTCCTGCCCGGGGGCAAAATGGAACTCGAACAGGCCGTCTTCCTTGCGCTGTACTTTGCTGACTCCCTTGACCGCGAGCAATTTCTCTTCGAGTTCTTCCGCTTCGCCGCGCACCCGCAGCAGGTTGCGTTCCGCGCCCACCAGGCTGGCCTGCAGGTTGGCAGGCGTGTCCTCGGCGACGATGCGGCCCTTGTTGATGATGAGGACGCGGTCGCAGAGTTGCTGCGCTTCGGACAGGATGTGCGTAGACAGCAGCACCGTGCGTTCCTTGCCGATCTCGCGGATCACGTTGCGAACTTCCACCACCTGGCCGGGGTCGAGGCCGATGGTCGGCTCGTCCAGGATCAGTACTTCGGGGCGATGCAGAAGCGCCTGGGCCAGGCCTACGCGCTGGCGCATCCCTTTCGAGAGATTGCCGATGTAGCCTTCCGCCCGATCTTCCATGCCGACCAGTTCCAGGGTCTCGTCCACGCGATCATCCGCGTCAGGCAGGTGGCGCAGGTCGGCCATGAATTTCAGGTAATCGAAGACCGTCATGTCGGTATAGAGGGGCACGGTCTCTGGCAGGTAGCCGACGCGGCGGCGCACTTCGATGGATTCGGATACGATATCGTACCCGGCTACGGTTGCTTCCCCTTCTGTGGGCGGCATGTAGCCGGCCAGGATGCGCATGGTGGTGGTTTTGCCTGCACCGTTGGGTCCCAGGAAGCCTAGGATTTCGCCTTGCTCGGCCTCGAACGTCAGACTGTCCACAGCGCGGCGCATCCCGTAATCTTTGGTAAGTCCGCTAACTCGAATCATCAACATCTCCTTGTTGACAGGTTGACAAACAAAAGGCACAGCAACCCGAGGGCGCGGTGCCGGATGGTTTTTACCGTGATTACTATACAGCAATCACGGGGGCAAAGTCAAGCGGAATGTGAAATTCTAATCAAACACTAATCTTTGCCAGGGAACAGGAACGCCTCCCATACGCTGCGCATCCCAAGCATACTGCCCATGAGCATTGCAATGGCGAGGGGACCCAGGCTGGCAAGGATGTCGCCGTATCGCAGGAGATAGTATCCCAACGGCGGGAGGGAGGGCGGGCTTGCACCGTTGTACTCCGACAAGAGGGCGTAGAAGAGGAATGTCAGGTAAGCAAGGATGCCGCTCCCGCCCAGGAACGTGGACAGGGCAAGCATGACCAGCAAGGGGGATTGTTTGCGGGTAATGGCCGCGCGATTCTCCGCCTGGATGGTTTCGACCATCGCCTGCGCTTCTGACCAGGACAGGTCGTTCCTTTCGCACAGGGTCAGGATGATGTCGTCTGTGGAGTGACCGTCGGCAAGCAATTCGACGATCCAGTCTGTCAGGTCTTCTGTAGGCATGGCGTTTTCCTGCTATTCCTGGAATTTTGTGAATTGGGAGTTGCTATTCCTATCTTTTTATTGTAAACTACTTTCCATGGAGGCAGTATGACAACTTTACTCTATCAGACCGACAGTTATCTAAAAGGGTTCGATGCGCTTGTGAGCGCCACTTTTCCGGAAGAGAACGCAGTGGTGTTGGATCGCAGCGCGTTCTACCCGGGCGGGGGCGGCCAGCCGAGCGATGTGGGCGTATTGGTATCTGGCTCCCAGGCCTGGAACGTCGTCAAAGTCCGCAAGATGGAGGAGGACGTGCTGCATGTCGTCGAAGGGGACTTGCCGCCGGTCGGCGCAACGTTGCGCGGAGAAGTTGACTGGGAGCGGCGCTACAAACTGATGCGCACGCATACGGCCCTGCATATCCTGTGCGGCGTAGTCTTCCGCGATTACGGCGCGCTGGTCACAGGCGGGAACATGGAGCCGCTGCAGGGACGCATGGATTTCGAGTTCGAGCGTTTGCAGGGCGGGCTGGTGGGAGAGATCGAGGCGGCGGTCAACAAGGAAGTGGAAATGGGCCGCGAGGTGCGCGTGAAGATCCTGCCGCGCGAGGATGCCTTCCAGATCCCCGACCTGATCCGCACCAAGATCAACCTGCTGCCGGAGGGCATCCGCGAGGTCCGTACCGTGGAAATCGTCGGGCTGGATCTACAGGCCGATGGCGGCACGCACGTCGGGAACACGTCCGAAGTTGGTCGCATCAAGGTCGTGGATTACAAAAGCAAAGGCGCGATCAACAAAAGAATTTATATCGAAGTTGTCTGAATTAGGACTTATGTCCCATCCAGCGCATTGCCTCGCCGTGTTATCGTGGAGATGACTTGTCGGCTGGCCGAGCCGCTGGCATGATTTGATTTCACAAGGAGAGTCTTTGCCATGAACAAAAAAATAGCCCCTCTGCTGGCTGCCATTGCGATCCTGACGGTTACATTGGCGTGCAGTCTTTTTTCCAACGAAATGAGCCTGACCAATCTGCGGATGGCTTTCGACAGCGATGGAGCCAATCCCACTTCCGTGTATTCCACCACAGATGTGTTCTTTGTCGTAGGCGACCTGGCGAATGCGCCCGCCGGCACAGTGGTCGAAGCCCGGTGGCTGGCAGTACAGATCGAAGGGTACGCTGCGGGCGAGTCGATCTATGAGCAAACAATCAACGACTTCACGGAAGATAATTTCGGCGGCACGATCTACTTCCAGTTGTCCAATGACAGCGGCTGGACGCCTGGCGAGTATAAAGTGGACATCTACTTGAATGGGAACTTTGTGCAGTCCATCCCATTCAGCGTGCAGTAACACGGGTGGGAAGCGTCCCGAAGGTTTCCTCGAAAAAACAGGATCGAGTTGTTCGAACCTTCGGGACGGTGCAAGCGCCCATTCTCTTGAGAGGATGCCCTGAAAGGAGGTTTTTCGATGGATTCTCGTACGCTTGGCAGGACCGGGTTAAAGGTTTCGCCTCTGTGCATGGGGACGATGCAATTCGGCTGGTCGCTGGGGGAGGCCGAATCGCAGCGCATCCTTTCGCAGACCTATGAGGCTGGCGTCTATTTTTTCGATACGGCGGATATCTACTCGAACTGGGTGGACGGCAATCCCGGCGGCGTTTCGGAGGAGATGCTCGGTCGTTGGCGGAAGCAGGCCGGGGTGCCGCGCGACCGCCTGGTCATTGCCACCAAAGTGCGCGGGCGGATGGGTGACGGTCCCAACGACCAGGGACTGTCGCGCGTCCACCTCATGCAGGCCGTGGAGGCCTCCCTGCGCCGCTTGCAGACCGATTACATCGACCTGTACCAGACGCATTGGCCGGACGAGGCCACGCCCATCGAGGAGACCCTGCGCGCGCTGGACGACCTGGTGAGGCAAGGCAAGGTGCGTTACCTGGGCGCTTCGAACTACGCCGCCTGGGAGTTGATGCAATCCTTGTGGGTTGCGGATAAACACGGCCTGGCGCGCTATGACTCGCTCCAGCCGCACTATAACCTGCTGCACCGCGAGGAGTTCGAGCGCGAACTACGGGCGGTCTGCCAGATGTACGGCATCGGCGTTATCCCATACAGCCCGCTGGCGGGCGGTTTCCTGACCGGCAAATACCGCCGCGACAAGCCATTGCCCGACAGCCGCCGCGCAAAGAATTTGCAGCACGCGCTGACCGAGAAGAACTTTGCGCTGCTGGACGCTATGGACGAGATCGCCGCCGCGCATGGGGCGACCGTCTCGCAGGTGGCGCTGGCCTGGATGCTGGCCGACCCGGTCATTACCAGCCCGATCATTGGCGCGACTTCTACCGAGCAGTTGCAGGAAAACCTGGGCGCATTGGATGTGAAGTTGGCTGTGGAAGAGAAGGAAAGGCTGGATGGATTGACGGCGTGGCGGGAGGGAGAGAATGATGAGTAAAACGTGAAACGTGAAACGTAATGCGTGAGGAAAGAAAGAGGCGCTTTCGATGGGAGAGCGCCTCTTCGACTTTTACGGATTACGTTTTACGCATTACGAATTACGTCAGCAACACCTGCCCGCAGTATTCGCACTTGTCCATGCCCAGTTCGAGCGTGCCGCCGCAGTGCGGGCATTGGAAGGTTTCGACCTTGACGGCATGACCGGCGGCCTTGAAGGCGGCTTCGTTCTCGGCCAGGTCGCCGCGCAGGCGTTTGAGGCGCGCCAGGTAGGCCTCGCCGCCCATTTCGCCGGACTTCCGCAGGCGTTCCACGTCGGCGATGCTTTCCTTCAACATGCGGCGCTGGGCTTCGAGCGCTTCGCGGCTGGTATCCTGGATGGTGACCTTGGTCTCCGGTTTGGCGGGCAATGAGGCGATGACGCCCGCAATGACCATGATGACGGCTGCGACGATCAGCCCCACGACCAGCGGTGTGTACTGGAAGCCGGGCAGGCTGTCGAATTGCACGTCATGGATTTCCACGTTGTCATAGTCTGCGATGGCGACGTAGCGCTGGCCGTTCAGTTTGCCCACGTCGATGCGGGCGATGCCGCTGGAATGCGACGGCAGGTTGTTGCGCGTCCCATCTTTAGAGAAGACAGCCACCTGCCCGCTGTCGTCGCCCAGGACGGCTTCTTCTGCGCCGTCGCCGTCCAGGTCGATGCCGGCGATCTCGGTCACTTTGTCGGACAGGGAAGCCGACCACAGTTTCTGGCCGGTGTAGGAAAAGGCCCACACGCCGCCTTCCTTGCCCCCGGCAACGATCTCGCGCGCGGACGGATCGCCGTCCAGTTCCACTTCGCGCACCTCGGAGACGGCCTGCCCGAGGGAGGTGGTGAACAGCGCACTGCCGTCGGCGGCGTTGTAGATGGCAAAGGCGCCGTATTCGCCGCCGAAGATGACTTCGCTTGTACCGTCGCTGTTCAGGTCGAAGGCGCGCATCCGGCGCAGGGTTTCGGTGGCATTCTGCCAGACGGGATTGCCTGCCTCGTCGAATACAGCCAGCACACCGGCGCGGTCGGCGGCGGCCAGGTAGGGCTGCCCGTTGATCACGGCGTCGTCCAGGCCGCGGATCTCGTCGCTGCCTAACGGATATTGCCACAAGGGCTGTCCGGACAGCGACAGGGACAGCAGGTTGCCCCAGGTATCGCCGAGCACGATCTGGGGGCCGGAGGCGAAGCGGATCAGGGCAATGCGGGCGGGCGTCCCCAGCCCCAGTCCGCTTGCCAGCGTGGAGACCTGCCCCGCGCGGATCAGGTCTACGCCGCCGGGGTAGAAGACCAGGATGTCTTCCACGTTGTCGCCGTCCACATCGCCCAGGGTGGTCTTGGGCGTGGTATAGCCGAAACCGAAGAGATAATTACCGCTGCCGTCGAAGGCGCTCAAGTTGTCTGTGGTCTGGATGAAGAGTTCATCTTGGCCGTCGCCGGTCAGGTCGATGATCTTCATGCTTTCGGCGGTGTTGTATGGCTGCTGCCAGGCGACGCTGCTGGAGACCTTTTCGGCTGCGATGGAACCGCTAAAGGCAAAGGCGGCCGCAACGACCATGACCAGGCAGGCCAGGGCGGCGGCAATGGCGAGGGGGATGATCTTTTTGCTCATAGACTACACGGCCTTTCGTTGTAAGAGACTGTAAGCAGAGTGCAGGACGTTCAGGATGCTTTCGGGTTGGATTTCATCGGTAAATGCGGCGGCGGTCAGGTTGAGGATACCGCCCTCGGTATTGACCTGCGAGATGGTGTATTGACCAATGGATTTGTCCGGCGCGACCTGGTTATTCTGCACGATCTGGTACACCTCGGGGTTGACGACGATGCGCACCTTGAGTTCGTTCAGGCTGCCTTTGAACTTTTCGGGCTTCATCTTCATCTTGCCGCTGATGCGGCTGCGCTTCCAGTAGGATTTGCGGATCTTGGCGCGCTGGATGGCAGAGACGCGCAGCACGTTGCCGTCGAACAGTTTGGCTTTCAGGTTGAGCCATTCGTCGCGATAGTGCTGGGTTGTGCGGCTCTGGGTGTCTTGCGTTTCACGCGCTACTTTGGCGGGCTGCTTGTAGCCGGTCAGGTCGAGGTGACCGAGGAAGGGCGCGCCGGGTTTCAGGTCGTCGCGCAGGGTGCGGATGATCTCGCGCGCGGTCTGGTAGCCGTTGGGGAATTCGGCGCTGTGGTGCCGCCGCAGGATCACCGACAGGACGATGGCGGCGATCCAGATGACAACCCCGCCGGCCGAAAAGACCAGGGATTTGTATCCCAGCAGGCGCAGCAACAGGTCAACGGCGATCATGCCCAGGCCGCCCAGGAATCCCAGGCGCGGGAGCAGTTTCCAGCGTTGGTTGGAGGCGTTGGCCTGCCGCGTCTGCGCGACGAGTTTGTCCATCCCATCCAGGATGGCGAGGGGTTGGCTGCCCAGGGTCAGGTAGATGGGCGCTTTCTTCCCCGTCGAGGCGCGGATGGAGGCCGGGTTCATCCTCCCGGGGAGCGGGGCGGCATTGGCGGGGAGCGGCTGGCTGGGGCGCGGGGCAGGGACCGTCTGCGCGGGACGCGGGACGGGAACTGCCCTGGTCGCCGCCGCCTGCCTGGGCTTGCGCGCGGCGCGGAGCGCGAAAAATACCAGCACAAGGATAAGGAGCGGGATGACGCAAAAAACAAACGCTAAAATCCCATAACCGATCAATGCTTCCATGCGACCTCCTGTATAATTCAGGCTATGCCTCGCGTACTCTACCTTGCGTTCGACGTCGTACCCAGCCCCAAAGGGGCCAGTACGCATATTCTCCACTTTTTGCGCGGCCTCGTCAACCCCCCCAGTGGACACAGGGGATTCGAGGTGCACCTGTTCACGCCCGGCGACGGCGTGCTGCCCTCCGAGGATACCATAGAAGGCGCGCGCGTTACCCGCGTCCCGCCGCCGGTTGTGGGCGGCAATTTCCTGGCGCGGGCGGCGGCCTTCGGGCAGGCGGCCCTGGCGCACGTAGCTGCTGCGCCGCCTTACGATTTGCTCCATTACCGCTCGGTTTGGGGCGGCTTCCAACTGGCGCGGGAA
>JBMOMO010000347.1:0-4769 GCA_049324135.1 Chloroflexota bacterium
TAGCTTTTGCATCACTGCCAGCCGGCTGATTTCTTTGCTGCTCATCTGCATTGTCTCCATTTTCTCGTCCTCCGATGGGGACATTTTAACTTGGGAGAAAAGGGACATTTCTACTTTGGGCTAACAGGACAAAAACCAGGAGCCAAGCGCGGGATTTAAAACCATAGGACTATACAACTGCTTGTATAGTCCAAGTCACCACCAACCCTGGTTGGCGGTAGTGTGGCGAGGGTGGGATTTGGACCCACGACCAAGGGCTTATGAGTCCCCTGCTCTACCACTGAGCTACCTCGCCATAGCGGGGCAAATATTAGCATGGACTAGGAGGTTTGTCAACGCTCCGCTTCCTCTTCCTGCCTGGAACCTCCACTTTTCCTCCCCGCTGCCTTCATACTCACTTCACAATTCAATCCTATACTGCTGTTCAGAACGCAAGAGAAAACTTGTACTCAAAAGGAGACAAAATGAACAGAAGTATCGTTTTCAAGATCGTTGCCGGGTTGGTCCTGGTCGCGGCGCTGGCGGGCATTGCCTTTTTCGCCTTTAACGCGGGCGCAGCCTACGGCGCAACCCTCGACCTGGAGAAGCCGCTGCTCGATCCGGGCAACCTGGTCCAGCCGTATTACGGCTATGGGATGCACCCATACCGCTTCCACGGCGGCCTGGGCTGCTTTGGCGTGTTGATCCCGCTCTTCCTGCTCTTCCTGGCCCTGGGCGCGTTCCGCCGCCTGTTCTGGGGCCCATGGTGGGGACACGCGCACCCCGGCGCATGGAACCGAGGCTGGGAAGAAGGCGTCCCGCCCATGTTCGCCGAATGGCACAAACGGGCGCATACACAGGCAGACAAGGCCCCTGAAGAGAACTCGAAATAGCGACCGCATAGGGTGGGCTGGTTCCCCTGCCCACCCTTCCTGGTTTTCAGGAAAAAAAACAATCGGCGCCATCCATCGCTTACTCTGCGGCCCCCACCCAAGTTTCTACATCGAAGGGAAGATTTTCCACCTGGAACGGAGAAGTTTCCAGGTCGAAGGGAAAAGTTTCCACCTGGAAGGAAAGATTTTCAACGTGGAAGGAAGAAATTTCCAAGTGGAATGGAAGAGTTTCCAGGTCGAACGGAAAATATTCCAGGTGGAACGGAAGAGTTTCTACCTCGAACGGAAAACATTCCAGGGCGAAGGAAAGCGTTCCCACCTGGATGGCACATCGTCCAGGCAGGGAGGAAAGCCAACCCGATTTTCATGGTTTTGACCGAGAAGCAATTTATAATACACGAGGAACGCGTGTTAGAGAAAACCTTTGGAGCGGCGTACCTGGATTACAAGCGAAAAGTGAGACGCTGGATTTAGATGAAAACCATTCTCATCGTGGACGACGAACCCAAGATCACCCAACTGGTGAAGGATTACCTGGAACGGGCCGGATTCGACGCGCGCGTCGCCCATGACGGCCCATCCGCGCTGAAGGCCGTCCACGCCGGGAAGCCGGACGCGGTCATCCTGGACCTGGGCCTGCCAGCGCTAGACGGCCTGGACGTGACCCGCGAGATCCGCAAGGCCTCCAACGTGCCAATCATCATGCTGACCGCCCGCTCCGAAGAGACCGACAAACTGGTCGGCCTGGAACTGGGCGCGGACGATTACGTCACCAAGCCGTTCAGCCCGAAAGAGTTGGTGGCGCGCGTGCGGGCCCTGTTCCGCCGCATCGAGAATTACAGCGAGCCGACTTCGGAAATGATCCGCCTGGCCGACCTGGCGCTCGACCTGCCGCGCATGCGCGTATCGGCCGAGGGGCGGGAGATCGAGGAATTGACCCCCACCGAGTTCGAATTATTGTCCACGCTGGCGCGCCAACCGGGGCGGGTGTTCACGCGCGCCCAACTGCTGGACGCCGTGCATGGCGTGGCCTTTGAATCTTACGAGCGCGCCATCGACGCGCACATCAAGAACATCCGCCGCAAGATCGAGCCGCAACCGTCCGAGCCGCGCTACATCCTGACGGTCTACGGCGTGGGCTACAAATTCGCTGACCGATGAAACATCCCCACAACCACTTTCCCCGTCATCGCCCGCCCTGGTGGCCGGAGAACGAAGCCTGGCCGCCGCGCAAACACCCCATGCGCAGCAGCCCGTTCTTCCGCCGCATGGGTTGTCTGTTCGCATTGTTCAGCCTGCTGGGATTCGTTTTCTTCACCCTGGTCCTGTCAATGGGCGCGCACATGCTCGGTTTTGTGGAATTCCCCGGCAAGCACCAGGGCTGGCTGTTCCCGCTGGCCGTATTCCTGTTGGTGGCCGGCGCGTTGGGCTGGGGCGCGGGACGCGTGCGGCGCATGTCCCGCCCGCTGGATGACCTGCTGGAGGCCTCGCGGCGCGTGGCGGAAGGCGACTATTCCGCCCGTGTGCAGGAGCAGGGCGTGTCTGAGATCCGTTCGGTGGCAAAAGCCTTCAACGCAATGGCCGAGCGCCTACAGGTCAGCGACCAGCAGCGGCGCGCCCTGCTGGCGGACGTGACCCACGAACTGCGCACGCCGTTGACGGTGGTGCAGGGCAACCTGGAAGGCATGTTGGACGGCGTCTACCCGGCTGACGAAGCCCAACTCAAGGCCATCCTGGAAGAGACGCAGATCCTGTCGCGCCTGATCGATGACTTGCGCACGCTGGCGCTGTCGGAAAGCGGGGCGTTGCAGTTGAAACGGGAACCCACCGACCTGGCAGTCCTGGTCGGCGAAACGGTAGCAGCCTTCCGGTCGCAGGCAGAAGCGGCGGGAGTCCGGCTGGAAGTGAAGGCAAAAGACGACCTCCCGCTATTGGACGTGGACCCGGAGCGCATCCACCAGGTCTTGTCGAACCTGATCGCAAACGCGCTGCGCTACACGCCGGGTGGCGGCTGGATCGAGGTGCGCTATGGGGCGGGGGTGGTGATCGAGGTGGAAGACAGCGGGGCGGGCATCCCGGCCGAGGAGTTGCCGCACGTGTTCGAGCGTTTCTACAAGTCGCGCGATTCGGGCGGGATGGGGCTGGGACTGGCGATTGCCAGGCGCCTGGTGGAGGCGCACGGCGGGACGATCCGCGCCGAGAGCGAGCCGGGGCGGGGGACGCGGATGAGGATCGAACTCAAGTCCTGATGGTATATACCCCCGCGCAAGGGGATACCTGGGCGTACTCCGCCCGCAGCCCGGCGGCCGTGAGCGCGGCCAGCGACTCGTCGGCCAGCCAGTAGAATTCCACTTCCCATAGGTCGCCGATGGAGGCGGCGAAGGAGTCCATTGCGGATCGGTTCGGGAAGGACAGGTCGGCGATGACCAGCGCGCCGCCGGGCGCCAGGTTGCGCGCCGCCAGGGATTTGCAGATTTCCACCCTTGCCCGGCAACTCGACGTGATGGAAGACGTAGGCCGAGACGATGGCGTCGAAGCGTTTCCCTGCCAGTTCAGGCGGCAGGTCGGTGCGGAAATCGTGCAGGAAGAACTTCGCGGCCGGCAGTTTGGCGCGCGCCTTTTCGAGCATGGACGGGGCGAAGTCGGTGCAAAACAGGTCGCAGCCCTGCAGCGCGAAGCGCAGCGCCAGGTTGGCGGTGCCGGCGCCGATGTCGAGGACGGTCATGCCGGGGCGCGGGGCAGCCTGGCGGACGACGGTATCCAGCGCCAGGTCGTAGCCGTTGAAGGGAAAGATGGTCTCAGTGCGGGTGGACTGGTCGTAAGAGTCGGCCCAGCGGTCGAAGTCGGAGGCGGGGAAGAGGTCGGTCATGGGGGAAGTATTCTGTTATTTCACCCTACGACCAACGCCAGGTTGCACCCTCTTTTGAATCCTCTATTGTTACGCCAAGTTCTTTGAGTTTATCGCGGATCAAATCCGAAAAGGCCCACAACTTTTGCGCGCGGGCCTCCCCCCGCACTTCGACCAGCAGGGCGATGAATTTGTCGGCGTCGCCGGAGGCGGTCTTTTCGGCCAGGCGCAGGCCAAGCACGCCGGTCAGTTCGCGCAGGATGGCTTGCGCAGGGACGAGTTGCTCGTCCGCAGCCCCGGAATCGCGGGCGGTGTTGACCGCCTTGACCAGTTCGTAGAGCGGGGCTAACGCGCCAGCGGTGTTGAAGTCGTCGTCCATGGCGGCGATGAAGGCGCCCCTGACGGATTCGGCCTGGGCGACCAATTCGGCGGCGTTGCCGGTCGGGATTCCCTTCGGGTTGGGCAGGGCAGGCCGAAGTCCGGATTTGAGGCGCGCCAGGCTCTTTTCGGCGGCGTCCAGCGTCTCGTCCGTGAACAGGAGCGGGGCGCGGTAGGCGCCGTTCAGCACCAACATCCGCATCACGTCCGCGTCGCGCTTCGAGAGAAATTCTTTGATGCTGACGATGTTGCCGAGCGACTTGGACATTTTCTCGCCGCCCAGTTGCAACATGCCGTTGTGCATCCAGTAGCGGGCGAAGGGTTTGCCGGTGTAACTCTCGGTCTGGGCGATTTCGTTTTCGTGATGGGGGAAGATGAGGTCGTTGCCGCCGCCGTGGATGTCGATCTGTTCGCCGAGTTCGGCCAGGTTCATGGCCGAGCATTCGATGTGCCAGCCGGGGCGGCCCTTGCCCCAGGGCGAATCCCAGGCAGGTTCGCCGGGCTTGGCGGCCTTCCACAGGGCAAAGTCCATCGGGTGTTGTTTCTCTTCGCCGACCTCGATGCGCGCGCCGGCCTGCATGTCGTCCAGTTTACGAGCGGAGAGCCTGCCATAGTCTTCGTCCCTGGTGACGTGGAAGTAGACGTCGCCGTTGGCGGCCGGGTAGGCGTAG
>JBMOMO010000348.1:0-4730 GCA_049324135.1 Chloroflexota bacterium
CATTCAGGACTTGTTGAGATTGTAAGATTCGGTTATTTTTAAGCATAGGTTTGAATATGGTGGTTTGGTTTCCTTGGTCGGTGCCAAGTAAACCATATTCAAACCTTTTCGTGAACTACTGATAATAGGGAAACACGGTTGGGGCTCCACGCCATTCTCCCAATCCCTTTTCAAAGGAGGCCGAAACATGAAATCGAGATCGCATCGACAAGGCGCAAATTTGGACAAGGGCAAATTTTCTGCCGAGGATTTGATGAAACTGCTCTACATGCAGGCGAAGTCGCGCTTCGGCCCGGCTGTCAAATCGTTCTGGTTCTACGACGGCGACTTGTGTCCGGGCTGCGCCATTCGTCCCATTGGCGCGATTCAATTCAAGGGCAAGGAGGCGCTGGCGATCAATTCGTTCATCTATCGCGCGCGCGGCGTGCTGATCGGCTATTTCCTGTGCGGAACCTGCGCCGCGTATATCTTCGCCGAGGCGGAGAAACATCCCTACACCCAGACCCCACTGCACGCCGACATCGAGCGGAATTTGATCGAAGCCTACCACGTCCACCTGTCCTCCCTCGACGCTTGAGCGCCAGATATACCCATTCCATGTTTCCCTATCTGCAAAACCTGCTCAGGCTGACGCGCGGCGATTTCACACTCGCGCCGCGCCTGGCGGTGTATTACGTGACCCTGCATTGCAACCTCAACTGCGCCTACTGCGAGGACTTCGGCGCGCGGCGCAATCACCAGGTCACACCCAATCCCAGCCTGGAAGATGCCCAACGAATCCTGCGCGTCATCCGCACGGGAGTCGACCGCCTGTGGCTGACGGGCGGTGAGCCGCTGCTGCACCCGCAGATTGGGGAACTGCTGGCCTATGCGCGGAACGAGTTGAAGTTCCGCGAGATCAGTTTGATCACGAATGGGGTGCTGTTAAAGAATGTCATGGCGAGTCTTCGAGAAGCAATTCCCGATTCAACGGGGAGGTTGCTTCGGGCGGAAGAACACCGCCCTCGCAACGACATGCTGTCGCTGTTGGATCGCCTCATCGTCAGCCTCGACTCTGTGGAACCGCGGACCTTGAACCAGGTGAGCGTGCCCGACGCTTATGCAAACACGGTCATCGAAAATGTGCGCGCAGCGGCCTCCCTGCAAAAGGCATACGGCTTCAAGTTGATTCTTAATGCGGTCATCACGCCCGAGACCCTGTCCGACATGGATTCTTTGCTCGCGTTCTGCGAAGAGAACGGCGCGCGCATTTCATTCTCGCCGCAGTCGGTCAACAATTTGCCGCGCTATGAACTGGTCACGTCGCCTGGGTATCGCGCCTTCATCGAAAAGCTGATCGCGCTCAAAAAACGCGGCGCTCCGATCCTGGGGAGTCTTTCGTATTTCAAGATGCTGCTCGATCAAACCCCGTACGAATGTTACCCGACCCTCATTCCGCGCATCCTGCCCGACGGCTGGCTGACCTATCCCTGCCGGCCAATGGAGAAGGCGGGCGGCGAACAGGGCGGACGGGCGGTGAATCTGTTGGACGTCCAAACCTGGGAGGAGGCCTGGAAGGCAGCCGTCAAAATGTACGGCGATGCGCCCACCTCGTGCGTGTCCTGTTTCCAGCAATGCTATGCGGAGCCGTCGCTGATGCAGGCGAAGCCGCTTGAGTATGTGAATGAAAAAATCCGCGGGACGGATCCAGGCACCTATGCGCCGGGCTAACAGCACAGACCTGACAGGTTTTAACGTGACGAATGTTAATCGCAGCTTTTGCGTATCAATGTCGATTTGGTCGACCGAGGTGTTATGGAAACCTGTCAGGTCTTGATCATCGGCGGGGGCGTGGCGGGATTGAGCGCGGCCCTGCATCTCGCAGAGCGTGGACTGCATCCCTTGCTGCTCGAAGCGGATGAGCAGTTCATTGGCGGACGGCTGGCGGGTGGGGAGACGATCCAGGTGGGCGGGGCCGCGTTTCGGCTGGAGCATGGCATGCACGGCATCTGGTCGCAGTACCGCAATTTGCAGGCCATGCTGGCGCGTCACAACCTGCGCCCGGTCTTCGTCCCTGCCCGCGAGGAAAACTGGATCCACAAGGACGGTTCCTTCCTGGGCATGGCGCCCGTCGGCTCGGCGATCCGCCGCTCGTTCATCCCGCCGCCATTTCACTATTTGCAATTATTCCTGCGCGGCAGCTTCCTGTGGATGCTCGACCTGCGCGACTGGCCCGCGCTGTTCCGCGTGTGGTCGGGACTCATCCTGGCGGTGGGCGTCGATCCCTTCGCGGAGAATCAGCCGCTGGAGGGACTCACGCTCGGCGGCCTGACGAAGGGCTGGTCGCCCGCGCTCAAGTCGTTCTTCCTCGGGCTGGCCCGCAATGGACTTTCGTCCCACCCCGACGAGGTGCCCGTCTCGGGACTGGTTGCCTTCCTGCGCTTTTACACCCTGCTGCGCCGCGACGCGTGGATGTTCTCCTACCTGCCCGAGGATGGCGGAACGGGCATCTGCGAGCCGCTCTCAGCGCAGGTGCAGGCGCTCGGAGGCAGGATCAGGCTCGGGTCCAGAGTGCAGCGCATCGTCCAGGAGGGGGAGGCGTGGCGGGTGGCGTGGGACACATCCCAGGGCGAAGAATCCGCCTGCGCGGGGCAGGTCATCCTGGCGGTCGATCCAAACAATGCGAAGAAAATCCTGGAGGCGAGTTTCGGCGCGAAGGTGGACAAGTTATTCTTCCCGCGCGCGCTGTCGAATGCGGTCATCCGCCTGTGGTTCGACGCGCAGCCGCGCCCGACCGCTGAGGCGGGCATCTTCACGGGTGACTTCACCCTGCACAATTATTTCTGGCTGGATCGCCTCTATAACCCGTTTCGACGCTGGGCGCGTGAGACGGGGGGCAGCGCCCTGGAGGCGCATATCTACGGCCCGCCCGAAACGCTGGCCCAGCCCGACGCGGCGTTGATCGCGCAGGCTATCACGGATGTGCAGCAGGCCTGGCCCGAATTGCGCGGACATCGCATCGGGCAGCATTTGCAGCGCAATCCCGAGACGCACACCCTGCCCGCGGTCGGCCCGAAGGAGAAGCACCTGGGCATCGAGACGCCCTGGCCGAACCTGTTCTGCGCCGGGGACTGGGTGCGGCATCCCGCGCCCGCCTTCTTCCTGGAGCGCGCCTGCCTGACAGGCATCGAGGCCGCCAACGCAGCCCTGACCGCGCGTGGTTTGCAGCCCTGGCCGCTGATGGACTATCTGCCCCCCGAGCCGTTCGTGGCTTGGATCGAGGAGTTGATGAGGAAGGGCAGGAGGAAGAGACGAAAGACCAAAGGCTGATGCCGCGTGGTTCGCAATTCTGCACAGCCAGCAGGCTGTCGGAGAACCCAACCAATGCCGCTTTTTGACCGCGAAGCGCGCTAGGATCGCAAAGAAAACCTTTTAAACTTCGCGTTCTTGGCGTCCTTCGCGGTTCAAATTAGCGTTTTGTGCCTTGAAACATCCCTCTCCGACAAACTGCCAGGGCTGACTTTCGTACCCCGTAAGCGGATTCCAGGTGGATTCCGTCCATTTGATTCGGGAGTGTGACATTTTGTACTCCGAGAGAGTTAAACAAGAATACCGCATTAAATACTGATAGTCTGTGGATTCATAGTCTGTCTACTTATACAATTCAGGCATGAACAAGGCTGAATTGGTTTTATTTGGAAAATCTGTCAGGCGATTGCGAGAACAGAAAGGCTTGTCGCAAGAAGTCCTTGCTGATCTAAGCCATCTGCACCGTACTTACATTGGCGGCATTGAACGGGGCGAAAGAAATGTGGGACTGATAAATTTGCTACGATTATCCAAAGCCCTGAAAGTCTTACCGAGCGAGTTGTTGCAAGACTTTGATAAGAAAGTAATGTCTGCAATCTCCGTTGAGGGGGATGAATATGATTAAACTTTGCAATGAGATCATTTCTTCTCGCTCCGCTTACGGGTCTATACAGCCAAGGCTTTGCCAATTACCGAAAGGTCATTCTGGTAAACATAGCGAGTTTCATTATCTTGATCATTTGCGCACGGTACAGAAATCCGTCGCCGAAAAAATCAAGAGAGATTCGACCATGACTACTGGAGCCGCCTGGAAAAGCGAAGAGGCTGGACCCAACAGGATTCTTAGATGGGTCATGCTGTTGCCAGATGACGAATTGGCGCGATACAACATACGGATGGGAAAATTAAAGCCCCAAGTTGTAGCCAAGTTGAGAGAGAAAGCGGCAACTTATTATGATTGCACATCTGTGGCAAAGAAATTAACGTGGCTCGTGTACCAAATGAATGGCGCTCCAAAGCCGCCACAAGAAACAAGGGATTATTTGGAAAGTTATTTTGGTGATATGAAGTCAGGGAGTACCGCTTGCATTATTTGCAGGGAGAAGTTGGATTTCTCTTTGTTTTCAAAAGCACAAAGAGGAAAGGCAGAAATTGAGACCGGACATATCAGCCCTCGCGAGCATAACTCTGACAATGTTGGTTTTGCTCACAGGGAATGCAATATTGCCCAAGGCAAAAAGACTGTCTCGGAGTTTTACAAATGGATTCGGGGGATAATTAAAAGAGTCGACGCTGGCTAAAGTTCATAGCCAGCGTTTTCGAATTCTTTTAGACGCTTTAGTAAATCTGACCGTCCTTGGATAAGGCGGCGAAATTCATCAATCGTTTTAGCCCATTCCATATTTTTCTTGGGTAGGGGAATCATGATTTCGTTCAACCTG
>JBMOMO010000349.1:0-36000 GCA_049324135.1 Chloroflexota bacterium
CCGGGCCATGGCGGATAATACATCTAAATCGTCCTTACCATAAAGATTTTCTAGGGTGGGATGATATGTTGCAATAACTCCCAGCACCTTTTCCCCAACTTGCATTGGAACACCAACCCACGATGAAAGAGAGATTCTGTCTTTCTCGAAATAGTCCCCACGCCCTGGCTGTTTATACCACTTTTCCGCCTCTACCTTCACAGCATGAAAGATTGGCTCCTTATTTTGAATAATCCACTCAGTCTTGCCAATCCCACCTTCCCCAAACTTCCGATCCGGCTGTTCTTTCTTTTTTCCTTCCACATACATCACAGGAAAGTTGATTAATTTTTCTTCATCATCATACAACGCAATATACATATTATCCGTATCCATCAACTGGCTCGCCCTTTGATAGATCAATTCCAGGATCTCGTTTTCATGGAGGCGGATTCCAGAGGTTAATTCACGGCCCATGCGATCCAAAATCTCCAGGCGTTCAACCAAACGGTGATTCTGGACCACGATTGCCGCCTGCCCAGCCAATGCCTCCAATAATTTCTGATGATCTTCGGTAAAGCCATCGACCACTGTACTTTCTACATTTAGTGTTCCGATGACTCTGCCCTGGTATTTCAACGGCACAGCCATTTCAGATCGGGAATCTGGATACCATTCCTTATAGAAGTCGTCTGCATTCACATCACGGCACCAGTAGGTTTTCCCTGTAAGAACAACCTGTTTGTTAATGCTATTTTCGCTCTCCGCATCAACCGGCAAATCAGGGGGCGCTTCTGTCACTGCCCCGCCGGCAAGCCCGCCAAAAGTCAAGGAAGTATGCGACTTGTTCAACAACCAGACCCCACCGTACTTTGCTCCGGTCAAGCCTAATGCCTTTTGAGCAATCAAATCGAGCACGGCCCGCAAATCCCCTTCGTGCATTTTCTCGTAGATTTCCCTGAATGTTTCAATATCACCCAGGCGTTCGCCCAGTCTCTTTTGTATTTCTCCATACAAGCGAGCATTGCGAATTGCAGCGGCTGCCTGATTGGCAAACAACTCGATCAATTCTCTCTGTGGCGGCAAAAATGATTGGGATCGACGATAATTTACAAATAACACACCAACCACTTCGTCATTTACAATCATGGGGATCGAAGCCGAGGATGCAATTTTTTCACGAACAACAAAGCGTTCCCTGGGCAGATTTGCTCTCTCAGCAGAAGAGAAATCAGACGTCAGACCAGCATCACTGCTCCGGGCATCTTGGGCATAAAGAGCAACTCTTCCTCCAACAATGACGAATAAGACATCATCTGCGTATATTTTATCTTTGACAATATCAGGTTCGATACGCTCCCCAGCCTTAGCTGGCGGCAACATGAATCTATTCTCTGCTTGCAAATATTGATAAATGTCCACCAATTCAGCGCCCAAAACAATATGCGCGCTCTCTGCAATCTGGTTTAAGATTTTATCCAGACCTTTTGGCGCATCGGTTATTGAGACCAACTCAGAAGTCACAGTATGCAAACTCTTCAATGCTTCCGCTCGCACCGTGGTCCGCTGATATAAGCGGGCATTATTTATGGCAATTGCAGCCTGATTCGCGAATAATCCAATTAGTTCACGTTGTTGTTCAGGAAAAGATTGTGGGATGCGAAAATTTACAAAAATTACTCCAAGCACCTCCTGACCAACCATCATCGGCAAAGCTGCGGTTGACTTTATTTGCTCACGGAAAACGAACCTTTCTCCTAACTCCCTTGCCCGTTCTTCATGTTTAAACTTGGCCAATATCGGCTCTTCTTGAGAATCGGTCGTGAATGTCGGTTTCTTTGTCCGAACGATATCATACACATAATCATCATCGCGAATAATCTTTGGGACTAACTTATCAAGTCTTCTACCAACACGAACGGGGGGTAATACGAATTCATCCGCACTCTGGTCATATTGATAAAGGTCAACCAAATCAGCGTTCAACACCGTTTGAGCATTTTGAGCAATTCGATTCAGGATACTTTCCAGTTCTCTTGGTTCTCCAGTGATAGAAAGTAAATCTGGGCCAACCTGATGGAGCTTTTCCAGTGCGTCTGCCCTTAGGTTGGCTTGCTGGAATAGCCTCGAATTATTGACAGCAATAGCGGCCTGGTGAGCAAAGAGACGGATGGTGTCCTTTTCACCCTTGCTAAAATTATGTGGGGTTCGGTAATCAACATAGAGTATCCCAAGCACTTTATCCATTACTTTCAGGGATATTCCTATAAATGCCTTTATCTCCTCACGCTGAATGAAATGACTGCTTTCGATTAATTTTGGTTCATCAACTTCTATATTCTCAAAGACGGCTTCTCCTTTATGGATTATATAGGCGGCCATCCCTTTATCAATGCGAGGCTTTTCTGCCAGTTGAAGCGAATGCTTTAATCCAAAGGTTGCAACACTATCTACATCATAAAATTGCTCACGTAATGGATCAAAGGGATATACAACAGCAGCATCAGCGCCAGTGACCTGACATGCGTCTCGAACTATCTGCTCTAAAACTTTTTTAGGTTCTACAGTGATAAGTCTCTCAATGTTCTCGCTCAAAACAAATAATCTTCTATAAGATTCGGTCAATTCAATTTGAGCAGCATAATCTTCTAACAGGCGTTTCTCATTTTCTGAAAATTCCCTGTTAACAAATGTGTATACACTGATCACTCCAATGATCTTCCCATATACCCTAATAGGGACACATAATGCAGATTTCCAACCCATTTCTTCGGCGTAATCTTTATATTTCCAACGAGCATCGGAAAGAATATCATATACTGTAACCGCTGCCCCACTAAGAAATGCCTCTCCTGTCACTGAGGTCTCAGTAAGCTTTAATTCTGCCTTTTTCACGTATTCCTTCGACAGCCCCACTGCCGCATCAATGCGCATTGCCATTTTATCATCATTCGGGATCCAGATACTGGCAGGCAAGTTCATTGCTCTGCTTATTGCTTCAACGAATGATTGAAACGAACGGGATTGAGAGTTCCCTACAGGTTGATCAACGTTTGCGTTCATTCATCTCTCCAAAGTAAGTTCAAGGCCTTGAACGGTATTTCTAACATACAACTCGTGAAATGAATTCAGTCATATTCGTTATCAAGTATGTCACTTCTCCAACGCATCAATTCCGATTTGTACTCATCCTCTCTAAACTGTAAACTCTGCTCCGACAAAGTTTTTGCTATCAACAACCAAGGTAGTCCAAAACGCTTCTCTAATTCAACGATTTGTATACCCGACAAGGTGCGGCCTGTGTTACTATTTAAAATAGCCACTAATTCGCGTTTTCCCCTCTCAATAGTCTTTTTAAAACAGTCTCTTTGATCTTGAAAATATTGTTCTATTCGTTTTCGAACCTCGGTATTAACCTCAACGTGTCTAATCACTTGAGCAACGCAATCCAAAACTGTCGGCACAAAATCATCTGATGTAATACCAAGAAATATCTCTCTTGTGATTACTCCGCGGATTAGCAACTTTATGATCCGCGCTCTGCCATTTTTCCCTGGCGGTGGAGCATGATCAGCCACAAGCAAGTAAAGCGCCTTCAAATGATCTGCTATCACACGCTCACTCTCTACAATCCAAGGACGATTCAGAGTATCAACAGGAATAAATTTTCGAATAGTATCTAAGATGGATTGATAACTATCAATCTCGAATACCGAATCTCTTCTCTGCAAAATCATAGCAACACGCTCAGTACCAATCACTGTTTCAGAGAAGGGATCGTCTAAACGCTTAAACCTCCCGTTATCAGGATCCACTTCATAGCAAATAAACAAGGAATTTGAAAACTCCATAAATCTACCGCATTTACACCCAGGCAAGCAGTGTACTCCACAAGCCTTATCTTCCCCTCGATCATAAAAAAGTTCAGTATTTGGCCCGCTTTTTTGAACAATATCACTTCCGCTAAAACCCTTCCCTTGCAACCAAAAATTATCCTTATACCCCAAACCAACAATATGTTCTGGTGATATTCCTAATTCCAGCCAAGTCCGCCGAACAATATCATCCTCTGGCATTTCATTGCCCAGTATCTCTCCTCCTTTGAAATAAGAAGCCCATAACCGATATTTATTTATTCCTAACACTGAAGTTGCCAGATACCACATTTTCCGGACTGTATCTATCTTACCATCGGGACCGAATTTAAAAGCGCCTGGCATTTCAAAGATGCTAAGGTGAGAATCATCTTTACCTACCTTGTCCAAATCAAAATGGCGAAAACAATCTTGGACCAAAACAAATCTATTGCTATTTCTTGCGTTTTGTTTGGCCAAGGATTGTTCAACTTGAACCAAGCCTGCGCTCATAACAAATGACATAGGAATCGAATCGTCCAGCATTGAAGCACGGGGCAACACACGATAGTCTTCCGCTTTGTAAAAATCAATGAATCTTTGACGTATCTCTGATGTCCGCATCAATTACCTCACGCTTGAATGCAAAACAGAACAAAACCACCCATAAAGTTATGCAACAAACATCACATATAGTATATAAGACTTTCAAATCAAGTCAATAGAACGCAAGTTCGTTTTTGGTACGCGACTTAAAATTGCTTTACCCAAGCAAAGTGCTCCCGACAGGATTCGAACTTGTATCTTCCACTTACCATGCGGCTGCTCTACCAATTGAGCTACGGGAGCATAATGTCCTCCATAAAGAATTATAGTAGAAAACTCGAAGTCAGAAGTCAGTGAATAATAACAAAACCAATGCAATCTTTTGTCTTGGGAATCCCTTAAACAAAGAAGTGACCCGGCAACCAACCCTATCACTGCACAAACTATTCTCCTCCTCCCTTACAACCCAATTGCGGATTTCCCCTCCTGCCTCCAACAATGCTACAATTGAAACCAGCGCGACCTACCAGGAAACGGCATGGAGTCCCAGAAGAGATTATCCCTTTTCCTCATCAAATCGCCCGGGATCAAATGGGGGATGGTATTGGGGTTGACGGCCGGGTATATCCTGTCGTTCAGGGCGATCCTGGCAGTTTTTGGGCCGGCCGGGACGCCGCTGGTGGCGTTGCCGGTCATGGCGGCCGGCTGGTTTTTCAGCCTGCCCGGAGGCGTCATCGCCAGCCTGTTGGCGGTTCCGGTCGTGATATTCCTGTTCCTCCTGAACGGCTATGGCCCGATCTCCCAGATCGTTAGCGAAGCAATTCCGGGGCTGTCCATCCTCGTGTTTGTGGGAGTGATCACCGGCGCCCTGCGGAAATGGGTGGACGATACCATCCGCGCTGAGACGGCGTTGCGTTCGCGTGAGCGTTACTTTTCGCTCATCAACAACATGACACAAACCATCCTGGCCGGGGAAAACCTTGAGGATATGTATTCCCACCTGGCTATCCATCTCACGGACTTGTTCGAAGCGGATTACGGATACATAACAAAGTGGGACGAAACCCAAGACCAGGTCGCCCTGGTAGCCGCTACGCTTCCCACAGAAAAGCCGATTGCGGGCCTGCCCTTGACGCCTGGAGAAGCCATTGTTACCAAAACGGTTATGGAAAGCGGGCGCGCGCTGGCGATCAATGACGCGCCCAATTCGCCTTACAACGTCAATCCATCCCATTTGGGGCGTCAGTCCCTTCGAACCCGTTCTGCGCTGGGCATTCCGATCACAGTGCGCGACTACCGGTTTGGCGCAGCAGTGGTCGGCTTCGAAACCCCGCATCAATTCACGCCAGAAGAACTCAGCCGCGCCGAACAAGCCGGCAAAAACATCAGCCTGGCATTGTGGAGCATCGATCAAACGGATGAGATCCAGAAAAAGTTAAGGGAGGCGGGTGCGCTCGCAGAGATCGAACGCGCCCTGAGCGAGACCGAACGGGTCGGTTTGAAAACCGTCCTCCAGATCATCGTCAACTCAGCCAGGGACTTGATCACAGGTTCGGAGCAGGCCGTCATCCACCTGTTGGAAGAGAAACAACAACGCTTGGTCCCGCAGGCAGTAGCCGGGTTCGATACGCCGCAAGAAGGCGGATCCAACATGCGGCTGGGAGAAGGCGCAGCCGGGCAGGCCATCGCCAGGGGAGAAGTTATCAATATCCCGGATATTACGAGCGATCCACGCTTCATCAACCCGGCTTCGCCGCCTTCTTATCGTTCCTTATTGGTGGCGCCCATCCAAAGCGCCGGGAAACCCATCGGTACCATCAGCGTCCAGAGCAACCAGGCTTTGAGATTCTCCAGGGAAGATGAAGGGCTGATCCAAACCTTGAGTATCCAGGCAGCCATTGCCATCGAAAACGCGCGCCTGCTGGAGACCACCCGGCAAAGTTTGAAAGAGGTGGAAGCCCTGTACCGCATCAACCAGTCCCTGGTTGCATCGGTCGAATCGGGACAACTAATGAAACAGGTGGTCAACCTGCTGCAAAAGAATTTCGGCTATTATCACGTACAGGTCTACATTGTCGAACCGGACAGCGGCGACCTGGTCTTGCGGGAAGGCACCGGCAAGATCGGGGGCAAACTCAAACAGCGAGGCCAGCGCCTCCCGGCCGGCGCGAACATCGTTGGCCACGTAGCCGAAACAGGCCAGGCATTCATGACCAACGACGTGGAGAAAGTGGTCTTCTTCTACCAAGATCCCCTGCTCCCCGATACAAAGGCCGAACTGGCTGCGCCCATCAAAATCGCGGGGAAAGTTGCAGGTGTGCTCGATATCCAACAACAAACGCCAGGGCAACTCAATGAGCATCACCTGCAACTGGTCAGCGCCGTGGCCGACCAACTGGCCGTAGCCTTGCAAAAAGCGGACCTGTACGCCGATTTGCAGCGCGCCCTCGACCAGGAAAAAGCCATGCGCGCCCAGTTGCTCCAGAGCGAAAGACTGACCGTGATGGGACGCCTGCTGGCCTCTGTGTCGCACGAACTGAACAACCCCCTGCAAGCCATCCAGAACGCCCTCTTCCTGCTCAAGGAAGAGCGGGGCATATCCACCCAGGGCCAGCAAGACCTGGAGATCGTCCTGTCCGAATCCGAGCGCATGGCCGCCATGATCGCGCGCCTGCGCGCCACTTACCGGCCTGTCCAGGAGGAAGACTTCCAGCCTGTAGACATCAACAACCTGGTCGAAGATGTCTACGCGCTGGTGGCTACCCACCTGCGTCACAACGGGATATCCTTCGCGTTCCACCCCGACCCAGACCTGCCAGCCATCCCCGGCCTGGCCGACCAACTGAGGCAGGTACTCCTCAACCTGCTTATGAACGCAGTCGAGGCCATGACCACCGGCGGCAGGCTGGACGTTTGCACGCGTTCCCTGCCAGGGAACAGTGAAATCTTTTTATCGGTAGCAGACAACGGGGCCGGCATCGAGCCGTCTATCCTGCCCAATATCTTCGACGCCTTCGTGACCGGCAAACAAAGGGGCACCGGCTTAGGCTTGACCATCTCCTATGATATTATCGTGAAACATCGCGGGCGCATCCAGGCCGAAAACAACGCCGAAGGCGGCGCTACATTCAGCATCTGGCTGCCCACCGGAACGGAGAAAGCCTCGTGAACATCACCGGTCACATCCTGATCATCGACGATGAACCCTCGCTGCGCAAAACGCTGGCGCGCATCCTGCAACGAGCCGGTTTCGAGGTCACCAGCGCGGAGAATGCGGAACAGGGCATCGCCTTCCTGGAAACGACCAGGTTCGACCTGGTCTACATGGACATCCGTATGCCGGGGTTGGCCGGGTTGGACGCGCTGACGATCATCCACACCAGTAACCCCAGCCTGCCGGTGGTCCTGTTCACCGCCCAGCCCGACCTGACTTCAGCCGTGGAGGCCCTGCGGCGCGGCGCGACAGATTACCTGCTCAAACCGCTGAAACCGGAAACCATCATCGAACGCGCCAAGAGCATCCTGGCCGCCCAACAAAAAGAACGGCGCAGGCGCGAAATCCAGGCGCAGATCGAAGCGCTACAGGCCGAACTCAAAAGCCTGGAGAACAGCGAAGAAGCCCAGCCCACGCCCGCCGCGCAGGCCGCTGCGCCCTCGGACCGCTTCGTGAAACGAGGCGCGCTCCTGCTTGACCTGCACACCTACCGCGTCACCATCCACGAACGGGTTGCCAGCCTGTCTTCCACATCCTTCGACTACCTGCTGGCGCTGGCGCGCCATGCCCCGCATGTGGTGGACTACCAAACGCTAGTGGCAGAGGCGCAGGGCTACCAGGCCGAGGCGCGCGAGGCGCAGGAACTGGCGAAATGGCATGTTCACCACATCCGCCAGGCAATCGAGGCAGATAGCCGCAACCCAACCCTCCTGATCAACGTGCGCGGGATCGGCTACCGTCTCGTGGTGGATTAGGCCGAGGCGCGGCCTGGCCCATTGCGCGGAAGCCCGCCTCAGTTCCGGACCCGAAGCGGCTACCGTTTCCCAACTTTTACCAACTTTTTTGCTCCCATCCCTATCGTTCAGGCCGGGGATTTCATGGAAAATGGGAGCAATGGACGACTCAGCCCCTACCACCCTGACCCAAATGCGTGTACTGGTCGTAGACGATCATCCCGGCACAGCCACGACCCTGGCGCGCGCGATTTCGCAACTTGGCCCCGGCCTCGAAGTGCTTTCTGCCTGCAGCGGGAAAGAAGCCCTGGAACAGGTTGGGGACAACTCGGTAGACATCCTGATCACCGACATGATGATGCCGGACATGAACGGCCTGGAATTGATCGAGCGGATGCAAGCGCACCCGGCCGGGCGACCGGCGCATTCCATCCTCATCACTGCCTACGACATCCCCGGCTTGAAAGAAACCGCCCGCCGCCTGAAAGTGGATGAAACCATCATCAAACCTTTCCGGCCAGAACGCATCTGCCAGATCGTAAGCAATACCATGCAGACCATGGATCGCTACACAGCGCCCACGCCGGAGACAGGAATCCAGCCCTTCAAAATCCTGATCGCCGACGACCTCCCCGATAACATCACGTTATTGGCGCGCTACATGGCCAATGAAGGCTTCAACTATATTACGGCTTCCAATGGGCTCGAAGCGCTGGAAAAAGTGCGCGCCGAAACGCCCGACCTGGTGCTGCTGGACGTCAACATGCCGGAGAAAGACGGTTTCGTAGTGCTGGAAGAGTTGCGCGCAGACCCGGCCATCGAACACATCCCGGTCATCATCCTGACCGCTGCCCGCCCTAGCGCGGACGATATCCACGCTGGGCTGAACCTGGGCGCTGACGATTACATCACCAAACCCTTCGACAAGCGTGAGTTGTTTGCCCGCATCCGCACCAAACTGAGGGTCAAAGAGGCGGAAGACGCGCTCCGCCGCCGGAACAAGGAACTGAACGTCCTGCCGGAGATTGGCAAAGACCTGAGCGCCCGTCCCGACATCAACGAGTTGACGGATGTCGTCCTGCGCCGCGCGGTCGAGACGCTGGGGGCGATGTTCGGGCATATCATCATCTTCATGCCGAAAGCGCCATTCCACAAAGAATATCGCATTCCCGATCCATCCAAACCCAATCTTGAAGCGCACTTTCCTCCCCTGAATGGATTTCTCGACCAGATCAAGGAAACACGCCAGGGCTTGATCGTGGATAACACGCACGCCGACCCGCGCTGGCAAACCCTGACCGGCGATCCAACGCGCTCGGTGCTGATGGCCCCCATGTTTGGTCGCCTCGATTTGATCGGGTTGCTGGTGCTGACGCACGAAAAAGTGAAATATTTCAACACAGACCACCAACTGCTGTTACAGGCCATTGCCAGCCAGGCGGCCATCGCAGTGGAAAACGCGCAGTTATATGCCAGCGTCTCGCACGAACAGAGGCGGCTGGCGGCTGTCCTGCAGAGCGCGGCCGATGCGATCTTGATGTTCGACAGCGATGGCTGTCTCGTGTTGTTGAACCCGGCGGCTGAAAAACTATTCACAGATTATGAAACGAAACTTGGCCTGCCGCTTGCCAGGGGACGCGGATACGACCGGTTGATCGACCTGGTGGAGGAGACCTGCGCATCCGGGGAACCCCACAAAGGGGAGTTCGACTGGCCGGATCATCGCACCCTCACAACGATCATCACGCCCATCGAAGATGGCGGCTGTGTGGTCGTCTTGCAAGATGTAACCCATTTCAAAGACCTGGAACGGGTGAAGAACGAATTCATCTCTACTGCCTCGCATGATTTGAAGAACCCGATCGGAGTCATTACAGGATTTGCCGACCTGCTCCCCAAGGCCGGCCCACTGACGGAGACCCAGGCCGATTTCGTGCGCCACATCCACACTGCGGCCTTGAACATGAATGAGTTAGTGCAAAACCTGCTCGAACTGGCAAAGATAGATATCGGCCTGGAACTTAAAAAAGAGACCCTGGATTTGACGATGCTGGTTTCCGAGGTGGTAGATGAATTCCAACCGCAGGCGCGGGCCAAAAAGCAAGAACTCACGCTCAAAAAAGCGGGGAGCAGGCTCCAGGTCCAGGGAGATGCGCTGCCACTGAAACAAGCGTTGCGCAACCTGGTGGGCAACGCCATCAAATATACTCCTACAGGCGGCGCCATCAGCGTCTCTGCCGAAAAAGGCAAAAATGTGGTGAACATTTGTATACAAGATAGCGGCTATGGCATCCCGGCAGAAGACCTGCCCTTTATTTTCGACCGGTTCTATCGAGTCCATAGTGAGGAAGTCAAGGATATCGAAGGCAACGGGTTGGGATTGGCAATTGTCAAGTCCATTGTCGAGGGGCATGGCGGGCAGATAAGCGTGGAAAGCAAAGTAGGGAAAGGTTCTCGTTTCAAAGTCTCATTGTCAGGATTGACATGAGCAAATTTGTTCCGACATATATTCAAGGAGAAATGATGATGAAACATCAGCAGGTTGTCAATTTTATTCGCATGGCGGCCATCACCGGTCTGTTGTTGCTCACTGCTTGCGGCAACCAACCTGAACCCGAAAGCGTTGACGTCGTGCGGGTGGGCGTCCTCTATCCGCTCAGCGGCGATTTAGCCAGCATAGGCCAGGATAACCAGAACGGGGCCGTGCTGGCAACCGAAGAGATCAACGCAGCCGGGGGCATCCAGTCCTTAGGCGGCGCTAAGTTGGAACTGGTCTTCGGCGATACGCAGGGCAACCCGGATATCGGCGCCCAGGAGACCGAACGCCTCATCCAGGAAGAAAACGTGGTTGCCGTCATTGGAGCATACCAGAGCAGCGTAACCAACCCCGCCACACAGGTCGCTGAACGCCTGGAAACGCCCTTTGTCATCAATATGGCAATCTCGGATATCATCACCGAGCGCGGCTTCCAGTACACCTTCCGCGTATGCCCCAAGGCGCAGTACTATGGCCGCGACCAGGTGCTCTTTTTGAAGGACCTGGCGAAGTTGGCTGGCTATCCCGTCCAGCGCGTTGCCTTGCTGTACGAAAACACTGACTTTGGCACAGCCACTTCGCTGGCGCAAAAGGCGGCTATCCAGGAGAACGGCCTGGAAGTGGTGGCCGAGGTCAGTTACACTGCCGAAGGGGCTACCGACCTCAGCAACGAAGTGGCCCAGGTATTGGCAGCCGACCCCGACGCCATCTTGGAAGTTACTTACCTGAACGACAGCATCCTGATCGCCCGGGCATTGGCCGAGGCCGGCGCGACCATACCGCTGGTAGATGCGGCTGGCGGCGTGCTGTATCCCGAATATGTCGAACAATTGGGTGAAATGGCTGAGGGTTCCTTTACGCTGGTCGAATATTCCAAGTACGCTGCCGGGGGAGAGGAACTGAATGCGCGCTTCCATGAGCGGTTTGGAACCGATATTACCGGCAACAGCGCCTATGCCTACCAAGCCGTTTACGTCCTTGCGGATGCCCTGGAACGGGCCAGTTCCGTGGAAAAAGCGCAGTTGCGCGCTGCCCTGGCTGCGACCGATATGCCAAAGGGCCCCCACATGATCCTGCCCGCCGAGCGCATTCGCTTCGACGCCGACGGACAGAACGAATTTGCGACCCTGTTCATGGCGCAGATCCAGGATGGAGAATTGGTGCCTGTCTGGCCGGCCGAGTTTGCTGCCAGCAAAGTGCGCTTGAATCCATAGAAATCTTACTTGTATATGCCGTCCCGAAGATTCGAGCAAAACTTCGGGACGGTCCGACCAGGATGCACCAAGCAGCAGGAGTATACATGGAACAACGAAACGAAAGCGGTGAGGCGAGCAGCGTACGCCGGATACGATGGTATCAGAGCCTGACATTCCAATTGGGACTTACTTGGACTGTGATTACCCTCCTATCCATCCTTGTTCTGGGTGTGGCGTTGGTTGGGATCGCCCAACGAACCCAGCAGGAGAATATCCTGCAACAACAGGAAAAGAGCGCCGGGCAGGTCGCTTTGCTGATCTCGTCTTATATCAATGGCGTCGCTAATGAATTGTCGCTCTTCGAAGGCACCCAATCGCTGATGGCCCTGACGTCTGATAAGCAAAAGGCGGCCTTGGAACAATTGCTCATCCGCCGCAGAACCGTATTCAGCCAGATTACGTTGTTGACCAAGAGTGGCCGCGAAGCGGTCAAGGTTTCTACCACGCGCACGTATGCGCCCGGCGACCTGGTCAGCCAGGCCGACAGTGAGGCGTTTCGTGTGGCTGCAAACGGAGAGACATATGTCAGCCCGATCTTTGTTTCACCCGAAAGCGGGCTACTCTCGGTGCAGGTAGCCATTCCAATCAAAGCGGCTGGCGGGCAATCTGCTGGCATCCTGGTTGCAGAAGCCAACGTGGCCCGCTTGTGGCAAGATGTGGCGCGCATCGAAATCGGCGAGACCGGTTACGCTTACCTGGTGGACTCCGAAGGACGCTTCCTGGCATACCAGGAGCCGAGCGCAGTGCTGCAACGGTATGGCGAAGATATGAAACAAATCCCGCCTGTGTCTGATTTCGCAACTGGCGCTCCAGGAGAACGAACCTTGCTGGAGTATATTGGCCTGAATGAACTGAAAGTGGTCGGCCTGTCCGCACCCATCCCAGGCACGGACTGGGCGGCCATCGTTGAACTGCCCACGCAGGAAGCCTTCGCCTCCGTGAGACAGATGCAGATCTACCTGATCGGCTCGACGATGCTGGGCCTGCTCATCACGGTCGGACTGGGCTTCGTCCTGCTCAATCGCACCCTGCGTCCTATCCTACAATTGACGGATTTAGCCTGGAAAGTTGCCGAGGGCGACCTGGAGATCGAAGCGCCGGTCAGGACGAAGGACGAAGTCGGTGTTCTGGCAACAGTCTTCAATTCGATGACCATCCAACTGCGTCAAACGTTGGAAGGGCTGGAACAGAAAGTGGCTGAACGCACGCGCGCCCTGCAAACCTCTACCGAGGTCAGCCGCCGCCTGTCCACCCTTCTCGATGAAGGCCAACTGGTCAAGGAAGTGGTCGAGCAGGTTCGGAAGGCGTTCGATTATTATCATGTACATATTTACTTATTGGACAAAAAGAGCGATGACCTGGTGATGACCGGCGGCACCGGCGAAACCGGGCAAACCATGCTCAGGAGAGGTCACAAGATTTCCAAAGGCAGGGGCCTGGTAGGCCGCGCAGCAGAGACCAACAGGCCTGTACTGGTCCCGGATACATCCCAAAATCCCGATTGGTTGCCCAACCCCTTGCTGCCCGAGACGAAATCCGAGATGGCAGTACCGATTTCGATTGGCGAACAGGTCATGGGTGTCCTGGACGTACAGCACAACGTTGTCAACGGCTTGAAACCAGAGGACGCTGACCTGCTCCAATCCATCGCAAGCCAGGTTGCTATTGCTCTGCAAAACGCCCAGGCGTACAAGGAAACTCAGAGACGCGCAGAACGGGAGGCGCTCATCGGTGATATCAGCCAACAGATCCAGAATACGACCCACATCGAAGAGGCGCTGCAGGTGGCTGTACGGGAGGTTGGACGGGCATTAGGAACAAAGGTCGCTGTGAAGTTGAGTTCCTTGGATGTGAGCAATTGAGGAAGCAGACATGAACCTGAAAACGATTCGAACCGTGCAAAATCTTGAACAACGCAAACTGTTGGTCAAGGTCTACCCATCGAAACGCGGAGGCAAATGGATTCTTGGTCTCCTGTTTTGGAGTCTGTTGCTTTCCCTGTTGTTCGCCACCGTCAACCCGCCTTTTGCCCAGGCGCAGGAAGAACGAAAACAAGTCCTATATATCAATTCATATCATCCAGGGTATAAATTCTCGGACGATATTACGCGCGCTATTGTTTCCACATTCGAACAGCAAGGGAATGTAGACCTGCGCATCGAATACCTGGATACCAAACGGCTCGACAGTCAGGAGTATTTGGAGGAAGTCTACAACCTTTTCTCCGTCAAATACAAGGATGCCAACCTTGACCTGGTGATGTCATCCGACGATGCGGCCCTGAATTTCTTGTTCAAATACGCCGAAGATCTGTTCCCCGATATTCCGGTCGTCTTTACCGGCGCGAATTTTTTCGACGAAACCCGGCTACAAGGCCACGAGCGTTTCACAGGCATCAGCGAAGAAGCCGACCTGGCCGGCACCCTCGATCTGGCCCTGAGTCTGCATCCTGAAGTGACGCATATCGTGGTCGTCAACGATACAACAGTTACCGGCCAGAGGGTTCATGAAAACCTGGTCGAACTGTTCCCAAAATATCCCCAGGTCACATTCGAATTTCTTGAAGATGTTACGATGGAAGAAGTTCGTCAAAGGGTGGGAAGCCTGTCTTCGGACAGTTTGGTGTTGCTGACACTCTTCTTCAGGGATCAGGCCGGGCAATTCTACGAATACAACCAGTTTACGCCGTTGATCACGGAAAGCAGTGCAGTGCCTGTGTATGGCACCTGGGATTTCAGTTTGGGTTATGGGATCGTAGGCGGTAAATTGACCAGCGGTTACGTGGAAGGGGAACGAGCAGCCCAACTGGCGCTCAGGATACTGGCTGGCGAGAATCCACGCACCACCGGGGTCGAAAAGCAGGTTAAAAGCCAATATATGTTCGATCACAACGCACTGCAAAAATGGGGAATTGCTGTCTCTGCGCTGCCCGAAGGCAGTGTTGTGCTCAACCGCCCGGTTTCTTTTTATGAAGAAAATAAAGCGTTAATTTGGGGTGTTCTGCTTGGCTTTGTTGTGCTGGTTTTCATCATCGTTTTTCTTGCAGCCAACAACAACCAGCGCCGCATTGCGCAGGAAGCATTGTCGGTCAGCAACCGCGAATTACAGGCCATTCGGCAGTCGCTGGAAGAGCGCGTCGCCGACCGTACCCGCGCACTGGAAACATCCACCGAGGTTAGCCGCCGACTGTCCACGATTCTTGATCAGCGCCAATTGGTCAGGGAAGTAGTCGAACAAGTCCAATCTGCATTTGATTACTATCACGCGCATATTTACCTGCTGAATGAAACCAGGGATGAATTGATTATGGCCGGCGGAACCGGCGAGGCCGGGCAGGCTATGCTGTCCAAAGGCCACAAACTCCCCAAAGGCAGGGGCCTGGTCGGACGCGCTGCCGAGACCAACCAGCCTGTTCTGGTTCCTGACACATCCAAAGACCCAGGCTGGCTTCCAAATCCTTTGTTGCCCGAAACCAGATCCGAGATCGCCGTGCCAATTGCGGTCGGCGACCAGGTATTGGGCGTCCTGGATGTCCAGCACAATATCATTGATGGATTGGACCAGGAAGACGCTACCCTGCTGCAATCCATTGCCAACCAGGTTGCCATCGCCTTGCAGAACGCACACGCGTATACCGAGACGCAACAGCAGGCTTATCAAGAAACGCTGATTAGTTCGATCAGCCAGAAAATACAAAGCGCTACTACCCTCGAAAGCGTTTTGCAAGTGGCGGCCCGCGAGTTGGGGCGCGCGCTGGGATCAAAAGAGACCCGCGTGATTCTGGAATCGCCCATCACAGAGTCCAGGCAAAAGGACCGGTTCAACAATTAACGTTTATCTCACCAGGCCTCTGGGTAAGCCGTGTTCGTTCTCGTCGCCCGGCAAAATGGAGTAATTTTTTATGGCAAAGAATCCGAAATCCAATGCTCAAAAGAAAACCGCCCAAGATACTATCCAAAGGCGAATTACCAATATGTTCGCCGAGCATGAACCGCCTGCTTATGTTGGATTGCGCCAACTCGAGGCGCTCAAAGCCCGGATTACAGAATTGGAAGGAAAACTGGCGCAGCAACCTGAAGATACAGAAAAAACGTGGCCGAAAATTACAGGGATTACTCCAAGTTCAGCAGATGATTTTGGCGCAACGCCGCAACAAACGGGCGACCTGAAGCAAACACGCACAAGGGTTTCCATCCAAACGAAGATCACCCTATGGACAGGGTTATGCCTGCTGTTCGCCACGATCATCCTCGCGTGGTATTCAGTTTCTACGCTCCGGCAAACAGCCATTGACGGCGCAGAAAAAGAGGCGCTTGCGATTGCAGAAGCGCAAGCCAGCGCCGTAAAGGGACAACTTGACGAGATCCTGGCCACAGCGCGCACGCTGGCGCATTCCCTTGCCGCAGTCAAAGATCCGGTGGCGCCGGTATCGCTCTCGCGCGAACAGGCCAACGCGATGCTACGGAAGGTTTTGAGTGAAAATCCATCCTTCCTGGGAACATATACGCTTTGGGAACCCAATGCCTTCGATGGGTTGGATACAGAATACCGGTGGAAGACAGCCCACGACAGTACCGGGCGCTTCATCCCTTATTGGATTCGAGGGGATAATGGGAGCGTATACGTCGAAGCGCTCGAACAATATGAGACCCCTGGGATCGGTGACTGGTATCTTATTCCGCGCAACACCAAACAAGAAGTCACCATTGCGCCGTTAATCTATCCTATCCAAGGAGAAGATACCCTCATGGCATCTTTCGTGGTGCCAATCGTTCAAAACGACAAATTCTATGGAATTGCAGGAGTTGACGCGCCCATCGCATTTGTGCAACAAGTCGTTGACAGTATTGACTTGTATGACGGCGCTGCCCAGGCAGTCCTGCTTACTGATACGGGAACATTGATCGCCGTCTACCAACAACCAGAATTAGTAAACCAACCCGCAAACTCGATATATGAAGATATTGAACAACTGTTACCGCGGCTTTCAGCAGAAGAAACCTTTACCAGCCTGAGTCCTGACGGAAAATACTTGCGCATCTTCGCGCCGATCAGCCTGGGCAAAAGCGGGACGCGTTGGGCAATGGGATTGATCATTCCCTTCAGTAAGATCACGGCGTCAGCGACGACTGCCGCCATCCAACAGGTATCCATCAGCGCAGGTTTGATCCTTTTTACGATTGCCCTGCTCTGGTTCCTGGCGGGTCAGATCGTGCGCCCTGTAAAAGCGCTCACACAGGCGGCCAGCGCCGTCTCGCAAGGCAATTTATCCATTGTAGCAAATGTCCATAGCAATGATGAGACCGGTGTTTTGGCAGCGGCGTTCAACACGATGACTGGCAACCTGAAAAATTTGGTCAGCACCCTGGAGCAACGCGTAACGGAACGAACACAGGACCTGGAGACCGCTTCTGAAGTTGGCAAAGCCATTACCGAGAAAGTAGCCAATCAATATGAAATGATGGCCCAGGCCGTCGAGATCATCCGCGAAAGGTTCAACCTGTACTATACCCAGATCTACATCGTGGACCCCTCTGGTCGCAACCTTGTTCTAAGCGCCGGTACAGGCGAAGTTGGGACACAACTTATGCGAAAGTCCCATTACCTGCCGATTGGATTGGGATCGATCAATGGCCGCGCAGCCAGCGAAAAACGAGCGGTAGTCATCGAAAGCACCGAAAAAAACGCGAACTTCCTGCCCAACCCGCTGCTACCTCTCACTCGTTGTGAAATGTCCGTCCCCCTGATGGTGGGCGACATAGTTGTAGGCGTACTCGATATGCAGAGTGAACGACCAGGCGCCCTCAATGAAACCAACCTGCCGGCCTTCACGGCCCTGGCGGGCCAACTCGCCGTTGCGATCCAAAACGCTTCCCTGTTTGCCCAAACGACGCAAGCCCACGCAGAAATGGAAGAACAGGCCCGTCGCTTGACCGCAGAAGGATGGCAGGGATTCCTGGATGGGATCGAACGCAGCGAAAGGATCGGTTATTGTTATGCGCAGAATGAAATCATTCCGCTGGTAGATGTAGCCCTCCCATCTATCGAGAATGTGAATGTGCTCTCTGCGCCGATCAACATCACAGGCGCAAAAGTCGGCGAGATCCGGCTGGAGGACGAACCCGGTCGCACGTGGACAGCAGCAGAAAACGAGATCATCCAGGCAACTGCCACCCAAATCGCCCAGCAAGTAGAAAACCTGCGCCTGTTGGCCCAGGCCGAAAGTTATCGGGCGAAGGCCGAACAGGCCGTCCGCCGCCTGATGCGTGAAGGTTGGGACGAATATCTGAATCAAAACCCAGGAACAGAAAACGGGTTCATTTACGATGGCGAAAAAGTTACATCCATGGAAGAACAAAACGATGCGCTCGAACCAATCGCATCCTACGACATCAAAGTGCATGGTGAACCGGTCGGGCAATTCAGCATTGCTGGAACGGGTGTGTTCTCATTCTCAGAAGATGAGCTCGAACTGGTCAAAGTTATTACAGAGCAATTGAGCGCCCACATCGAAAACCTGCGCTTGTCGGTGCAGACTGAACAGGCATTGTCGTTGTCACAAAAACTGGCAAAACGGGAACAGACCCTGCGCCAGATTACCAATGCGGTGCGCAGTTCGACCAATCCGGAAACGATCCTGCGGACTGCTGCGCGTGAACTTGGAAATATCCTGGGACGTCGCACAATGGTGCAACTGACTCCCCCCGAAAGCCGTACCCAGGTAGAACCAATTGCAAACAATTGGGACTCTCCCGACTCACTGGTCAGTTAATGCATGAAAAATGGATGAATAGATTATGAACACTCCACAGATAGCAACAGGATTGAATGCTCAAAAAATCAGTAGTGAGGTCTCAAGCATAGATAAGGAAACCTTCTTCCGTTCAGTCTTCGAGCAATCAACCGATGCATTCTTGCTGCTCGAGAATGGAATTTTTACTGATTGCAACCAGGCTGCTGTAACCATGCTGAGAGCCAGGAATAAAGCACAGGTGCTTTCAACCCATCCATCCGACCTCTCGCCGGAATTCCAACCGGATGGGCGCCTTTCTTCTGAGAAAGCCGAAGAAATGATCCAGACCGCCGTACAACGCGGGAACCATCGTTTCGAGTGGATCCATCGCCGGATGGATGGCGAGGATTTCCCGGTAGATGTGCTGTTGACCTCCATCCCGCTGGATGACAAAATTATTATCCATACTGCCTGGCGTGAGATCACCGAACGCAAACGAATAGAAGATGAACTCAAGCGCAACGCTAACTTCACCAATGCGCTTTTGGACGCCATTCCGACACCTGTCTTTTATAAAGATAGGGAAGGCAGATACCAGGGCTGCAACCAAGCATTTTCCGAAGTAATGGGAGTAACATCTGGGGATATTCAAGGAAAAACGGTACATGAACTCTGGCCCAGTGAAAACGCAGAAACTTACCACCAAAAAGACCTGGAATTGATGCAACACCCGCAACACCAGATCTATGAGTTTACGGTAAAAGACAAGGATGGAAACATCAGGCCCGTCATCTTTGCGAAAGATGTCTACTATAACGAAACCGGGGATGTTGCCGGTCTTGTGGGCGCTTTCATAGACATCACCGAGCGCAAACTGACGGAACAGGCCTTACGGGAAAGCCAGCAATTGCTCCAAACTGTGATGGACAATATCCCACAAAGCATCTTCTGGAAAGATACGCAATTGACTTACCTGGGCTGTAACCGGGAATTTGCCAATGACGCCGGCTTGGACTCTCCCAACGACATTATTGGCAAGACAGACTGGGACATGCCCTGGAAAGGACAAGCAGAACTTTACCGCGCAGACGACAACCTTGTTGTGGAAAGCGGAACATCCAAACTCAATTACGAGGAACCCCAGACTACTCCCACCGGGGAAACGATCTGGTTGAGAACCAGCAAGGTCCCAATGCTTGACAGCCAAGGAAAAATGTTTGCTGTCCTGGGCATGTACGAAGATATTACCGAACGAAAACAGGCCGAAGAGGAACTTCGCAGGCGCATCGAAATAGAGACCTTGCTCACCACGATCTCATCCAAGTTTGTGGCAGGGGCGTTGAGCAATGTCGATCAAGATATTACACAATCCTTGGAAATGCTTGGCCGGTTTGCAAAATCCGACCGCACTTACCTGTTCTTGATCGCAGAGGATCGCGCCAGCATGGATAATACCCATGAATGGTGCGCTCCCGGCATCGAAACGCATATTGACAACTTAAAGGGAATTCCAATCAACACCTTCCCCTGGTTGATGGAAAGACTGGAAAAATTCGAAATCGTAAATGTTCCAGATGTTGCCAATTTGCCGCCACAGGCGAAGGCCGAAAAAGAAGAGTTCCAGGCCGAAGGAATCCAATCCATCGTCATTGTTCCAATTATTTACCAGAACAGGCTGACGGGTTTTATGGGATTCGATGCTGTTTCACATCAAAGAACTTGGGAGCCAGATACGATTATCGTCCTTCGCGCCGCTGGGGAGACCCTGATTACAACCATCGAAAGGGTCAAATTACAACAAGCCATCCAGATGGCATTTGAACGACGCGGTTACCAGGTGCAGGTCAGCACCGAAATTTCTCAGGAAGTTGCCGCCGCTTCCCAATTAGACGAACTCTTCGAGCGTGTGGTAACACTGACCAAAGAACGCATCGGCTACTATCATACACAACTTTTGCGCTACGATGCGACCCAAGACGCAGTAGTATTGATTGCCGGGTACGGCGAAACAGGCTCGAAGATGCTGGCAATGGGACACCGCATGGAGATGGGACACGGCCTGATCGGCACGGCGGCAGCCTCGGGTCAGACCGTGATGCGCTCCACGCTGACCGACGATCCCGACTGGCAGCCCAATCCCCTGCTACCGAACACGAAGGGCGAAATTGCGATCCCCATCAAACTGGGCGAGCAGGTGCTGGGCGTGCTGGACGTGCAAAGCGACCGCGCCGGCGCCTTGAGCGAGGATGACCGTTTGCTGTTGGAAGGCTTGTGCGGGCAGATCGCGGTTGCCATCGAGCAAACCCGCCTGCGCCAGGAAATGGCCGAGCGCCTGGAAGAACTCAACCGCCTGTATCGCGCCATGAGCCACGAAGGCTGGCAGGCGTTTCGAGATAAAGTGGACATTCCTACGAGTTACGTGTTCGATCAGGGCGGACTCAGGCCGATCCAAGAGGCCAGCCTGTCAGAGGGATTGTTTGCCCCGATCCCCCTGGCGCTGCCCGGTGGGGAGGTGATCGGAAAAATGGCTGTTGCTGACGATCCGCAACGCCCCCTCACTGAAGATGATATAGCCTTCTTGGAGCAGGTCTCCGAACAGGTTGCGCTGGCGTTGGAAAGCGCCCGCCTGTTCGAGCAGACACAATCAGCATTGTACGAGTCCAAAGAGGCGCAAAAATTGATCCGCAACGTGATCGACTCGACCGATGACTGGATCTTCGTGAAAGACCGGGCGCACCGTTATCAACTGGTCAACCAGGGCTATGCCAACGCCCTGCACATATCAATTGAAGATTTCATCGGCAAGAATGACCTGGATTTGGGCTTTCCCGAAGAACTGGTCAAGGGTAACGCTGAAAAGGGTATCCGCGGGTTTTGGGCCGATGACACTTTAGTGATGGAAACCGGCATGCCGCAGCGTTTCCCGGAAGATCCCGCTACCGTTGACGGACAGATTCGTATTTTCGACACGATCAAGATCCCCCTCCGCGATGACAGCAACAACGTGTGGGGCGTACTCGCCTTTGCCCGTGATTTGACGGAACGTAAACTGGCAGAGGAAACTGTGGCCAAGCGCGCCACCCAATTGGAATCAGTGGCAACCGTTAGCACTACTGCCTCTACCGTGCTAGACCCGGAAAAACTCCTGCAGGCGGTCGTGGATCTCACCAAACAGCGCTTTAGCCTGTATCACGCCCACATCTACCTACTAGATGAAACCCAGCAGACGCTCTTACTTGCCACCGGCGCCGGGGATGTTGGACGAAAAATGGTAGCCGAAGGCTGGAATATTCCTTTCGACCACGAAAAATCCATCGTGGCCCAGTCCGCCCGCAGCCGCCAATCCGTGGTCGCGAACGACGTGATCCATGACAAGGATTCGATGTATCTTTCGAATCGCCTGCTACCCAACACGCGCTCGGAAATGGCGATCCCGATGGTCGTCGGCGAAACACTCCTAGGCGTTTTCGATGTCCAGTCGGACGAACAAGATCACTTTACACAAGAAGACACCAACATCTACACCACGCTGGCCGCCCAGGTAGCCATTGCGCTCCAGAACGCGCGGCTTTACCAGGAACAGGCTGCCACCGTAACCCAACTGCGCGAACTCGACCGCCTCAAATCCTCCTTCCTGGCGAACATGTCGCACGAATTACGCACCCCGCTCAACTCCATCCTCGGCTTTGCCGATGTCATGCTCGAAGGCCTGGACGGCGAATTGACCGAAAACATGGACAACGACCTGCAACTCATCCAGAAGAACGGCCAGCACCTGCTGCACCTTATCAATGACGTGCTCGACATGGCTAAGATCGAGGCCGGGCGCATGAACCTGAGCCCCGAAACCTTCTGCTTCCACGAGATCCTCGAGGAAGTGACCAGCATCACCTCCCCGCTCGCCAGCGAAAAATCGCTCTCCCTGTTCATCGAGAGCGATTCCGACCAGGAAGTGGAAATCTTTGCCGACCGCACCCGCCTCCGCCAGGTAATGCTCAACCTGGTCAATAACGCCATGAAGTTCACGGAAAAAGGCAAGATCAGCATGCGCGCCGCGCGCACGGAGCAAGGCATCCTGGTCACCGTCCGCGATACAGGTATCGGCGTCCCACCCGATAAACTGGAAGCCATCTTCCAGGAATTCACGCAAGTTGACTCTTCCTCCACGCGCAAAGCAGGCGGCACCGGCCTGGGCCTGCCCATCAGCCGCAAACTAATCGAGATGCACGGCGGCCGCCTGTGGGCCGAAAGCAGCGGTATCCCTGGCGAAGGCTCGACTTTTTATGTAGAATTACCCCTCGAAGCCCGCATCGACGATACCATCGAAAAACAGGAAAAGTAAATGTCCCTTCCCCTGTTCCTGCAATGTAACCTGTGCGGCCAGCAACAGCCTTACGAGCCGTTCACCCCAGCCGTCTGTAAGCAATGCGATTCGCACTGGCTCGAAGCCCACTATGATTACCAGGCTTTCAAGCGCGAAATCCTGCGAGGGCTGCCCCAACGCCCTTTCAACATGTGGCGCTATAGCGACGTCCTGCCGCTCGCCGACCCCTCCGCATTGGACTTGTACCCGGCGGGAGGGACTCCCCTGTGGCTTTCGCAGCGCTTCGCCCCCGGACTTGGGCATGCCCACGTTTACTTCAAGGACGAACGCTACGGCCCAACCGGCTCCTTCAAAGACCGCCAGGCGGCCGTAGCGGTGGCTGCCATGTTGGAAGGCGGCGTGCGCGAAGCCGTGATCGCCTCCACCGGCAACGCCGCAGTTGCCTACGCCGCCGCCTGCGCCCGGGCGGGCATCAAGTTATGGGTCTTCATGACCAGCCTGGTGCCGCAGGAAAAACTGCGCGAAGCGGCCCTGTTCGGCGCCGAGGTCATCCGCGTCAGCGGCAACTACGACCAGACGAAGCAGATCGCCTCCCAGTTCGCCCAGCGCCGCCACCTGCTCCTGGACCGGGGCGCCAGTTCCATCCCTGCCAAAGAATCGATGAAGACCATCGCCTACGAGATCGTGGAACAACTCGGCTGGCGCGCTCCCGACTGGTACATCCAGGCCGTCAGCGGCGGATTGGGGCCGTTGGGCGTGCAACATGGCTTCAAAGAGTTGTTCGACATGGGCTTGATCGACCGCATCCCCAAATTGGCGATCATCCAGTCCGAAGGCTGCGCGCCGATGGTCAACGCCTTCAAAGCCGGGAAAGATGTCGCTGAGCCAGTGATCCCAAACACGCGCATTATCATCCTTTCTACCGGCGATCCCGGCAAGGCCTATACGTACCTGTGGAACCTGACCCAGGCGCATGGCGGCGTGATGGAATCGGTCAGCGACGCCGAAGCCTTCTCGGCCATGCGTTCGCTGGCCAAGGCCGAGGGAATGGCCGTAGAGCCTGCGGCAGCGGTAGCATTTGCAGGCTTGGAAAAGATGCTCAGGAACAACCTCATCGGCGCGGAAGAAACCGTCGTCCTCAATTGCACGGGGCATACCTTCCCGGTCGAAAAGCATGTCCTGGGCGACCAATGGGCGGTGGATGTCCACTTGAGCGAGGACCAGTCTCCCGCCCCGCGCGAGGGCTTACAGGCCGCGCTCGAAAACCTGGACGAGAAGACGACCACCATCCTACTGATCGACGACAACGAAGACGACGCCCTCCTGATCCGCCGCTTGCTGGAACGGCATAAATCCTACCGCCTGTATCACGCGAAGGAAGGCTGGGAGGGGCTGTCGTTGGCGCGGCAGAAGTTACCCGACCTGATCGTGACCGACCTGATGATGCCCGGCATCGATGGCTTTGGCCTGGTCGAGGAACTCAAACTGGACCCGCGCACGCGCGATATTCCTGTGGTGGTCGTCAGCGCCAAAGACATCACGCCTGAGGAACGGAAAAGGTTGAACGGCCACATCCAGGCCGTATACCAGAAAGGCTCATTGCCTGCCCGTAAGTTCGTTGACCAGGTCATCCAGGTCATCGAAGAGAAGAACGTAGAATAAGGAGAGTGTTATGGGAAACAATGTCCTTTACATCGAGGATAATCCAGACAATATGATGCTGGTGAGGCGCGCGCTGGAAGCGCGCGGGTATCGCCTGCTGGAGGCTGCCAAAGGTCTGGAAGGGATAGAAGTTGCAGAAAATCAGGACGTGGACCTGATCCTGCTGGATATCAACCTGCCCGATGTGGACGGGTACGAAGTAGCGCGCAGGCTGCGCGCCAGCACAGCGAAACAGGCGTTAGCGTATACCCCCATTATCGCGATCACCGCCAACGCGCTCAAAGGAGACGCCGAAAAAGCCCTGGCGGCTGGCTGTGACGTGTACATGTCCAAGCCCATCAACATCCGCGAACTTTGGGCGCGCGTGGAAGCCTTTGTACCTTCCCCGCAACAGTCGTCTTGAGCATAGCCGGACCGTTAGCATGTCAAATACGCCAATCCGCAAACACACAACGAGCCGCGAAAAAGTATCCTACCTGACCAACGTCCAATGTTCCGATTGTGGAACCACCTTCCCGGCTGATAAAGTGCATACGTTCTGCCCGGATTGCCAGGCCCCGTTACTGGTAAACTATGACCTGGCGACCGCGCGCCAGCGCATGGACAGGGATGAAATCCGCCGACGACCAAAGGGGATGTGGCGCTGGCGCGAATTGCTCCCCGTGCGTGAACCACACAACATGATCACCCTGGGCGAAGGGGATACGGCATTGTTGCCCTCCTCACGTGTAGGCAAAGAGTTGGGGCTCTTCAATCTTTTCATAAAAGACGAAAGCAGCAACCCTACCGGTTCATTCAAGGCGCGCGGGCTTTCTGCGGCGGTCTCCAAAGCCAGGGAATTGGGAATCGAAAAGGTCATCATCCCAACGGCGGGCAACGCTGGCGGGGCCATGGCGGCCTACGCCGCGCGCGCCGGCATGAAGGCGCTCATCTACATGCCCAGGGACACGCCTACCGCCAACATCGAAGAAAGCAAGATCGCGGGCGCGGAGGTGGTGCTGGTGGATGGCCTGATCAGCGACGCGGCCGGTATGGCGGGCATCAAAGCCCGCGAGGAGGGCTGGTTCGACGTTTCTACCTTCAAAGAGCCATACCGCACAGAAGGGAAAAAGGTAATGGGGTATGAACTGGCAGAAACGTTCGATTGGGAACTACCGGATGTGATCATCTACCCAACCGGCGGAGGGACCGGGCTGGTAGGCATGTGGAAAGCCTTTGCTGAGTTGGAGACGCTTGGCTGGCTGGAAAACCCAAAACGCCCCCGCATGGTCTCGGTGCAAGCCGAAGGCTGCGCGCCGGTCGTCAAGGCATTCGAAACAGGCGCGCAGTTCTGCGACTTTTGGCTGAACGCTTACACGGTCGCTTCAGGGCTGCGTGTGCCGAAGAGTTTTGCCGATCACCTCATCCTGACCGACATCCGCGAAAGCCAGGGGACAGCCATTGCCGTGAGCGACGCGGCCATCCTGGAATCCCAAAAACAACTGGCAGCCCAAGAAGGCCTGTTTGCCGCCCCCGAAGGCGCAGCCACCCTGGCAGCGGCAAAAGAACTGGCTCGCGCAGGCTGGATCCAGCCGCATGAGCGGGTCGTATTGTTCAACACCGGTTCAGGCCTGAAATACCTGGACTACCTGGGGTGAATTTCCCAGCAGAACCCTGAAAATTTTGCTTGCATTGCAAGAACTAACGTGCTATAATTTATTTGAATTCCCCGCTTCTTTACAATACTTCAGTGCTCGATCTGCGTACAGCCATTCCGCTTGCGCGGGTTGCGCGTCAGTGAATTTGAGAATACCCATCCCTTCCAACCCAACAAAATGAAACACCAGCCCGCATACGGGGGTGCTGGTCCTTTCCGCATTCCAACCTACCACCATTCAACATCGAGACAATAATATGAAAATACTAGAACTAGAAAACGAACCCCTGGTCAAACTAAGGGCAATGGCCAAGGAACTTGGCATCGAAAATGCCAACCGCCTGAAAAAGGAGGCCCTGGCCATCCAGATCCGCCGCGCGGAAGCCGAAAAAGACGGCGTCGAACTGCGCGGCGGCATCCTGGAGATCATGAGCGAAGGGATCGGCTTCTTACGGCCTGCCAATTACCGCATCAGCGACCAGGACGTTTACGTTTCCCAGGCGCAATTGCGGAAATACGACCTGCGCTCGGGCGACCTGGTGATCGGGCATGTGCGCCCACCGCGCGAATCAGAGCGCCACTACGGCCTGCTGAAAGTAGAATCGGTCAATGGCCTGGAGCCAGATGACGCCTCCCGCAGGCCGGTCTTCGAGAACCAGACTCCCATCTTCCCCGACAAGCGCTTCGACCTGGAAATCGATCACGATACCCTGGCGCCGCGTTTGATCAACCTGGTGGCGCCCATTGGCCGCGGCCAACGCGGATTGATCGTCTCCCCACCCAAGGCGGGCAAGACCACCATCCTGAAACAGATCGCAAATTCCATTGCCAAACAATATCCCGACGTACATCTGATGGTCGCCCTGATCGGTGAGCGCCCCGAAGAAGTGACCGACATGGATCGCTCGGTGGACGCGGAAGTGATCGCATCCACCTTCGATGAACCGGTCACCTCCCACGTCCGCACTGCGGAAATTGCATTAGACCGGGCTAAGAGATTGGTGGAAATCGGCCGTCATGTGGTAATCTTGATGGACTCGATCACCCGCCTGGCGCGCGCCTACAACCTGGTCGTCAACCCGTCCGGGCGCACGCTTTCGGGCGGTATGGACCCTTCGGCCTTGTACCCTCCCAAGAAATTCTTCGGCGCGGCGCGCAACATCGAAGAAGGCGGCTCGCTCACGATCATCGCCACCTGCTTAGTAGACACCGGCTCCCGCCTGGACGACGTGGTCTACGAGGAGTTCAAAGGCACCGGTAACATGGAACTACACCTCAGCCGTAAATTGCAGGAACGCCGCATCTACCCGGCCGTGGACATCGAACGCTCGTCCACCCGCCGCGAAGACCTGCTGCTCGGCCCCGATATCCTGCAACGGGTCTGGCTGATGCGCCGCATGTACATTCAAATGATCTCGTCCCCGCCGCAAGGCGCAGGCATGGACAACGCCGTCGCCACCGAAGCCATCATTACCCGCCTGGAAAGGGCCAAGAACAACCAGGAATTCCTCGAAAACCTGACCCAAGACGCATGAGAATCTTAGACTTCCTGAAACGCAACCGCTTCCACATCCTCAGTTGGTTCGTCACCCTGCTGCTGTCGGCCGGCATTCTGGGCGGCGGGCTGTGGTACAAAGGCGCAAGCCAGGCCTCGGCGCTCGTCCCGGAACCGACCGTCCAGCCCGAAGAAAACCCGCCCGACGTTGCCTTGCCAGTTTCCGCGCCAGAGATCGTCGCCAGCGGGTTCACCTCCATTGGCCGGAATATCCAACTGAAAACAAATATGCCCGAACGCCCGCGCTACACGATAGAAAAGTACACGGTCGCGCGCGGCGATTCTGTTTTTGCGATCTCGGAAAACTTCAAACTCGAACCGGAAACCATCCTGTGGGCCAACTATGATGAAATGCAGGATGACCCGCACAACCTGAAACCCGGCATGGAACTCAACATCCCGCCCACCGACGGCATCTATTACCAGTGGAAAGATGGCGACACCCTGGAAGCAATTGCCAACGAATACGAAGCCGAGGTAGACGACATCCTGGGCTGGCCTGGCAACGACATCGACCTGACAGACCCGAAGATCGAACCCGGCTCCTGGGTCATGATCCCCGGCGGCGCCCGCGAATTCGTGCAATGGCTGCTCCCCACCATCGCTACCGGCGCTTCGGGTACATCCGGCACATCCGGCAGTTCCTGCCCCGGCGGGGCGGTCGGCAGCGGCGCATTCGTCTGGCCGGCTGACAACCACTTCCTCTCCGGCAACGATTACTGGTCCGGGCATCTTGCCATTGACATTGCCGCCGGCGAGGGCGCGCCCGTCTACGCGGCTGATTCGGGCGTGGTCACCATGGCGCAGGGCGGCGACAACTACGGCTACGGCAACGTCGTCCAGATCGATCACGGCAACGGCTACTCCACCCTGTACGCCCACTTGAGCTATTACACTGTGAGCGCCTGCCAAAGCGTTTATGCCGGCCAACTTATCGGCGCATCGGGCAACACCGGCAACTCGCAGGGCGCCCACCTGCACTTCGAAGTCCGGCAGGGCGGCGGCTTCATCAACCCCTGGTTCGTGCTCCCGTAGGGTGAGATTAATCTCGCCCTACTTTTTTATGGACGAGAAAACCCTCCGAACAACCCTGGCGGGCTTGCCTCTCGCCAGTCTTCGCTATTTCGACACGACCGGCTCCACCAACGACGAAGCCCTGGCCTGGGCCGCCCAGGGCGCGCCCGACCTTTCGCTGGCGCTGGCCGACGAACAGACCAGCGGGCGCGGGCGCATGGACAGGAAATGGTTCACCCCACGCGGGACGGCGCTGGCGATGAGCCTGATCCTGCGCCCCACGCCGGACGAACGCGCGCATCCCACCCGGACGACCGGCCTGCTAGCCGTTTCACTGGCCGAGTCCCTGCGAAAGCGCGGTCTCGCGCCCCTCATCAAATGGCCGAACGACGTGCTGCTCAACGGGCGCAAAGTAGCCGGCATCCTGGTCGAATCGACCTGGACAGGCGAACAACTGGACGCGCTCATCCTGGGCATGGGCGTAAACGCGCTGAAAGGCTCTGCGCCGCCGCCCGAAACATTGCCCTTCCCGGCCACCAGCATCGAGGACGAATTGGGGCAGGCGGTCGAACGCCCAGCCTTGCTGCGCGACATCCTGTCTGCGCTATTGGAGTGGCGTCCGCGCCTGGGGACGGATGCGCTGGTCAAAGCCTGGGACGAGAGTCTCGCTTTTCGCGGCCAGCAGGTACGGGTCGAGGCGGGAAGCGGGCAGGTCGTCATCGGCGAAGTCCTGGGCTTGGAATCCGACGGCAGCCTGTCGCTGCGCGATGAACATGGCAAGTACGTAACAGTACATTCCGGGGAAGTTCACTTGCGCCCGTTAGCGTGATATACTTTGGCTATGTTCGATAACCTGCGCAATGACGCCTCCCTATTCGACGACGGCTCGGAACCGGTCTTCGAGCAACCCAGCCGCGCGCCAGCCAAGAAAAAACGACGCCCGGGCAAATTCTTGGGGATGACGCCCGCCCAACGCTTCATTGTTGCGATGATGTTGATGATTGCGGTTTGCGTGTTGGGGACAATGGTCATGCTGGTGACGGGAAAATTCTGGCTGGCTTGAAACCAAGCAAGCAAGATCCTGAAACAAAAAAGCCGCCCTGGGACAGGAACCCAAGGCGGCTTCTCGATGCGGTCTAACTCTCGAACACCCACCGGTCGACCTCGCGCGACCAGTCTACCAGGTCTTCTTTCTTGAACCACAAGGCTACTTCTTTTTCCCCGTTCTCGACCGTGTCCGAAGCGTGGGTCAGGTTGCGGCCCACTTCGAGCGCGAAATCGTGACGCAGCGAACCGGGCGCAGCCTCGGTGGGACGGGTAGCGCCCATCGTCTGGCGGATGGCGGCCACCGCATTGGGGCCTTCCCATACCATCGCCATCACCGGCGCAGACGTGATGTAGGCGATCAGGCTATCATAGAAAGGTTTGCCTTTGTGGATAGCGTAATGGGTCTCGGCCAAATCGTTCCTGACGGCCATGAATTTGGCAGCCGCCAGGCGCAAGCCGCGGCGCTCCAGGCGGGCGATCACCTCGCCGATCAATCCACGTTGGACGCCATCGGGTTTTACCAATACAAGCGAACGTTCCACGAAATTCCTCCAGGGTTAAATTTGATTTGTAGGGCAGGTCTCAGGCCTGCCCTACGGGTTCAGCGCAGCAATTCTTCGGCCTTCGTATACGCGTCCAACGCATCCTGCAAACGGTTGGCGCGCAGGTAGGCGTCGCCCAATGCCTGCCAGATGATCACTTCTATCGGGTAGCGATACAAGGCTTCGCGCAAATCGAAGATCACTTCATCGAGCAGGCGGCCTTTCTTGATGAGTTTGCCATAGATTTCCAAAGCGGCAGGGATATTACCGCGCGAGAGTTCCATCTGCGCCTGGGACAAGATGAGATCGCGCGTCGAGGACAGCATCCCGGTCATGCCAGAGCGGGACTTGGCTGCCGCCTCACGAGAGATCGATGGCGCAACTTTTTCCTCGACCGGCGGCAAGACGACAACCGGCGGCGGCTCGGGCGCGCTGGCTTCCACTGGCGTCCAATCCGAAGGCCCAACCGGCTCCGGCGAGGCTGGTTCAGCCTCGGTTTCTGTTTCCCCACGCAACCAGTCTGGCAGCGCCTCGGCAGGGGAAGCGGGTTCGGGCGCTTTCTCCTCGTCCAGGCCTGCCAACCATTCAGGCAGGTCTTCGACTTTTTTCTCGCCAGCAGGCGGCGGCTCCGCCCCGGCCTCCAGATCATGCAACCAGGCAGGCGGCGGCTCTTCCGCAACGTCAGGGGAGACGCTTTCCCCGGTTTCCCAGGCCGCGCCTGCGCCCGCCTCCTCCTGCGCGCCTGTTCCTGCTTCCGTTTCGGAGGCAACGGGTTGCGCTTCTGGCTGCCCGGCAGGCGTTTCGAGCGGCTGGTCAGGTTGCGCTTCTGGCTGCCCGGCGGGTATTTCAATCGACTGCTCAGGTTGTTCAGCGGGCTGCGCTTCGGGGCCGCTTGCATCCAGACCGCGCAACCACATGCCGGTTTCATCCACGCCGGCAGGCGGTTCTCCAGCCGGCTGCGAAGCGCCCAGGTCCTTGGCGCGCAACACCCAATCCGGTTCGCTTTCCAGTCGTTCTTCCGGTTGGGTCAACAGTTCCTCGGATTTGGCGCCATGCTTGGCAGCCAGTCCCTCCAACCAGGCAAAGGATTCATCCTGCTCCCCGGCAGAAGTTCCGAGATTGCCCGTATCGACCTTTGTGAAGGGAGGGACAGGCTCACCCTCGGGCTGCATGACTTGTTTCAAGAAATCCGGCATGTCATCCGGTTCAGGTTCTTCGGCCGGCAACCCTTCAAACGGCGCAGCGGTTTCGCTGGAGACATCCGCCTCGGCGCCCAGGGATTTGGCCTGCTGCACCCAATCCGGTTCGCTTTCCAGGCGTTCTTCCGGTTTGGTCAACAGTTCCTCAGATTTGGCGCCTTGCTTGGCGGCCAGTCCCTCCAACCAGGCAAAGGATTCATCCTGTTCCCCGGCAGAAGTTCCGAGGTCGCCCGTGTCGGTGGTATCGAAGGCAACCGGCGCAGCGTTGGCCTCCTCCTCTGCCGGCTGCCCGGCGTCAGACTCTTGTCCCGCCAGCGCATCGAAGGCCAACGCGCCAGCGCCCGCCAGCGCAGCCGCGTCCTCTTGGATCTTTTCGGAGGGCAACCAGGCGCGCAGGTCGGTCTGTTCGAAGGATTGCGCGGCCTGGGGCGTTTCGCCTGCTTTGATCTCGCGCAGCCAGTCGGGGAGTTCGCCATCCACCAATTCGCTCGACTTTTCCTCAGTTGAAAGGACCGCTTCACCCGAGTCTGCTTTGGCGGGCGCCATAGCCTTGACCCAGTCGGGCAGGTCGCCTTCGGCCAGTTCCGGCAGTTGGGCCTCTCCAAAAGGCGCGGGGCTTTCCTGGAACGAACCGCTTGATTCGCCCCAGCCCGCATCGCGCAGGAAGTCCGGGATGTCCGTGTCGCCGCTCGCAGCGGAAGCCTCCTGCAAGGATGGCGCAGGCTGCTCGGTCGGGAAGGATGCGGAGGGAGATTCTCCCGCCTGGTTGGAACGCAACCAGGCAGGTTGTTCGTCGCGGTCGGTCCTAGCGCTTTCCGGTCCAATTCCCTGCGACAGGCCCCAATCCGCTTCCATCGCCACCGGTTGGCCGTCCCAATCCAAACGCTCCAGGCTCACGGCTGCGTCCGGCGCGTCATCGGTGCGGAAGATGGATTCGCGGACAAAAGCGGCATAGGGATCGAGTTCGTTGACCCGCTGGCGGTAGACCTGGGTGCTTTCGCCGCGGTCCGTTGCGGGCAACAATTCCACCAGCACACGGTTTGCGTCCAGGCAATAAGGGTAGCGCCGGAGCAATTGGTTACAGACCTCGGCAGATTCGGTTTTCTGCCCGGCGTGGAAGTAGGCGCGCGCCAGCAACACCTGCATATCCTGGCGGTTGGGGTCTTCTTCGAGCATTTTCTTGATCTCGGAAGTGGCCTGGGCGTAGAGTTCGCCCTGCATGTACATGTGCGCCAGCGCGCCGCGCGTCAGGCGGATCTTGGGCGGCTCGACGCCGTCGCGGCGGCCATACAAGCGCTGCAACTCGGCCTGGATGGCGGAATTGGAGGGCTGCACTTCGAAAGCGCGCTCCATGTGCCAGATGGCGTCGTCCATCTTATTTTGTTCATCGCAGATGATACTCATGCCTACGTGGGCAACGAAATCGTCCGGGACGGCCATCAACAGGCGTTGGAAAATGTCGGTGGCTTCAGGATAGCGTTTGGCTTCCAGGTAGGCTTTCCCCAACAGGCGGTAGGTTTCGAGATGTTTGGGAAACGCATTCAAAATATGGCGGCAATGCGCTATAGCCTCATCCAACTGTCCCCGATCTACCAGGTTCTCAATATCTCGATTATAGATACGCAATGAAACTTTAGCCATGCCGTCACTCCTTAGAATCCGCTGTTGGAAGCGAAATTCTTCAATTGCAAATATCTTTTTGTAAGTATGCCCGATTCTTTGTTTTTATGCAAGACTATCCCTATTCCTAACTCATATAGAACAAAGGTAAGGGGGTTGTCGGTTCCTGGCTGAAAACATGCGCCGCCAGCGCCTGTTGGCGCGCTTCGACATGTAGGGCCGGGTCATTGGCATGGATGGTGAAAAGCGGTTGCCCCTTTTCGATGCGGTCGCCCACTTTGTGGTGGAGGACAAAACCGACCGCATGGTCAACGGGATCGCTCTTTGTGGCGCGACCGGCGCCCAGGATCACAGCCGCCTCGCCCACGCCTCGCGCGCGGACCTCAGCCAGCCAGCCGCTCGACGGCGCCGCCACCACCTCGACGATCTTCGCTTTCGGGAGCAGATCCGGGTCGTCCACGTACGCCACGTCGCCGCCCTGGGCCTCCACGAGCGCGCGAAACTTTTCGAATGCGCGCCTTTCCATAATAGCCCATTCGGCCAGTTGGCGTCCTTCGCGCAGTCTGCCGGCCTTTTTACCCAGCACGAGCATGTTGGCCGCAACGTGCAGGCAATGTTCGCGGAAATCCTCCGGGCCGCCGCTGTTCAAGACCTCAATTGCCTCGTACACCTCAAGGGCGTTGCCCACCGCGTTCCCCAGCGGCTGGTTCATATCGGACAACAAGGCGATCGTTTTGCGCCCAGCCAACTTGCCGATCTTCACCATCAATTGCGCCAGTTCGCGCGCCTGGTCGAGCGTTTCCATAAAAGCGCCCTGTCCTACTTTGACATCCAGCAGGATGGCATGGGCGCCGCCGGCGATCTTCTTGCTCATAACCGAGGAGGCGATCAAAGGGATGGATTGTACCGTCCCGGTGACATCGCGCAAGGCGTATAACTTTCCATCCGCCGGGGCCAGGTCTTTCGACTGGCCGCACAGCACGATGCCAATGCTTTTCAATTGTTGCTCGAATTCTTCCGTGGTCAGGTCGCAACGATAGCCGGGGATGGATTCCATTTTATCGAGCGTCCCCCCGCTGAACCCCAACCCCCGCCCCGACATCTTCCCGACCGGCAGCCCGCAAGCCGCAACAATGGGCAGCACAGCCAGGCTGGTCTTGTCGCCCACCCCGCCGGTGGAATGTTTGTCCACGGCGATCTCGACGATATGGGACAGGTCCAATATTTCGCCGGAGTGCGCAATGGCCAGGGTCAGGTCGGTGGTCTCCTGGGGCGTCATGCCGTTCAACAACACGGCCATCGCCCAGGCGGCTGCCTGGTAATCTGGAATACTCCCCGAAGCAATCCCACTTACGAAGAAGTCGATCTCTTCTTTCGTCAATTCTTTTTTATCGCGTTTTTTGATGATGACATCTACTGCGCGCATGGGATACTCCTACTGAAGGTTACAGGCGTATTGTATCCCATTTTAGGGTCGTGAATCAGCAAGGGTACCGCGAAGTAGTACAAGCGCCACGAATTCGCATGGCCTATATCTCGCTCAAATCTCGCACTGGCGAACGATAGCCAGTCTCAATCATCTTGTTCAAGAGAAAGTTGGCTTCATGCAAGGTGACTGCCTGTATGTTTATCGCAAAGAGCAGGAAGCCAATCGTCCCCGAAATTTCCAATCCCAATTTCGCGCCAACCGCCCGCGCTTTCGCATCGTCTGTAGCAAAGATGGCCTGGCGATAATGGGCCACCGCCAGACAGGAACGTTCACCAGCGCCCATTTTGGGTAAAGTCTTGCAAAATGCAATTTCCACTTCGGACAAGGAAATCACTTGCAATCTTTTCCACATTCCCGAAGCAGACTTGCCATTCAGAACACCCTGCTGAAATTCCTGCCAGGCTTGCGGCGTTGTAGCGCAATTTTTCCAAATGCCGGTGATCAAATCCGTGCGGCGCACAAGAGCAAAATTGCTCAAAACTGTATTGTCCAACAATACCAATTTCTCGAAGTGACTGAGGCCTGCCATGGATTATTTGGGAAAATATTTCAGCAAAATATTAGCTTCCTGACGCGCCTCCTCGAGGGAGCTCGGCCCCAAAAAGAGAGGCACTCCCAGGCGATTGAAACGCTCGCGCAAATCCGACCAAGCAATACCGAGCAATTCTGCCATACGCCCAGTGCTGCACGCTCCTGCCAGGTAATAATCCATCGCACGGTTGTAACGCTCCTGTTCTCCAAGATTCTCGAATTCGGCGTCAGATGGACCATTCGGGTCAAGTACAGGGTTTTTATGGGCGTAATAATGCGCCAAGGCGCGCAGGATCAGGTAGTCAATCACATCTACGATTGCCACCTCAGGTTGGCCATGGTTTTCAACGACAGCGGGCTGTCCACGCAGAACATTTCGGATAATGTGACTGGTATTGCGCGCCAAATCAGTTTTGCGAACTCGTAAGTATTCCATCGTTGTTTCCAAATCTATGTGTATTTTATGTATTTTACATACTTCTATTATACACCTTAAATTCAGCGATTGCTCGACTTCGCGCTGTAATAC
>JBMOMO010000350.1:0-14344 GCA_049324135.1 Chloroflexota bacterium
GGCGCAGCGCCATTTGCAGGTAGATGCTGGCCGCCAGGTGCGCCCGGGCCGCGTTCTCCTCCACCGGGTAACTGAGCAGGCCGGTGCGGGTTTGCTTCCAGATGTGGAATTCCTTTTCCCCTCTCCCTATGGGAGAGGGGCCAGGGGTGAGGGCCAGGGGGGTAATCATCTCCAAAATCGCCAGCATCTTGGCCAGGTCCATTTTGTCCGAGAGTTCGGCCGGGCTGTTGAACATCAACTGGGCGATGTAATCCTGCACGCCGAAGGCGCGCGCGTTGTACGCAGACAGGAAAGCCGACACCACGCAGATCACATCCGGCGCGTCGCGCATGCCCCAGTGGTGCGGCTCGTTGAGTTCCACCGGGATGCCGCGCGCCCCGTACCAGGCCATCACCCGCTGGTGTTCGCGGATCGACCCCTCCACGTCCCACGGGCCGCGCCCGTCCATCTGGTTGAACCAGAACAGCGGGATGGCGCACCAGGCGATGTCGATGGTCTCGACGTACATCCCCGCCAGTTCGATGAAGTCGTCCGTGCCGGAATACGTGCGCAGCAGGGGGAAGTTGCCGCGCCGGCTGGCCTGGTAGAGCGCGCGGTAATCGTCGGGGCTGCGCACCGGCACGCCCCCGGCCCCGGTGCGGCGCGCGTCCTGCCGCTCCGGGTGGAAGAAGTTCTCCTGCGCGTCCTGGTCGATGCCCAGCGAGATGACGTCCAGGGCTTGCGCGTCCGCGATCTGGCGGATGCCCTCCAGCGTGGCGTCCATGCTTGGCAGGCCGAAATGGTGGCGCAGGATGGGATACGGCGACTTCCAGCGCATGCGCTCGACCGCCGTGTGCGGGAAATCCGCCTCGGACTCCCCCCCGCCTGCCCCCCCTTTCAGGAACATCATCACCGCTTCGAGCGTTTCCGTCCCGTCGAAGGCGCGCTCGAAGAAGCCCAGTTTCCTGGCGCGTTCTACCAGCGGCGGCGTGCCGCCGAAGGCAAAGCGCACCCCGGCCTCATGTAGATCGGAAGCCGCCTCGGCGAACTGGCCCAACAGCCGCTCGCCCGTTTCCGGCGTCAGGCGGTACGAAATCCCGGCCAGCACCTCGTCCCCGCCGGCCGCAGCGCGCGCCTCGCGGATGGCTGCAAGCATTTCCTCCACAGGAACCGCCGGCCCCAGGAAGACCGTCTTCCAGCCGGCCTGTTCGGCCAGGCGCAGGAACTTCGACACCCCGGCCACATGGACGCATTCCCCCAGCGCGCCAGCCACGACGGTTTTCATGCACTTCTCCTTCCGCTAACGTGTAGCAACGCCTCCAGGCGTTCGACAACGACCATGCGCCGGTGTACTTTTGGCGCGCCCCAACCGATCCGGTTGCGGGAGTGCGGCAAAATGAACCTGCTTTGCCAGGTTGGATGGTGGATAAATTGGAATGCGACAGCCAAGAGGGGCTACGTCAGGAAACACGGATCGGGGCAAATCAGACGTACAGCAACGGATTCCATGCGGATTGCCTGCTGTGACCCCGATATACGTCATTATAACATGCTTGCGAGGCCTGGCTCGAAGCCATGCAATAATTGCGGGCAAGCCCGCCGCGCGCGGGTATTGTAATTCCTGCGCTGGTTTGCTACAATGAATGCAATATTGTAGTTGGTGGTTTTAGGGTTGTGTGGGTAAGTGCGCGTGGAAGCCCAAAAGAGATTCGTTTTGTTGCAGGTTAATCCTGAAGCCTGCCCGTCAATTTGTGGAGGAAGTGATATGCGCGAAATACCAACACAGAAAGTCAACCCAGAGACAGGGAAAGATTATTCTGAGACCGTTTATGCAAGCCTCTACAACACCTATGCCTCATTCGGTCTAAATGAGCAAAACTTAATTTGGACGCGTTACAGTGGTTTCCTAGTCCTTCAAGGCTTTATCATCAATGCAATTGCCACGGGAACATACCAGGCGATTATTTTGCTTTGTCTTTCATTATTTGGTATCGCATGCTCTACAACGTGGCATATTCTCAATTTCACTGGGTGGCTAAATCAAAATGTGTGGTTTAGTATAGCGGCAGGAATAAAATTTACCAAGATAATTGTCCTGACGCCTACCACATATTGGGAAATCGAACGGTCAAAAAAACCAATTGGAAAAATATATCAAATTGCCCAGAGTGTTCCACAAGCGCTCCTGCTCGTTTACGCGGTTGTTGCAACAATAGCACTCGAAGAAATGATTGGCACATGGGAATTGGCTATCGCAGTAGCATTATTTTTAGTCATAATTGCAGAATTACTCATTGGAATTGTTGAAAAGATGGAATTTGATGAGCGCTCTCGTAATGAAGATGACCGGCCGATTTCATAGACAATTTACCAACGTTGGTCAACGGGCTAATACAGTGCGGCGTGTCCTGCAAGTCATCCCCTGCCTGCGCGCACGCCGGGTAGGGCTGTTGGGTAACTGGCTGTCCTACCGCGATGGTTGCCTTTCAGTTTGAATAAAGGGTAATAAAGTATGAGAATTCATAGTATACGCGCCAATAACTACGGGCCATTCTATATTCTAGAAGAAGTAAAACTAGGTCCTTTAGCAACTATCGTTGGCCAAAACGACGCTGGAAAATCAAATATCTTGCGGGCTCTCCAACTTTTCTTTGAAGGCCGAAAGATTGAGGAAGAGGATGTTCACAATGGAGCCAGTTCAACTGATAATGTTGTTTTGGAGGTCACATTTACATCACTCCCCGACAAAATCGAATTGGAAGAAGGTGTTGAGACTACATTTCAAGAAGAAATGCTAGTCGATAAAGACGGTAATTTGCGAATACGAAAAATTTACCCGCGAGGAAATCTTGCTAAATACAGCATATGTCTGATAACTAAAGATTTCGAAGATGATCGTTTCGCAGCATTACCTATTCTGAAAGAAGCAGAACTCAATCAACGGTGTGAAGCTATAGGAATTGAAGCCACAAGGTCGGGTCGGGGAGTTACCAATAAAGGCAAACGAGAAGCGTTAAAAGCAAGAGGGCTCAAAGAAGGTATCCAACTTATCGACCGCGAGACAATGTTGACGACAAAAGATGACCTTTGGAAAACTATTGCTTCGCTTTTGCCAGAATTCCTTTTATTCGAGACAGACACAAAACTTGGTGTAGGCGAGACAACATTTCAGAGTCAATTTCGCCCTATCATCAAAACAGCCGCCGAACAGCCAGATGTAGTCGATGCTAAGAATGCTTTCACCGGAGCGATAGGCAGGGCTTTGCAAGGTGAGATAGACAAGATACATGAAAGGTTACAACGACATACGGATGTTTTCAACAATCTCACAGTGAAACCCGATTTCTCTTGGGACAAAGCTGTTAGTTTTGATATTTTTGGGAAGGATCAATATGGGGTAGAAAACTCCTTAGCACGCAGAGGTAGTGGAATTCAACGACTACTCATGGTCGCATTCTTTCAATACCTTGTAGGGAGGAAGAAAGATAATGGCGGCGATTTCATTTTTGCTGTAGAGGAACCTGAAAACTGCCTTCACCCTGGCCTTCAGAGAGAATTGGTTTTATCCTTCCGAAGACTAGCCGAAGAAGGTTATCAGGTTATTACTACATCGCATTCCCCCGTATTTGCAGGGGCATCGCCAATTGAAGATTTGGCTTTAGTTGTTCGAGAAGCGGGTGTTGCGAAAGCTATTCAAATACCCGAACTTGATCTTGCAAAAGTGGCTGAACAACTTGGGGTTGAACCATCAGACCAAATCACCGGCTACAATGCCTGCATTTTCGTTGAGGGCCCATCTGATATTGAGTATTGGACGACGATAGCACAGAAACTTAAGGAAGCAGGACGTACTGACACCGATTTTAATGATCGCAACATTGGATTTGTAATGTGTGGTGGCGAAACCTTGAAGTATTGGATTGATCTCAGAGCAATGGGTCGGCTGAACAGACATTTTGGCGCAGTAGTGGATAGTGATCGTGAAAGTCCTCAACATGATATTCCAGGTAGAAAGAAGAACTGGAAACAAAAATGTGAAGCTCAGGGTGGGATATTTTTTATTCTAAAAAAGCGTGAAATCGAGAATTACCTTCACCGTGATGCAATAATAAGATCACATCGGGATTTGGTAGCGTATGACGATTTTTCTGATATGAAAAAGCTCTTCGGTGAAAATGTGTATAAGGTAATAAGCGATATGTCATGCGCGGAAATTCTAGACTCTGACCGCTATCAGGAAGGTGACGTAGAACGCCACGAACTTGAAGAAATCACTTTGGCGTTCTTAGCACTTGCAGCTAGCGAGTAAACCGGCAACCCAACAACCATTTGCAGCCTCTGCCGGTTTTTGAGGATTATCGACATCTCGAAGTTGGTTCTGATCTCGAAGGTGATCCCAGCCCGCCCTCGGCGGCTGAAATGGAGCGTTCGGCGGCACTATATACACTTACCTATTAAATTGAAAATGGAGTGAAGATATGAATTCTAGCAAATTGGGCGATAAATCATGTGTAGTTATTATTGGAATTGTTGCTTCGGTATTAACACTCTTTAGTTTTTTAACAGGGATTTTTTCGATTAAAGACATCTTCTCCAGTGATAACAATAGTAGTCAATATTCATCACCTCCCACTCAACATATAGTTACAGAAGCACCATATGAAGCAAACGTTCCAATTGCAACAACTTTTCCAGATTCATCGGAAAGTACCTTAGATGAAAACAATTTAAGCATTACTTTGCTTGCTGGTGGCGCACCTCTTTGGGGAGATAATTTAGGATTCCTAATACCACAAGCAAACAAAGACATTGCAGGTAACTGGACAGCACTCAGAGAAGGCGGTGTATTATATTACCCAGATGTAAATGGAGTGGTTTCAGCATTGTTAGACCCAGGAGAATATGCCCTAGTTTTCAAAGATGCTGAGATTTATCACGCATCATTTGGTGGCAGCTGGGGAACGGTAACGGGAATGAAACCAAACGGTTATCGCCAACAAATGATTATTTTCTCAATAAATTCTGGCGAGAAAACAAAAATTGAAATCCCATTAGCTACTTTAGAGGTTGGATTACTTTCTAACTCAGGGGAAGCATTGAAAAAAAAATATGTTAAGGTATATTGCCAGGGAACTGATGTCTCGGGTAAAAAGACACTAGCAGAGAATGCAACAGGCTGTTATTCTGTTTATGGTCATACAGATGCCACTGGGTTAATAAAATTCAATCTAGGAGCAGGCACATACGTTATTTATGTTAGCGAAGATCCCCCTGGATCCAAAGATATACAACAAGATATATATAAATTTGATGTAAATTTAGAGCCAAATGAAATAAAGAGAATAATTATTAATGTTCCTTAGTAGTTTACTATGACAACGAAAGCCGCCGAACAATGCGTGGGTGTTTCCTGAAAGTCATCCCCTGTCTGCACCGGGGCGGGGCTGGATGGGTAACTGACAGTCATATCGCGATGGCGGTTTAATTCCTAAAATTCTAGGTTAAGACATGGCTCTGCTACCATCCTTGCAACTACTTGAAGAACTCCTGACTGGGCGCCAATTGAGCGTGATTGAGCTTGATGAGCTAGTTAATAGTAAGGTAAAGGAGGATCTTTATATTGACTACAAACACGGTGAGTTGTTAAAAGAAAAAGACGTCAGCAAAACTGTTAGAGAATACATGAGCGCGTTTGCTAATAGCGCTGGGGGAATATTGATTATTGGTGTAAATGAGTCTGGTGGAATTCCAAATGAAGTTACTGGCTGTAATGGTCACGGCAAAGGCAACTTGGATGAGTGGGCATCGCGGTGTTTGACACCTATTGCCTACCACTTTGCTCCCCAACCACGCTTCCAAGTAATTAAGCATTCAAAGGGTGAAGTTCTTGTTTGTGTTGTACAACGCTCTCTAAACTTGGTACCACTCACAGAAAATGGGGGTATCGTCTACTACTTTCGATTGCATGACCAAACTTTAAGAGCCCCCGATTATCTTATGGCGGATATATTGTTAGGTCGCCGACAACAGCCAATATTCGAAATCGAAGAAATTAAGGCGCTGAACTTTCGACGTATCGTCGACAACGCTGGCTGTATGGATTTATCATTTGAAATCGGATTTCGCGTTGGAAATGCAAATGTCGTATGGGCAGATGACAGTAAATGGGGTGTCGTTTTCTGGTCACATAATAAAACAAGTAACTTTGGAGTAGAGAGTGGAAGACCAGGCCAGTATCTTTTGTCATACCTTGAAGTTAATAGTGAAACATTTACACATCCAAACCCCAAGCACTTATTGCATAATCGCGGTCCTGCACCGATATCTAAACCTTTTGATGTCGGCGGTGTAGTTATTAGCTTTGTTGTTCCTCTGAGAGTTCAAAATAGTTGGTTTTCTTATGTTTGGAAAGCAGCCCTCTACTTCGTATCACGAAACAGTCTACCAGTTTGGTACCAACTAGAGTTTGTTGTCAATGCAAATACAGTACAGTTGTTGGTAGATGAACAAAAAGAATTAGTTTCTCCTCATGATTTTTTTTGTGTTAGAAAACTGTCCACAGAACGTCCTGTCATTGCATGGGAAGAAATTAAGAAATAGAAACCACCGGCCAAAGCGTAGTGTGCCTGCAAGTCTCCCCCTCCCTTCGCCCCAGCCAATAGGAACTTTGTACGATAGAAGCCGGAATCAATCGTGCTATATTTTTTATGTGGCGGGCAAGTAAGGCCCCATTCGCCAAACAATTACAAAAAAAAACGAGGAGGAAGGTATGGCCAAGAAACTGGCAGTCATCAATCAATTGCGACCCAGGATCAGCAACCAGGGCATCATGGACCTGGAGAAGGCTGCGGGGCGCGCCTCCAAGAATACCATCCTCCTGCCATGCTTCAACCCCGGCAAGGAATTCAAGAAGGTGCTGGATACCCTCGATTTCGAGAAGGCATAGCATTTCACCAAGACTTCCGAAGTCTGCCAGACTTCGGAAGTCTGTAGCCCCAAAGCGCCGGGCAGGAAAACATCGAAAGGATGAAACTCTGTGAACTTTGTGCCTTTGTGGTGAGATCAATTCAGTTTGGTTGCGGCTGGAGGCCGCGCTACGAAAAGCGGTGGAAATAAAATAGTATCAGGGTAATATTGAAAATCGGGTGATTTATCGCTATACTAATTTCATCGTGGGGGAAACCCATTTGGAAAACAGGTTATCCCCCAAAGCCAACTTTTTCATAGCCTATAGGAGGCAAAAATGAGTGTCAAGATTCATCCCGTCGAGCGCGCTAACCCGTTGGACCGGCAGGCTCCCAAGAAGTTCTTTCCCAACGTCGAGCCTAGTGGACGTGTGACAACCCGCGATCTGGCCGACATGGGAGCCCAGCGTTCCACCTTCAGTCCAATTGATATGATGGCAGCCATGGAATGCTTGCTCAGGATCATCCCCGAACAACTTGCGCGTGGCAACGTGGTCGAGTTGGGAGAATTCGGCAGTTTCTGGCTGCGCAACGAGTCGGAAGGCGTCGCAACCGCCGAAGAGGTGAACGGCAGCCTGATCACCAGTCTCCGTCCGAAATTCACGCCTGGCAAGCTCTTCAAGAAGGTGCTGGCAGATGTGACCTTCGAGAAGGCCTAGCCCGGAGACCGTCAGGTTTTTGGCAACCTGACAGGCCTGATCTGGCCACGAAAAACAGGTACTATTCTGCCTGGCGGGCGAATAGCGCCTGTTTTCATTTAGGATTGTGTCTGCATGGAATCGCAAAGTCTATGATTGGGATCGTAAAGTCTACGATCAGGATCGTGAAGTCTACGATTGGAGTCGTGAAGTCTACGATTGGATTCGTAACGTTCACGATTCCGGGCGTTGCGCCACTCCCCAGCCTTCCCCAAATTCTGCGTATTTGGGGAAGGAAAACATTTCGATGTTTTTGTTTCCCTTGTGGGGAGGTGAATTTGCGCGGGTATTGTCTTTTCTATGCCGATTTGTATATAACGCATAGCGCCCTGGGAGAAGCAGGGCAAGGTATCTCGGAGCGGAAAACTCCTTCCCTCCTGTTTGGGAATCGGCGATTGTCGAATAAGGAAAGCGATTGTATAATTTTGTCAAGCGATCTGATTTTTCCTGCTTCCTGTTGTCCATGCTCGCCCCACTGCTTGCGCGCCAAACAAATATTCTAAATATCCCCTTCTGTGACGTATAATAGGACGTAGCGCAAAGATTCTATGATTGGAACGGCAAAATGGAATTTACAACTACTCAATTAACGGTAGCAGAATATTTTGCAGGGATTGGACTTGTAAGAATGGGCTTACAGCCTTTGGGCTGGAAAGTCATTTTTGCTAATGATTTTTCGGCTAAAAAGTTCGAGATGTATAAGGATTTTTTCCCTAACGCAAAAGAGCATTATAAAATTGACGATATTTTCAAACTTGATCCCAGTGAAATTCCAACGACAACTTTGGCAACATGTTCATTTCCTTGCATAGATCTTTCTTTGGCGGGGAACATGAACGGTATTATGAATGGGAATCATTCAAGCGCATTTTGGGGATTTATAAGCATACTTAAGGCGCAAGGTAATTCGGCCCCGCCTTTAATAATGGTTGAAAATGTCCCTGGGTGGCTTTATTCCAACGATGGGAAAGATTTTAGGGTAACTGTCCAATCGCTCAACGAATTAGGTTATTTTTGTGATGTGTTTGCGCTGGACGCATTAAGATTTACCCCACAAAGCCGCTTGCGCGTTTTTCTGGTCGGCTCAAAACTTGTTACTACGCCAACATTGCCTGACTTGATCCTTCAACGTCCAAAGTCTCTTTTATCAGAACAGTTAAGAAAGAGCATCGACGCCAATAGAGATTTACATTGGTTTTATAACGAACTGCCTGAACCTCCCGCAGTAAAAAAATCAGGATTAGCGGAAATTGTTGAAAGGTTAGATGATCCAGATGAGCGTTGGTGGTCCAACAGTGAAGTGAATCGTCATCTTGAAATGATGGATAAAGCGCACCATGAGAGGGTTGAAAAACTTAAATCTGATAGCAAAATTTCATTCAGAACTTTTTACCGCAGACGCCGAAAAGGTATGCAAAGGGCAGAAGTCAGAGACGATGATTTATCAGGCTGCTTGCGTACTGCGGTTGGCGGCAGCGGAAAACAATTTTTGATACAAGCGGGCGCAGGCAATATAAAAATGCGGGCAATGACGCCGAGAGAATATGCCCGTTTACAGGGCGTTCCAGACAGTTATAACATTTCAAGAAATGGAGTTCAAGCGCTGACCGGTTTTGGCGACGCCGTTTGCGTCCCTGTTATTTCATGGATTGCTGAAAATGTATTGAATCCGCTGGCAGAGAAAGTGCTCTTGCATCCAGTTGGTTTTTTGTTACATGAGCGACAACCTCAAACCTGATGATAGAAAACGGACAATGCAAGCCGTCAAAAGCAAAGGTACAAGGCTTGAGAAACGGCTTTTTGCTACGTTGTCGGGAATGGGAATTAGTGGATGGAAAAAGAATGCATCAAATATTACTGGTAAACCTGACATAGCATTTCTTATCCAGAAAATTGCTATTTTTGTAGATGGTTGTTTTTGGCATGGTTGCCCACATTGCAAACGGAAATTGCCAAAAACAAATCGCGAGTATTGGGAAAGAAAGATTAAGCGGAATATAGAATTGGCAGAAATCTACAATGCGCAGCTAAACCGTGAAGGCTGGAAGGTTATCAGGATTTGGGAACACGAAATAAGAGATAAGGGAACTTTGAAATTACGCTTGAAGGAGTTGAAAAATGAACTCGTTGCAGCAAGAAAGTCTTGATATTTTGAACAATTGGCTTGAATCATGCACACGAAACAATAAAATCTCACGCAACACGGTTGCTATGGGGATTGTTGTACTTGACCATTTGAAAAGAAAAAGCCCAGTTTCGCGGGATGATGTTCTTTCACAGGGAGGTGAAGTAAGCGGGGCGCGTTCAGGGTTGAGCAAAATACTCGAAGCGTATGGAATTCCAAGCAGTTATCTGAAAGAGATTACAACTCGGCAGGGACATCAAGATGGGCAAAGGCTTTTTGAAATGTTTGACTGGGGCAATAAATTTTCCCGCCTTACGACAAAAGAACGCGATGAATTATTGCTTGAGATGATTGCCGTTTTACGCAATCTTGCCAACGATTGGCTAAAACGCCAAAATCTAAAGCTAGACATTGACCGTCGTCAAGCCCCTGCTACATGGATAAACATAATTGTCGAAAATGCAAAAGGGCAATCAGGTGGAATTGTTGAACAACAACTTGTTGGCGCAAAATTAGCCAGACGCTTCCAAAATGTTGATATTCCAAATCATCCCGCCCATGCTGCCGATAGACAGACCGAAAGAATGGGCGATTTTATGATTTCGAATTTGGTCTATCATGTTACAGCCGCCCCTTCAAGAAACGTTTTGCAAAAATGCGCCGACAATTTGAAGGTTGGATTGCATCCTATTTTGTTAATTCCACGCGAACAAGAAAACAAAGCGCGGGTGCTTGCCCAAGAAGAAGGCATCTATGAACAAATGACCATACTACCGATTGAAGATTACATTGCAATGAACATCATCGAATTAGCAACTGCTGAAAACACAGACCTGTTTAGCATCTTGAAAGAAATTATCGAGATTTACAACACCCGTTTATCCGCCGTAGAAACTGATTTATCTTTGCAAATTGAAGTTCGCTAAAACTTTTAAAAGTGCGCCAGCATTGCGTGATACGCCCTGAAAGCCATCCCTGCCTGCGCCGGGCGGCTGGCGGCCCTGGTCATGCTAAAAGAACATGCGATTTCAATCACAAAGGGGATTGACTATCCAGGAGGAGTTACGTTATAAAAAGGGGAAGCCTGGAAAAAATGGATGTCCTCATGAAAAAAGCACTCTTCTTGTCCCTGCTGGCCCTGACCTTACTGGCCTGCTCGACCGCCGACCTGGTGGCGCTGGTGTTGACGCCCACCGCCTCCCCCTCGCCGCCCCCGCCGCCGACCGAGCCTCCCGCTGATACGCCCACCATTACGATGACGCAGCCCACGCCCACTTTCACCTACACGCCCACCTTGAGCGGGCAAAAACCGACCGCCACCGCCACCGTCACCGGCACGCCGCCGCCCACCGATACGCCCGAAGTCACCCCCACTTCGGAAGGCGCGATCCTCGTGCTGCCGGAATCGAGCGGGTTCTTCTCTGTGCTGGTCTCGGAGCCGGCCATCTACTACGGCAAATGCGGCCTCCCGGCGGAAGCGCGCATTACGGTGCGGGTCACCGATCCTGGCAAGGTCAAGTTCGTGGCCTTCTTCATGCGCCTGCGCAGCAAGTCCAGCGGCAACGATACCGGCTGGGACATCGGCACGGTCATGCAGTCCATGGGCGACGGCCTGTACTCCCTGACCCTGGACGCGGACGACCTGCACAAGCCGGAACCCTATTCCTATTACAAGGATTCCTGGTTGGAGTTCCAGTTGGTGTCCACCGATTCGTATTCGCGCGAAATCGGGCGCAGCGAGAAGATCACCGACCAGTTGTCGCTCTCGCCCTGCCCGTCGGAGTGAACTTCCCGGACGAGTTGTCTTCCCTGATGAAAGTTTCGTAGTGACGACTTGAGTCGTCCGCCACCAAAGCGACTGAAGTCGCCACTACCTTCTTGCGGGAGATGGGCTGCACAGTTCCTGGTAGATTGCCAGGTTGGCGGTCAATTCTTTTTCGACAGGAAAGTGTTCGACGGCCTCCCGGCGGGCGTTTGCAGCCAGATTTTCTCGCAGGGAAGCGTCGTCGAGCAGCGTTTCGACGGCACGGCGCAGGGCGTCCGCGTCGCCCGCCGGGACGACCAGGCCGTTCACGCGGTCTTTGACCGCCTGCGCCATCCCGCCGACCGGCGTGACCACCGCCGCTTTGCCGCACGCCATGGCTTCGAGCAGGGCGTTGGGCAGCCCGTCCCGCAGCGAGGGATGGACGAAGACGTCCATCAGGGAGTAGTACGCGGGCAGGTCGTTGTGGGGGACAAAGCCCGTGACAACCATCTTGGCGTCAGGGTGCGCGCGGTGGAACGACTCGAAGGCTTGTTTGTCCTCCCCCGCGCGCAGGTCGCCGGCGATGAGCAGGCAGGCCGGGCGGGCCTTTGCAATCTGCGCATAGCCACTTAATAGCGTGTGCAAGCCTTTCTTCTCGCGCAGTTCCCCCGCGAAACCGATCACCGCGCTTCTTTCTTCTTTCCTCTTGGTTCCATTGTCTATTCCCAGCGCCCCTGCCAGGGTTCCATTTCTTTCCATCGGTTTGAAATGCCCGGCATCGACCCCATTCGGGATTACGATGACCTCGCGGTCTACGAACGCTTTCGCCTTGCTTGCCAGTTCGCCGGCGTTGGTCGTGAGCGCGCTGGCGTTTTGCAGGGCGTACAGGATGTGTGAAAAGCGGGCCGGGTCGAAGGCGGCGCGCTCGATGTCGTTGCCGCGCATAGAGACCACGCTGGGGATGCCCAGGTATTTCCCGGCGTAGGCGGCCACGAAGCCCGCCTGCGGCAGGAAGTAGGCGTGCAGCAGGTCGAACGGCGCGCGCCTGTGTTCTGCGGCGATGAGTTCGAGCCAGTCCACCAGCGTGTCGTCTGTGCGCTTGCGCGCGCCGAAGCGCGTGACGCTGGGTCCGCCCGAGGGGAGGCTGCGCTGTTCGGAGGCTGGCAGGCCGCTCGTCGGGGCAATGACGCGGACGGTGTGTCCGGCGGAGGCCAGCAAGTGGGCCAAACGTCCTGTCGAGATTGCCAGTCCGCCGGGGTCTGGGGTATACTTTTCGGAAAGTAACGCGATTTTCATGGTTTGTCGAGGTGTGAATGGCCGAGCAATGTGAAATGATTATTGGTTACCTGGTGCCGCATCGGTGCAGTCACCCGGCCCTGGGGACGTGCGCGAAATGCGGACGCGGGTATTGCGAGGAGCACCTGGAGCGCGGTGCAGAGGGCCTGGTTTGCCTGGCCTGCCAGCAGGGGCTGGAACAGCCGGTGGCGCTCCCGATTGCGGCGGGCATGTTCACGGCCGCCGATATCGAGGCCTTCGACCGCGCCAGTTCGTGGGACGATGACGAGGGCGGGGGCATGTTTTCAGACCTGAGTTGAGGCCCCGGTCGGCGCTGGTCAATACGGCCCGAGCAGTTCCCAGAGTTTCTGGTTTTCGACAATAAAATCGTCGCAGCGCTGGCAGGGCTTGAGCGCGGGCGGGTGCATGTGGCTGCGGATGCGCCGGTAAGCCGCGCCCTCCCATATTTCGCGGAACGACTGTGTTTTCAGGTCGCCCAGCGGGGGGATTTGCTCGCGCGTCATGCAGCAAACGTAGACCAGGCCATTATAGTCAACCAGGCTGTGCGTCCAGGGCGCGTAACAGGGATGGGTTTTGTAGTACCCGAAGGCGTAGCGCCCCGCGCGTCCCAACCGGACTTCATCTTGCTCCCGTCCGAAAGGGAAGGCCTCCGCCTCGTTCAGCATCAGCCCCAACTCCAGTGCCCGTGACGCGATGCGCGGCGCGATCTCGGCGTTGAACAGGGCGATGTCTTTCTTGCGCATCGACAGGATTTCGCCGCAATGGTCGTCCACCGGGATCAGGTTGACGCCGTCGGCGCCGAGTTCGTGGGCCAGGTCGGGCAGCCCGGCCAGGCTGGCGTAGTTGGTGCGGCTGACGACCGTGTTGATGCGGATGGTCAATTTGCCCTTGCGCTTGTAGCGGCGGAAGAGTTCGACCGCCTTGAGGGTGGCTTTGAACGCGCCCCTCACGCCGCGGATCTTTTCGTGCAGTTTGCGTTCCGGCGAGTCGATGGAGAGGTTCACCCCGCGCAGGCCGGCCTCCACCAGTTGTTTGGCTTTGGCCTTGTCCACCAGCGCGCCGTTGGTGGTGATGGTCGCGCGCATTCCCAGCGAGGCGGCCAGTCCCACCAGCGCGGGGACTTGCGGGCGCAGCAGCGGTTCGCCGCCGGAGAAGTGGATTTTCTTCGTTCCCAACGCGGCCAATTCCGTGATGATCCCTTCCAGGCGCTGGATGGAAAGCGGCGGCTCGCGCGTTTCGCGCCAGTGGTTGCACATCTCGCATTTCAGGTTGCAGCCGTACATGACCTTCATCTTGACGTACAGCGGGCGGAAGGGACGGGCGTGCAGCGCGGCGGCGCGCAGGGCCTCTTTTTCGGGGAGCAGGTCTTCGGGGCGGTACATGGCGGTGGGAACCTGTGCTATAGTATTGCTCTGTGAAAACGATGCCAACCGCGAAGATTTGTAGCGCGAAATTTATTTCGCTTTTGGTTGCGGAATGAATTCCGCGCTACGATTGGGCGGTCGGACGCGAAAGTTGATTGATTGTATCTTATTTT
>JBMOMO010000350.1:14444-35734 GCA_049324135.1 Chloroflexota bacterium
TGCGCTTCACTGCTGACCTTACGCTCTTGCTGGCGGCCTTGATCTGGGGCAGCGCGTTTACTTCCCAGCGCGTGGCCGGGCAACAGGGCGCAGTCTATTTTTTCAACGGGGCGCGTTTCTTGCTGGGCGCGCTGGTTTTGCTGCCGCTGGCGGCGCGCGCGCATCGCTCCCGGCGCGCCCCGTTGGCCGTCCCGCGCGGCCAATGGTTTTGGATGGGCGTCGCCGGGGTGGTGTTGTTCATTGCGGCGGCTTTGCAACAGGCCGGGCTGCAATACACGACCGCCGGCAACGCCGGTTTCATCACCAGTCTGTACGTCGTCTTTGTGCCGTTTGCGTTGTTCGTGGGCTGGCGCGAACGTCCGCGCTGGCTGGCGCTGGCGGCGGTCTGCCTGGCCGGCGGCGGGGCGTATCTTATTTCGGCGGGAGGCGGGTTCGAGGTCCAGAGAGGCGATGCGCTCGAGTTGCTGGGGGCGGCCTGCTGGTCGTTGTACTTTGTCGTCCTGGGAAAGTTCGCTTCCAGGTACGACGCGGTCACGTTTTCCATCGGGCATTTTGCTGCCTGCGCTGCCTTGAACCTGCTGGCAGGCCCCTGGCTGGAACGCCCCGCGATAACCGATCCCTGGGCAGTGACCGGGGCCGTCTTGTATACCGGCATCTTCTCGGTAGGGATCGGCTATACCCTGCAAGTGTGGGCGCAGAAGCATACCCCGCCCACCGATGCGGCCCTCATCCTCAGCCTGGAAGCCGTCTTTGCGGCGCTCTTTGGCTGGCTGCTGCTGGGCGAGACGTTGACGCCTATGCAGGGCGTCGGTTGCCTGCTCGTTTTTGCGGGCGTGATCCTGACGCAGTTGCGAGGCGGGAAAGCAGGGTAAAATAGTCTCATTCGCCTGGATCGGAGGTTGCGCATGGTCGCTAAAGTCATCCTGAACCCGTATTCCAACCGTTGGAATTCGCAGAAACGCTGGCCGCAAGCCGAAGCCGCGCTCAAGGCGGCCGGCGTGGAGTTCGACCTGGTCGTTTCACAGCGCAAAGGCCAGGTACTGGAACTGGCCGAAGACGCGGCGCGTGCGGGCTTTTCGCCCATCGTTGCAGCCGGCGGGGATGGGACCATCGGCGAAACCGTCAACGGCATGGCGCGCGCCTCGAAATCCGACCGGGAATTGCTGGGGCCGCTGGGCGTCATGCCGCTGGGATCGGCCAACGACCTGGCCGTCAACCTGGGGTTGCCGTTGGACCTGCCTGGCGCGGCGCAAGTCATCGCGGCGGGAAAAACCCGCCTGCTGGACGTGGGCAAACTGAACGAGCGCTGTTTCGTCAACAACTCGGCTGCCGGGCTGGAGCCGTACGTCACCACCAAGCACGAACGCATCCACTGGATCAAAGGTATCGCGCGTTACCTGGCGGCGGCCATTTGGGCTATCATGGACAAGCCGGAATGGCAGGGTGAAGTCCATTGGGATGACGGCGAATACCATGGGCCGCTTTCCCTGGTCTCCATTGGCAATTCCCCGCGCACGGGCGGTTTTTACATGACGCCTCACGCTGATCCCTTCGATGGCAAACTGACCTTTGCATACGGCCATCGCGCCACCCGGCTGGGACTGTTCCAGGCGCTGCCGCGCGCCATGAAACCCGGCGAAGGCAATTACCTGGAATTGCCCGGCATGTACGAAGTCCATACCACCCGGCTGACGATCCGCCTGGACAAGCCCTCCCCGGCGCATACCGACGGCGAACTGTTCCCGGACTACAAACAGGATTTTGCGTACAGCATCTTCCCGGCGCGTTTGAAGATCTTGATGCCATGAGCGACCTCCCGCCTCTTTCGCTTCGCCCGCTGACCCCCGACCTGTGGGCCGATTTCGAGCCATAGGACATGTCCTTCCAGGAATTCCAGAAAACCTCCCGCAACCTGACCCCGCAGGACTGGCGCTTCCTGTTCCTGGCTGGTTTTGCGCTGGTTGCGCTGCTGGTTTTATTGGCCTTTGCCAATCTCTCCCTGGCGCGGATTTTGCCCGACGGGGGCGAGTTCTATTTGCTGCGCACGGGCGGGCGGGCCTTCCTGTTCGACCGAATCGAACCGTACAGCGCCACTGTCCCGGCGGCGGCGCAGGAGCAGGTCTACGGGCGCACGGCGCGCCCTGGGGAAGAATTGTACATCCTCGACATCCCATTTCACCTCATGCCCGTTTTTTTCCCGCTGGCGTTGTTCCCGGATGCGATGATGGCGCGCGCCTTTTGGATGGCGCTGGCCGAGTTGGCGCTGCTGGCCTTCCTGCTGCTCAGTTTCCGCCTGCTCGAACGGCAGTCGCCGCGTTACTATGCCGCATTGACGCTCCTGCTTTGCTTTTCTTCATATTACTCCTGGCAATCTTTCCTGGAAGGCGCCCCAACCATCCTGCTGGGTTTGGCTTATGTCGGTATCCTGCTGGCGCTGCGCGCGCAACTGGATGAACTGGCGGGCGCATTGCTGGCGTTGACCGCCTTCCAGTGGGAGACAGGCAGCCCCTTCCTGCTGTTCATCCTCCTGTCCATGTTCTGGGCGCGGCGCTGGCGGGTGCTGGGCGGGGCCGGGATGTTGTTGTTCGTGTTGTTCGTGGTCTCCTTCCTTTTGTATCCCGGTTGGGTGTTGCCTTTCCTGCGCGCCTCCTGGAACAACCTGCGGGCAGGTTTTGGGCTTTCCACGCGCGAGATTTTCGGCCATCTCTGGCCGGGACTTGGGAATACGCTTGGTTGGACGTTGACCGGTATCCTGGTGGTCGCGCTCGGTTACGAGTGGGGGCGCAGCCGCGGGGCAGATTTCCAGCGCTTCACCTGGACAGCGGGGCTTACGCTGGCGGCTACGCCCCTGCTCGGCTTTCGCTCCGAACTGGATTACCTGGTCCCCCTGTTGTTCCCTGCCATCCTGTTCCTCGTCACCGCCCGCGAGCGTTGGAAACGCATAGGGGATGGCCTGGCGGTAACGCTCCTGGTTGTGATGACCGGCTTGCCGTGGCTGTTCTACCTGGGCGTCCTGCCCGCGCTTCGCCTCCCGACGCCGGAAATCCTGTACCTGTTCCTGCCGCTTTTCACCCTCCTGGGTTTGTACTGGATGCGCTGGTGGATGATCCGCCCGCCGCGCACCTGGCTGGATCACGTTTCGAAAATGGAGACCCGATGACCTGGCGCGCATACGCATTCCTGTTCTTGCTTGGCCTGGCGGCGGCCTTGGCGGTTGCCTCCTTCCAGGACTATCCCGGCTACATGGATTCGGATTACTACTTTGCCGGCGGCCTGCAACTGGCCCAGGGCAGGGGCTTCACCGAGCCGTACCTGTGGAACTACCTGGACGACCCGGCCGGCCTGCCGCATCCCTCGCATACCTACTGGCTGCCGCTTTCTTCCATCCTGGCGGCCATCAGTATGTACCTGACTGGCCAGCATACCTACGCTGCCGCCCGCCTGGTCTTCATTTTGATTACGGCCTGCATCCCACCGTTGACGGCCCGCCTGGCGCTGGACTTTACCGACCGCCGCGCCCTGGCCCTGACCTCGGGCCTGCTGGCCGTTTTCTCGATCTATCACGCCCCCTTCATGCCCGTCACCGACAACTTCGCCCCTTTCATGCTCTTGGGTGGACTGGTCTTCTTGCTGGCGAAAAGCGAACACTGGTGGGCCTTCTTGCTGATGGGAATATTGGCCGGCCTGATGAACCTGGCGCGCAGCGACGGCCTGCTCTGGCTTGGGCTGCTCGGCCTGCTGTGCCTCTGGAAGGCGCTACGTTTTACGGACTACGCATTACGTTTTACGCATTACGTTTTACGCATTACGCTTTACATCTTCCGCACCTTTCCTCTTATTTTCATCGGCTACTTGCTCATCATGGCGCCCTGGTACGCCCGCAACCTGTCCGTGTTTGGCGCGCTCATGGCGCCGGGCGGAGACCGTATCCTGTGGTTGACGCATTACAACGACACCTTTGCCTTCCCTGCAGGGCAGGTCAGTATGCAGTCCTGGCTGGCGGCGGGTTGGGAAGCCGCGCTCAAGGTGCGTCTGTGGGCGCTGGGGATGAACGCGCAGAACATTGTTGGGGCGCAGGGCGGCATCCTGTTGCTCCCGTTCATCGTGGTGGGTCTCTGGCAGGCCAGGCGCGACCTGCGCGTCAGGCTGGCGGTGACGGGCTGGCTGCTGCTACTGGCCGTGATGACCCTGGCCTTCCCGTTGGCGGGCGCGCGCGGCGGATTCTTCCATGCCGGGGTGGCCTTCCAGCCCCTGTGGTGGGCGCTGGCCCCGCTGGGACTGGAGCGCAGCGTGGCCGCCATTCGCAGTCGTGGGCTGTTGGATGAACGCGCCTATGGCATTTTCCGCGCCGCGCTGGTCGTCCTGTGCGCCCTGCTGACCGTCGTTGTCGTGCGTGTGCGCATCTTCCAACTTGGCTGGCAATGGGAGGAAGAATTGTACGTCCAGGTCGAGCAATTCCTGGTCGAACAGGGCGCGCAGCCGGAGGAAATCGTGATTGCGCTCAACCCGCCGGGCTATTACCTGGTCAGCGGGCGTTCGGCCATCGTCGCGCCGCCGGGCGGTCCTGAAACCATCCTGGCGGTAGCGGCGCGCTACGGCGCCTCTTACTACATTCTCGAACAGGAGGGCGCCTTGCCGGAGTATCGCGGCCTGTACGAGCAGACCGAGCAATATGCGGGAATCGAATATCTTGGGGAGGTGGACGATGCGCGGATTTTTGCGCTTTCCCCCGCTCACTAGGAAAGAGATCGCGCTTTTGGCCCTGGCCAGCCTGGCGAGCATGGCGGTCTACCTGCTTGCCAGCGCGCTCTTTTACCGCGTCGGCTTTCCGCTCGACGATTCCTGGATCCACCTGACCTACGCCCGCAACCTGGCCGTCTACGGCGAGTGGGCTTTCCAGCCTGGCAGGCCCTCGGCAGGCTCTACCGCGCCCCTGTGGACAGGCCTCCTGGCTATCGGCTTCCTGCTGCAAATCGCTCCCTATTTCTGGACGTACCTGCTCGGCGCGCTCTTGTTGTGGGGGCTGGGGATGTTGGGCGAGAGCATCCTGCGCCAGATGATCGCGACGTACCGGCCGTCCCTTCCCTGGGCGGGATTGTTCCTGGCCGCAGAGTGGCATCTGGTCTGGGCGGCGGCTTCGGGGATGGAGACCCTGCTGCACGCTTTCCTCATCACGATGACGTTGGGGATGCTGATGACCGGCTCGCGTCGCTTCATGACCCTGGGCCTGCTCGCCGGACTAAGCGTCTGGGTGCGCCCCGACGGGATCACGCTGGTCGGGCCGGTCGCCGTCTATGCGCTGGCAGGCTCGGGGTCGGTCAGGATGCGCTTGCGAGACCTGGGTTTGTTCGCGTTGGGGTTCGCTGCCCTGTTCGTCCCTTACCTGCTCTTCAATCTCGTCCTGGCTGGAACGCCCATGCCCAACACGTTCTATGCCAAACAGGCCGAGTACGCCGCCTGGCAGGCCAAACCGTTCCTGGAGCGCTTTGGGCAGTTGACGCTGCAATTCCTGGCGGGGGCCAGCCTGGCTTTGCTGCCGGGCGCGGTCGGCTGGACGGGGGCTACGCTGCGCAAGCGCGACTGGGGAACGCTGGCCGGCATGGCCTGGTTTGCTGGCTACTTGCTTATCTATATCGAGAAGTTGCCTGTCTACCAGCACGGGCGCTATGTGATGCCCGCCATGCCGGTTTTCTTCTTGTGGGGGCTGGCGGCCTTGCTCACGTTTGCGCGCTCGAAGCGGCTGGGGCGCTTCCAATGGGCGTCTTCGCTGGGCTGGAATTCGTTGGTGGGTATCTTGTGCGCCGCTTTCTGGTTGGTTGGCGCGTGGACCTATGCGCAAGATGTTGCCATCATCGAGAGCGAGATGGTCGTGACGGCAAAATGGGTAGCGGCGAATGTGCCAGAAGGGGAGTTGGTTGCAGCGCACGATATTGGCGCGCTTGGGTATTTCGATGACCACGAACTGGTTGACCTGGCCGGGTTGGTTTCGCCGGAGGTGATCCCTTTCCTACGCGATGAAGCCAGGCTGGCCGCCTACCTGGATGAGGTGGGCGCTTCGTATTTGATCGCTTTTCCGGAATTCTACCCCCAACTCAGCCAACAAGCGGAAGCGGTCTTTACGACAGGAAGTCCCATCACTCTTTCTTCAGGCGGCGAGAATATGGTTGTTTTTCATTGGCGTTAGGTTACAATTGTTCCGGTATTTCGACTCATGTGCTATACTTTTATTAATCCTAATCTGGTTTTGGGGCCAATATGAATGAGATAACTTTGCTCATCGTGGACGATCATCCGCTCTTTCGGCAGGGCGTTGCAGATGCCCTTGCGCTGGAGCCGGGTTTTCGCGTAGTAGGCCAGGCGGCTGACGGGAAGCGCGCCCTGGAATTGATTCGTACGCTAAAGCCGGCAATTGCTGTGCTGGATGTGAATCTGCCGGAGATGAACGGCCAGCAGATTACACACCAGGTTAGCATGGAAAAATTGCCTACCCGTATCTTGTTGTTGACCGGCTACGATGATATAGAGCAGGCCATCCACGCCGCCCATGCTGGCGCTGCAGCCTATTGCGCGAAGGATATCCTTCCCCAAAATCTTGTTAGCGTGATCCGTGAAGTGGCAAGGGGGAAATACGTGGTCGCTGGCAACGTCTTTACGCGCCAGGAATTGGACGAATGGCTGGAAAGCCAGATGGAAGGCGCTCGGCGCTCTTACAGCGAACCTGGCAGCCCCTACCATCCCCTGTCTGACCGGGAGATGGAAGTATTGTCTTGTGTTGTGCGAGGGATGAGCAACAAAGAAATTGCCGGCTTGTTGGGTATCAGCCATCAGACGGTCAAGAATCACGTTACTTCGATACTAAGGAAATTCGGCGTCGAAGATCGAACACAGGCTGTGGTGTATGCCTTGAAGCGTGGGTGGGTTAAATTGCAGGATGCCGATCTAAACAAGTCACAGGAGTGATTTTCTCATGATGCAGGAATTGGAAAATGCGCCGGAAGCAAGCCTTGACTTGAAGACCCAGTTAGAGGAAACGGAACGCGCATTACGCGAAACGAATTTGATGATCGAACAGAGCCAGGGTGAGGTTGTAAAACTAACGCAACGGAATGCGGCAATTACCTCTCATTTGAAGCAGGTGCAGAACCAGATCAGCACTACCTCTGTCGAGGAAGTCCGGATGGCTTATGATTCTGCCCTTGACGCCCAACAGAGGTTGTTCGTGATGCGCGGCCAATTGGAAAAATTGCAGAGCGATAAAGCGCATTTGGAAAAGTACAAGGAATTGTTGACCATGCTTCAAGATGACGGCCACCCAACCGTTTCTTCTGCAACTGCGTCTTCTGGCAAAGGTTCGTTGGCCAGCGTCGAGATGTTGGTCAACGCCCAGGAGTCCGAGCGCCAGAGGCTTTCTCGCCAGATGCACGATGGGCCTGCCCAGGCGCTCTCGAATTTCATTTTGCAGACCGAAATTGCGATGCGCTTGCTTGACATTGATCCTGCCCAGGCGCGCGATGAACTGGGCAGTTTGAAAGCCTCTGCCATGGGCACTTTCCAAAAAGTGCGCAATTTTATCTTCGAGTTGCGCCCGATGATGTTGGACGATCTTGGCTTGATCCCAACCATACGGCGTTACGCGGATGCCTTCAAAGAACAATCTGGCATGGAAGTCAATGTTACCATTACGGGGACAGAAAGGCGGATCGAGCCATATCTTGAAGTAATGGTATTTCGCGCGATACAAGAATTGATGGGCAATGCTTTCAGGCATAGCCAGGCGTCATTGCTGAAAGTCAACCTGGATTTATCTGATGAGATCATTCGTGTTATTGTGGATGATAACGGTAAAGGTTTTGATCTTGACGCCCTCCAGCAGAGCAAAAGCCTGGGATTGAAATTGATCGAAGAACGCGTGGAAATGCTTGGCGGGTCTTTTGAAATCGAAACATCCGCCGGGAAAGGTACGCGGGTGATATTTTCCCTGCCCGCCCGGAAATAGGCGTGCCAAAATCTATCGTTCTTCTTTGCTTGGCAGGCGGGATTCTTGAGGCGTGAGGCCTTACTTATTTACCAGCATGATTTTGATATTTTTCCTGTATAATCAGCATGATAAAGTTGTGTAAGCCGATCCTTGCACGAGAGGAGTCACTATGCGTCGGGGACGTATTTTCATCATTATCGCTGTGATATTGATCATTGGTTTGGTGGCAGTAGCGCTTGTTGCGCGTTGGTTCCTTACCCAGCCGCCGCCGGACGAAGTGCAGCAGGTGAGCATGGCAAAGATATATATTGCAGGCCAGGAGATTCCGCAAGGGGAGAAGATCACTCAAGATGCCCTGTCTGTCATCGAGATACCGCAGGGCAACATGCTAACAGTCATGATTGCAGTGGGGCAGGAGTCAGAGTTAGTGGGAAAGGTTGCCAAATACCCTCTGGAACAAGGCGTAGTGATCACGCGTTCCATGGTGTCTGAAGGCGCGGTGGATTTCGGACCAGCGTGGGCTTCGCGCATTCCGCCCGGTATGACGGCGGTCTCCATCCCGATCTCCCGTTTGTCTTCGGTGGCCTATGGCACGGCGGATGGCGCCAAAGTGAACCTGACGGCCTGTTTCTTGTTCGTGGATGTAGATCCGTCTTACCAGTCCAAGACGCCGAACACGGTGGTTACTTTGCGAGGTCCGTCCGGGCTGCCCCCGGATGAGATGCCCGGTATTACATTGGGCGCCGGTACGGTGGACCAGCCGCTTGTCCAGGGTCGCACGGAAGTAGAGCCGTCTTTCCAGCAGGGAATCTATGTCGTACCAGCGGAGGAGCAACGCCCTCGCCTGGTATGCCAGATGCTTTTGCAGGACGTTGCTGTTTTGAAACTGGGCAATTTTTCCTTGGGGGCTGGACAGGAAGGCGCGCAAGAACAACCGGCAGAAGCCCAGCAACAGGCTGCTGCCCCGCAAACGCCGGATATTATTACCCTGGTCGTATCTCCCCAGGATTCGCTTACGTTGTCCTACCTGGTATATTCGAGCGCCCAGTTGTTTTTGAGTTTGAGAAATGCGGGCGACCAGTCAAGGATGGCGACCGAAGCGGCCACCCTGCAATTCTTGTTGAGCCAGTACAACATCCCAATTCCGGTGAAGTTGCCTTATGTCATTGAACCCAGGATTGACAAGTTAAATGAGCCGGTTCTTGAAAATGACGTTCCGCCGCCGGCCGAATAGAAAGGGGCAGCAGGATAGGTATGGCTGCGGATAAGAAAATCCGGGTACTGATCGTAGATGACATTGCGGAAACGCGTGAAAACGTCCGTAAGTTGTTGCAGTTCGAGCCTGACATAGAGGTTTTGGGCGCGGCGAAAACGGGCAGGGAAGGGGTCCAACTCTCGAAGGAGTTGGACCCTGATGTGGTGTTGATGGATATCAACATGCCCGATTTGGACGGCATTGCTGCCACAGAGCAAATTCTTGCCAAACAGCCTCATGTGCAAGTTGTGATTTTGTCGGTGCAGGGGGAACAGAATTATATGAGGCGCGCCATGCTGGCTGGCGCCCGGGACTTCTTGACGAAGCCGCCTATGGCTGATGATCTGATTTCTGCCATCCGTCGGGCAGGCGAGATGTCATTCCAGGAACGTTCCAAAATCGACCAGGCGCGCGTTGCATCCATGCTTCCGGGTGCAGCCAAAGGCGGGGTACCTTCCCTGACTGCTGGCAAAATAGTCACAATCTATAGCCCAAAAGGTGGGACGGGTTGTACGACGATTGCGGTAAACCTTGCCTTGTTGCTCAATAACAGTGAAACGCGGGTTGTCCTGGTAGATGGAAATTTACAATATGGCGACGTAGCCATCTTTGTCAATGAGCAGGGGAAGAATACTTTAGTTGATCTCGCTTCTCGTATCGATGAGTTGGATTTCGATGTGGTCGAAAGTGTCATGGTAACGCATTCTTCCGGCGTTCATATCCTGGCAGCGCCTCCCAGGCCAGAGTATGCAGAGAAGGTATCTGGAGATCAATTTTCGAAATTGATTGATTATTTACGACGACATTATGCGTATGTGATCATTGATACGACTCCTATTTTGACCGATATAACCCTGGGCGCCATTGACAAGAGCGATGTGATCGTTCTTGTGACAACGCAGGATATCCCCTCGATCAAGAATTCCCGCCTCTTTTTGGATCTTTTGCAGACTCTTGGAATTACACGTGACCGCATCGTGTTCACCATGAACCGTTTCGATAAACGGATCGCCATTACCCCCGAACGGGTTGGCGACAACCTGAAACAGCCGATCGTGGCTGTTATCCCATTAGATGAGCGTATCGTGATCCCGGCTGTGAATAGAGGCGTCCCGTTTATCATAGAGAACAAGATGCAGCCCGCCGGTAAGGGTATCCTCTCGCTTGCAGAAAGCATAAAGGCATCATTGAAAGCCCAGGAAATGGCTCAAGAGGATGAAGCGGTCAAGCGTTAGCAGTTAGAGGAGATAGTTGATGTCACTTCTTAAACGTATCGAACAAGGTCAAGGCGCCACTCCTGACGTGAAACCTCAACAACCCGGGCAGGGCGGAGGAGGGGATGCGTCAAGGTTGTCTTCTTTGCAGACGCGCAGGACCAGCGCCCCAATTACTGCACCGCAGGCTGGCACATACTTTGATTTGAAAACGCGGGTGCAGAATAAATTACTTTCCGAACTTGACCCATCTATGGACATCTCCAAAACCGAGGAGGTCAAGCGTACCATCCAGGAACTTTTCGAGCAGATCCTGTCCGAAGAAAATATTGTCCTTTCCCGTCCTGAACGCGCGCGCTTATTCGAACAGATTGCGGCTGAAATCTTGGGCCTGGGGCCGTTGCAGCCTTTGTTGGAAGACGAGACGATTACGGAAATCATGGTCAATGGCGCAAAGAACATCTATATCGAACGTAAAGGTAAATTGCATCGCGTACCAGTGACCTTCGAGAATAACGAGCATGTCATGCGCATCATCGACCGGATTGTCGCTCCCTTAGGCCGTCGCATCGACGAAGCCAGCCCCTATGTGGATGCGCGTCTGCACGACGGCTCTCGTGTCAATGCTGTCATCCCCCCGATTTCCCTGGTTGGGCCTGTTTTGACGATCCGTAAGTTTGCCAAGAACCCGATCACGTTGGAACAACTGATCCAGTTCGGAACGATTACCCCCGAGTCGTTGCAATTCCTGAAGGCTTGTGTAGAGTCTCGCTTGAACGTTGTTATTTCCGGCGGTACTGGTTCTGGAAAGACCACTTTGTTGAACATCCTTTCCAGTTTCATCCCGGGCGACGAACGTATCATCACGGTGGAAAACGCAGCGGAGTTGCAGTTGAGGCAGGAGCATGTGGTGACCCTCGAATCGCGCCCGCCCAATATCGAAGGCCGCGGCGAGGTCACGATCCGGCAACTTGTCATCAACTGCTTGCGTATGCGCCCTGAGCGCATCATTGTCGGTGAGATCCGCGACGAGGCTGCACTGGATATGCTCCAGGCCATGAACACCGGCCATGACGGATCGATGACCACGTTGCACTCCAACGGCCCGCGCGATACCTTGTCGCGTCTCGAGACCATGACCATGATGGCCGGTATGGAGTTGCCGGTGCGCGCGATCCGTGAACAGGTTTCGTCGGCAATTGACTTGATTGTGCATCAAGAGCGTATGCGCGATGGCACCAGGAAAGTGGTCTATATTACCGAGATCAGCGGCATGGAAGGCGATGTGATCACAATGACCGATATTTTCTCCTTCGAGCAGAGCGGCATCGAAGACGGTAAGATCGTTGGCCGCCTGCGTCCTACAGGCCTGCGGCCAAAATTCATGGATAAGATCGAGGCTTCTGGCATTCACCTCCCGCCTTCGATCTTTGGGATTGGCGATAGACGCCGCTATTAATGTCCTTTGCTTTACCAGCGTTTATTTGTTGATGTTTGAATGATGGATGTAGGCCCATTTCTCAACACAATCTTGATCGTTGGCGGGGTCCTGGTTGTGATTCTGTTGATCATCGGGGTCATTGTTTCGATCAGCAGTGAACGCTCCATGGTGGAGCAGCGCCTTAAAACGTACCTGGATGAAGGGAAGCCAATCGTCGAAAAGGCGGAAGACCGCGCTGCGCTAACGGATTGGCTCAACAAGAGGGTGGAAAAATCTTCTTTTGGCGATCGCATTGCCAGGGAATTGGCGCGCGCCGATTTGAAACTCAAAGTTGCAGAATATTTCGCATTATATGTTATTGCGATAGTTGGCGGCGCGCTCATTTTTGGTTTTTTGGGCGGAGCCCATTGGGCGTCATTTACTATCGGCGCGGTACTTGGGGCGTTTGCTCCCCGTTTTTACGTCAAGCGGCAGCAGGGTGTACGCCTGCGGCGTTTCGATGAACAATTATCCGATATGTTGAACTTGATGGTAAATGGTTTGCGCGCGGGGTATTCGACCATGCAGGCGATGGAAGCGGTGAGCAAAGAAATGCCTACGCCCATGAATGATGAATTCCGCCGGGTGGTACAAGAGATGCAGTTAGGCATTACGATGGAAGCTGCGTTGAATAACCTGCTGCGGCGTATCCCAAGCCCCGACCTGGACTTTGTGGTGACCGCGATCAACGTGCAGCGTGAAGTCGGCGGCAACCTGTCCGAGATATTGGATATTATTTCTTTTACAATTCGTGAGCGTGTTCGTATCAAAGGCGAGATCCGCGTTATGACGGCCCAGGTGCGCGCTTCTGGTACGTTGCTGGCTTTAATCCCGGCAGGCCTGGCGTTGATGTTGTGGTTTCTCAATCGGGATTACCTGATGTCGTTTTTCGACAATGGGCCGATCTGTGGTTGGAGCGCTATTGCTGTAATTGTCATCATGATTATTTCCGGGTACTTCGCAATGATGAAAATTGCAGATATCGAGGTGTAATTATGGATGAAGGTACTATTCGAATCCTGATCATGGTGATTGTTGGGGCGGTGCTTGTCGTCGGCGCCATTGCGCTTGTCGTTGTTGGGTCAAGGGCGGCCGCAAACAAACGCGACGAGGACCCTTTGATGGCGCGCTTGTCGGAGTTTGCCGAGCGGGGCGACCTTGTTTCCCTCGAAGAATTGGAACTGTCCCAGCCTTTTAGCGAGCGCGTGATCGTTCCATTCCTCCAAGGCGTCGGTGAATTCTCTTCGCGCTTTACGCCGCAAAAAGCAGTAGAAGATACCAACAAGAAATTGGAATTGGCTGGCAACCCGATCCGCATGGACGCCTCTACTTTCCTGGCGTCGCGCTTTGTTGTTGCCGCCTTGTTCGGCGGTTTCCTGTCCCTCATCTTCATTTTCTCTCCCCGCACGTGGGGCCTGGGCGCAATTGTTTTGGTCGTCTTGCTTTTTACCGTCCTGGGCTTTGCCTTTCCTCAACTGTGGCTCCAGAGTAAGATCAACGGCCGGCAAAAGGAAATTCGCAAAGCCATGCCCGACGCCTTGGACTTGCTGACGATCTGCGTAGAGGCTGGCCTGGGATTCGATGCGGCTATGTCAAAAGTGGCTGAAAAATGGGAAAACCAACTCTCGCTTGCGTTATCCCGCGCCATCCGGGAGGTTCAATTGGGGAAGACCCGCCGCGAGGCGTTGCGTGATATGGCAGATCGGATCGGCCTGGGCGAAATGACCAGTTTCGTGGCGGCGGTGATCCAGAGCGAAATGCTTGGCGTCAGCCTGGCAAAAGTGTTGCGCATCCAATCTGACCAGATGCGCATGAAGCGCAGGCAGCGCGCCGAAGAAGAAGCGCACAAGGCGCCGATCAAAATGTTGCTCCCGATGGGACTGCTGATCTTCCCCTCGATCATGATTATCTTGTTGGTCCCGGCAGGTTTCCGTATTTTGAAGACATTTAATGGCGAACTTTAGGTTTGCGAAAAAGAATAAGTGGAAAGCCCAGGCTCTGACAGGCTTTTTCGCCGCGCTGGATTTGCTTTTCCCGCCTGTTTGCGGGGGATGCGGTAAAACAGGAACGCGTTGGTGCGCAGATTGCCAGGACAAAGTCCAGCCGGTTCGGGACCCGGTTTGTGATGTGTGCGGTTTGCCGGTGACCCATAACGGGTTGTGTTCACGTTGCGCGCAGGAGCGACCCGCTTACACGGCCCTGCGCTCTTGGGCGGTATTCGAAAAACCGGTACAGACGGCGTTGCATCGTTTGAAATACCGCCGGGATAGGGGACTGGGTGAAGCCCTGGCCGCCCAAATGGCGCCCTTTGTTTCGGGTTTGCGTTGGCCGTTCGACGCAGTGATCCCCATTCCCCTGGGAAAGACCAGGCTGAGGGAACGAGGGTATAATCAGGTTGCCATGTTAGCCATGCCGCTTTCGTCGCTCCTGGATGTGGATTACTTTCCAGGCGCATTGGCTCGCGCGCGGGAAACCCGTTCGCAGGTGGGGTTGACCGCGGAGCAGCGCCAGGAAAACGTGCAGGACGCCTTCCTGGCCTCCGCTCGTGTGCGCGGACGCACGTTGCTTTTGGTGGATGATGTCTCGACAACGGGAGCAACTTTGTCGTCCGCGGCAGATGCGTTGTATGCTTGTGGGGCGGATGGAGTTTTTGCTGTCACAATCGCCCGTGCGCTGCCCCATCATAGTTTATCTGTTGTGTAATGGTTTCGCCCGGTTGTGGGCGTCCATAAATTTAATCTGAGGAGGTTCTATGTCACCCGAATTGGAAATCCAGGCGCGAAATATGGAAGTGACCGACCGAATCAATGACTATGTGACCAAGAAGGCAAGTAAGTTGGACCGTTTCTTGCCGGCCATCGAGGAGACGCGGGTTGAACTGACCCTCGAAAAGTCGGCCCGCAGCGCCGCGGACAGGCATGTGGCGCAGATCACAGTGCGCGGAAAGAACCTGCTTTTGCGTTCGGAAGAGCGCGCGGACGATGTGTTTGCCGCTTTCGATACCGCTCTCGATAAGTTGCAGCGCCAGGTTGACCGCTACAAAGGCAAACATTATCGCGGGCGCGGGGACGGCCGTTCGGCGGCCGAGGTGGTGGAAGCGCCGGAAATCGAAGTGGAAGCCGAGGAAGAGCCGGTCATCATCCGCCGCAAAAAATTTGCCCTGCTCCCCATGAACGAAGCCGAGGCCATCGAGCAGATGAGACTGCTTGGTCACGATAATTTCTTCATCTTCTTCGATGCGGAAGCCAATAAGATCAAAGTGCTCTATCGCCGTCGCAATGGAACTTATGGCTTGATCGAACCGGAAGTCGGTTAGCGCCCAGGCCTCGTGTACAAACCAACTGGCCCGGCCGCCTGTGCTGGGCCAGTTTTTACGGAGTTGTAATGGAAGAATTGCTTGATTTCGATGATAACCTGACCGAGGATAATAGCGAGGAGGAAAAGGTCACGGGACAAGCCCTGGAAAACGCAGTGTTGCAAATGTTGAAAGCAGTGGGGGAGGATCCTGAACGCGAAGGGTTGAAATTCACGCCCCGGCGCGTGGCGCGCATGTACGTAGAATTATTGTCTGGCTATCACGTCGACCCACAGACCATGATCAATGGCGCTCTCTTCGACATTAAGTATGATGAGATGGTGTTGGTGCGCGACATCGAATTCTACAGCCTGTGTGAACATCACATCCTGCCCATCATCGGGCGGGTGCATGTGGCTTACATCCCCGACGGCAAGGTGATCGGCCTCTCGAAGATTCCCCGCATCGTGGACATGTACGCCCGCCGCCTGCAAGTGCAGGAACGCATGACGCGCCAGATCGCCGACTTCATCCGCGACCTGCTCAAGCCGCAGGGCGTGGCGGTGGTGGTGGAAGGGCTGCACCTATGCTCGATGATGCGCGGCGTCAAGAAGCACGATGCCCGCATGACCACCTCGGCCATGCACGGCGCATTCCGCGCCAACCTGGCCACCCGCCAGGAATTCCTGGACAACATCTCGCGCGGCGCAAAACCGTTGCAAATCTAAGCGGACTGAGCCGAGGCGCGCTTCGTCCCGATCCTTCGACCGCTTCAGGACAACCCCCGGCCTGATCCCGTTAAAAAAAGAGCGCTATGCGCCTCCGGGAGGGTGTGTAGCGCTTTTGCTATTCCCGGCCGCGCTCTATTTCCACGCCTGCCGAGGCCGCCTCGGCCACTGCGTCCGGCTTTTCGACCCTTACACAAACGTTTTTCACCCCACGTTCTTGCAAGCATAGTTTGGCAATGTCATTCGCCAGCGCTTCCACGGTGAGACGCGCGGCGCTCTCGGCGTGCGCCTTGACCTTTTTCGCCAGCGCATCGTAGTCCACGCAGTCGGCGATATCGTCGCTTTGCGCGGCGCGGGACGTGTCGGCGTAGACTGTGAGGTTGATGAGAATATCTTGCGGCGCCTGGCGCTCGCGCGGGTAGACGCCGAGAATGCCGTGCGCGCGCAGGTCTTTGATGATGATCTTATCCATCTTTGAAAGTCCTGTCCAGCAGGAAGAAAGCCGCCGCCAGCGCGCCCCAGGCCAGCGCCTGCGCCAGCCGCAGCCCGCCAAGGACCAGCGTGCTGTCGCCGCGGAAGGCCTCCAGGAAGAGCGTCCAGCCGCTGGTGAGCGCCGCAAAGGTGAGGAAGGGCAGCCCGGGGCGGGAATCCGCTTTTTGGAACAGGACCAGGCCCAGGGTCAGGAGCGAGGCGAGCAGTGCGTAGGTTTGGGAGGGATGGCGCGTCGCTCCCCACAAGTCCATCCCCCACGGCAGGCTGGTTTCCATCCCAAAGGCGCTGCCGGAAGCCAGGTGCGCCAGCGCCAGTCCGACCGCGAAAACGGCCAGGAGCGGGGTGAGCGCGTCCAGCGTGGGCCATAGCGACAGGCCCTTCCGCCCCCCGTAGGCGAGCCCGACCACGAGCGCCACAGCCAGCCCGCCGAGCGGGTCGAACAGGTCGAGGTTGAGCGAGACCAGGCTGCGCGGGTCGGCCAGGAAGGCAGGCAGGTTTTCGAGCGCGAACAGGATGCGCCCGCCCAGGACGTAGCCGAGCAGCGGGTAGAAGGTGAGGTTGTTCAGGTCGTTGGGGTTCACGCCATGCCGGCCGGCGCGTTTTTCTGCCAGCCACGAGCCAAGCCAGATGGCGGCCACGACCAGGATCAGGTCGCGCGGGGGGGAGAAGAGGTTGCGGAAGAGTGTGAGCATAGTTGCAGATGAAAGGGAGCCGCCTTACTTCAACAGGGCTTCGATGCGCGTGCGCAGCAGGGCCTCGGCCATCGGGCCGCCGATGACGACTTCCCGGATGACGCCTTGCCGGTCAATGAAGAAAGATGACGGCAGGGAGCGCAGTTCGTACAGCCTGGCAACAGCGCCGCTGGGTTCGAGCAGCACCGGGAAGGTCAGGCCGTATTCCTGGACGAAGGGCGCCACGGCGGCGGGGTCGTCCTGGTAGGTCATGTCGAGGGCCAGCACGGTGAAGCCCTGGCCTTTGTATTCATCGTACATTTTTTGGATGGCGGGCATTTCGGCGCGGCAGGGCGGGCACCAGGTAGCCCACAGGTTGACCAGCACGGCCTGCCCGCGCAGGTCGGACAGGCGGATGCTTTCGCCTGTGGTGGTTTGCAGCGTGAAGTCCGGCGCCAGGAAGCCCTGGCGCGGCGCGGGGATCTGCCCGGCGGTGGAGGCGCCGCTGCGGTCGGCGCTGGCAAAGATCCACGCCAGCCCGGCAACCAGGATGAAAATATAGAGCGCGCGGCGTCGAATGAGTTGCATAACTTCCTTTTTTAGGCTACACTTTTATCAGGGCTTGCTCGGTTCCGCCTGCAGTTCAACTGCGGGCGAATTGTCGGTGCGTCTGGACGCACAGTCTACAGATTGTTTTTCGAGGCTATATCTTACTATGTTTTTCAGCGACTCAGTCTATGTTGGGATCGACCCGGCTTCCGCGCACAAGGATTTTGCCTACGCCGCGCTCGACCGGGACCTGAACCTGCTGGCCCTCTCCGATGCGGACGCCGACGACCTGACGGCCTTCCTGGGCGGCCAGCGGGCGGCGGTGGCGGCGGTCAATGCGCCGTCGCATGTGAACACCGGCTTGCTGCGGAAGAAACTCGAAGGGCAGAGCCTGGCGCCCGGCCACGCCTTGCGCGGGGTGGACATGCGCCTGGTGGAGTACGACCTGCGCGCGCGCGGCATCTCGGTGAGCGGCACGCCCGCCCGCGAGGAGTCCTGCGCAGCCTGGACACAGGCGGGGTTCGCGTTGTACCGCCGGTTGTCGAAGATGGGCTTCCAGCCATACCGGGCAGACGAGGCGGCGCACCAGTGGCTGGAGACCAATCCCCACGCCTGCTTTTGCGCGCTGCTCGAACAGGCGCCCTTCCCCAAGCCCACGCTGGAGGGACGCTTGCAGCGACAGTTGATCCTGCACGAGCGCGGGCTGCGCATCAAAGACCCGATGGATTTCTTCGAGGAGATCACGCGCTTCAAGTTGAAGAAGGGCATCCTGCCGCTGGAACTGGTCTACCCGCCCGAACACCTGGACGCGCTGGCGGCGGCATACACGGCCTGGCTGGCGGCGCACAAGCCGGACGAGGCGCTGGTTTTGGGAGAGGCGCAGGAGGGGCGGTTGGTTCTGCCGGTCAGGATGTTGAAGGAGAAGTATTAAAGAAGCATCGTCCCGCCTCGTCCTGGCCCGGACGGGACAGGGAAGGCTGCCCAACCCTTCCCTTACAGGGCGCTTCACGGCGGGACGATCTGTTTATGGGGAAACGTCGAACAGGTATTTGCGGGGGTTGTGGTGCGCGATCTGGAAGTACAGGTCTTCTCCCAAGCGGCTGCGCAGGAGGACGGAGGCTTCTTTCTCGCTCATCTCTTCGCGCTCGACCATGTAGTAGTCGCTGCCGAACAGGACGTGCGCGCGGATTTTCTCGTTCGTGAGCATCACCTTCAGGTAGTCCACCAGGTCTATGTACAGGCCTTTCACGCGCGGGACGAAGGCGGTGTAGGAGATGTCGGCGTACAGGTTGGGGTAGTCTCCCGAAGCGATCATATCGGAGATCCAGCGCACCCAGGTGCGGTACGGCCCGCTCGATTCGCGGCGGCTTTTCAGGTGCTTGGCCCATTCCTCCGCGCCGCCGAAGTGTCCCAGGCACAGGCGCAGGTCGGGAAAGGCCTTGAGGATCGCGGCGTAGTTCTTGGGGTGCGCGAACCTGCGGCGCTGCTTTTCGGTCATGCCGCGCGCCCACACGCCGCCGGGGGAGCAGTGCGCCAGCACGGGGCAGCCGCGCCCTTCGCAGATTTTATAGACCTTCAGCAAGGTCGGGTCGCTGGGGCTGTATCCCAGGTTGGGATAGATCTTGATGCCACGGAACTTGCCCTCGCCCAGGCCCTGGTCCGCTATTTTGACGATATCCTCCCGGCGCGGGTCCACGGCCATGAAAGGGATGATGCGTCCCTTGAATTCGGACTGGTAGGCCAGGGCCAGCAGTTCCTGGTGCTGTTGGTCGAACAGGTCGAAAGGATCGCCCGCGCCGATGAACTGCATGTCCATCGGCAAGACCACGAAGGCGGCGTCGTTGGGGTATTGCTTTTCGATCTGCCGGAAGACCTTCTCCTGCGAGGCCAGGTTGCCGGTCTGCAGGAAGCGTCCCTGGCGCTCCAGGGCGTCGTTCAATCTGGGGTTGAGGCGTTTGGTCAACAGGATCAGGGAACGGGCAAACCAGTTCCAGCGCATGAGCGCGCTGACCATGCGCCCCAGGAACAGGCCGAGTTGGATGCTGACGAAATAGCGCGGGACGTGCCGGGTGGTAAAGGTGTGGATGTGACAGTTGTAGATCGGTAACTCGCTCATCGTTTCACCTGCTATCTGTAACGCGGAATTCATCCCCATACTGGGGACTTTCCCCATACTGGGGACTTTCCCCATACTGGGGACTTTCCCCATTCTGGGGACTTTCCCCATTCTGGGGACTTTTCCGCTGCCCGAACCCAGAGGACGATAGGGTGATTATAGCACGGGTAAGTCGCCGCCTGCGCCGCGCCGCCCTGCCTGCCCCGAGCGCAGCGTGGGGGGCCTGACCGCCTGCCTTTTACGCAACGACTGAATACGGATGAATGGAATCCAAGACTTTCATTTCATCCTGTTGGGCAAAATACAAGTCCCAGCGTAGCTGTAAACTCATCCAAAAATCAGCGGACATATTGAAAAACTTTGCCAAACGCAAAGCCGTGCTAGGTGTGATACCCCTGCGTCCGTTGATAATTTCATTTACGCGCTGGTAAGGAACAAGAATATTATCGGCTAATTCTTTTTGGGTAATTCCCATTGGGTCAAGGAATTCTTCCAAAAGCATTTCGCCAGGGTGTGTGGGCGGGCGGTGAGTAGGAATACGAACCATTTTTATCTCCTGCTGTTAGTGGTAATCTACAATTTCAACTTGGTCAGGTCCCTTTTCTGTCCAGATAAAACAAATACGATACTGGTCATTGATTCGGATGCTGTATTGACCTTTTCTATCACCTGACAACGCTTCAAGCCGATTCTTGGGAGGAATTTTCAACTCGGCTAACACAGAAACAGAATCAAGTTGGTCAAGTTTTCGGGAGGCTACTTTCCAAACATTATTGGGACAAATACTTCTAGCCGCTTTGGTATTTTCGCCATTGAATATATCTTCCGTGCCTGCGTTTTTGAAGGATTGAATCATAGCCAGATGATAGCACGGAAGTCATGCTATTTCAAGGTCTGAAAATTTTGCACGGGGCGCAGAGGGTAAGGGAGAGGTTCTACCTCTCCCTCCCCGTAGTCACAATAGGGTCAATTCCCTATCCCTTCGACACGCTCAGGGCAAGATTTACCGGCGTCCTACAGGGATGCTGCGCTTATGCGGCTTTCCCTTCGCAGGGTTTCGACAAGATTTCGACTACTTCGCCGGTCTCCCTCTTTTATTCTGACCAGTTACCCTGTAGCGGTTGGCTTGCGGGTGGGGGACTTGCGCTCGCTGAGCCGCGTGCCTCCCACCATTTCATATTGCGAAGAGTCATCGCCGTAATTGGCTTTGATCCCCGCGCGCGCCCGTTTGACCTTGTCCCAGAGGCCCTGGTAAAGCGCGTCGCGCTGGTTGCGCAGGTTGGTCAGTTGGGTCTCCAGGTTGGTGATCTTTGCCATAACGGAATCGGCTTGGGAGATGTCGGCGGACAGCATGGGTAATGTCAGATCGCCGAAGGACATATCCGCTTTGATCTGCTTCCATGCGTCGAGGACGGTTTGGGCTTGTTCGAGGACATCGGTTGGGTACAGTCTTCTTGCCATGCTCAACTCCTGATGATAGGTTGCCTGGGGCCACATCCCCAGAACTTGTAT